>JAZUSJ010000187.1:0-20628 GCA_045606685.1 Eubacteriales bacterium
AGCTTTGCGACGTTGCCGATGCTCTCGGAATAGACGTGTGCTGGGATTTTGGGCATGCCAACATAAGCGGAATAAAACAGTCCGAAGGACTCGCCTACGTCGGCAAACGTCTCAAGGTATTGCACATCAACGATAACGTAGCGTTCGAGGATGACCACATTTTGCCGTTCATGGGCACTATTGATTGGCGTGATGCCATGCATGGCTTGGCGCTTGCGGAATTTGACGGACTCATGAATTTTGAAATAGCGGCGGAAAGATTACCCGCAGCGGTACGCGAACCGTATGCCGAATATATACTCAAGGCTGCGAAGGAGCTTATGTCGTATATTGAATAAACTTTCCTGTTTTTTATTGAGGTAGTCGGTAGCGCAGAAACCAACCTCCAACCGCTTGCGGTTGCAAATAGGTTTAGAGCCCTTCTGCCCCTGCCAACAAAAATAGAACGTTTGTCTACCGACAAATGTTCTATTTTTGTTTATCCAAGCCGCAGGCTTGGCATATCATCGCCGCACAACGTGCGGTGCATATCATCAGCCCCTTCGGGGCTGTATCTCATCACGCTTTAGCGTGCATCTTACCTGCGGCTTGATGATATACAACACTTCGTGTTGATGATATGCAATTCCCACGGAATTGATGATATGCACGGCCTGCGCCTTGATTTATTAATAAAAGTGTGATATAATTAAACAAAAAGAAAGGCAGTGATTTAATGACTTTTAAAAACAAGTCAAACAGCGAAATCGAAAGATTGATTACTGACGCATCGTTTTCGTATAAACAACCTTGGTTTTATAATCACCCTTTTGCACTCAGATGTGAATTGGGAATAGGCGATTCTAAGCGTGTATATTTAAAAAATGCCAAGAAACGAGCATTTGAAATATTTGATATTCTTTTTCAAAATCCGCCCGATGCGATATTTTTTGATCATTATATCGAAGATATTTCTGTGTGGGGCGGAATTAACGTCAATAATACAATTAGATATTTCAAACGGAATATTATATTTCTTGCACAGCACACAAACGAATATGATAATACCGTCATCTTTAACATTCCGCTTGACGAAGATGAAAAAGAAAATAATGTTCAAAAAAATCGAATCATATGCTATACAGATTCCAAGTATCCTTACAAAAAAAGAGCAATAGAAAATTTTTCATGGGGATCAAGAACAGTACATTTTGTGTCTTTTGAAAACGAATGCATTTTAAGTATTTATGACGATAGAGGTTGTGATATTGTTTTTGCGACAAAAGAAAAAATGCGAGAATTTTATGACAAATTGAAACCGTATTTTCTCGAATATGATGCAGAAGAAATGTCGAGGCGCTTTAATGATTAAATGCTGATGACATACCAGACACCTTTTGTTCGTTTTTACCTATGTTCAGACACCTTTTCACTCGTTTAAGGCAACACAAAAAGCCTACCGCAAAGCGGTGGGCTTTTTGTGTTGGTGGGGGATGGTGGCCAAGGCTACCGAACGCAAAGGTCGCGGAAAACCGTAAGCCTCGTTTTTCTCCCATTCGACCTTTGTCCTTCGCAGAGCGATTATCGCAAAGCGATGTCGCGCTGCGAAGAAGTGGTCACGAATCCGCCAAAAAACGATGCAAGTGCATCGTTTTTTATCCAATCCGAAGGATTGGTATGTCATCAACGCGCTCGCGCATTGTATGGAATTGCGACGAAGTCGCGCATGGCATCGCGCGAAGCGCGTATCCAACCTCACCACCTTCGGATTGATTCCATGCCACCTGCGGTGGATTCCATGCCACCTGCGGTGGATTCCATGCCACCTGCGGTGGATTCCATGCCACCTGCGGTGGATTCCATGCAGCCCTGCGGGCTGAGGACATACATCCCTTCGGGATGATTCCATACCGCAGGCAAGCTGCGGATGATATACACGGCTGCGCCTTGATTTATTTACGAAAGTATGATATAATCAATCACGGAAAGACACCAAATATTGTCAAAACGAGGTGATTAAATGAAGGTGTTAGTCGTAGCCGATGAGGAAAGCCGATCTCTTACGGAATATTACGCTGAAAACAACCTTGGAAGTATTGACCTTATTTTATCAGTAGGCGATTTGCCATATAGTTATTTGGAAACGATCAGGACAAACCTACAAAAACCTTTGTTTTACGTAAAAGGAAATCATGATACTTATAAAACCGGTCTGTTTGATAAAGAGTTTATTGAGTGGAAAAGTGTAGAAGTTTCGGGAATCAGAATTATTGGTATAGGGTGTCAACACAGAAATGGACATATCCTCTCCGAAGCAGAAATGTACAAAAAACTAAAGAGTCTATATCAGAGAAACAAGAGTAATTCAAATGTCGATATTATTATTTCTCATTATCCTGCTTTTGGAATAGGAGACGGACAAGACTCAACTCATCAGGGGTATCGGGCTATCAGGGATTTTGTTGAAAAAACGCAGCCTACGTATTTTGTTTACGGACATAATCATCTAAATTACGGAAGAAAACCGAGGATGATTGAAAGCAGTAAAACAACGTATGTAAACGCCTATGAGAAATTCATTATAGAAATTTAAATCAAAAATCCTTGTTTTGAACTTCACAAATTAAGAAAGGCGGTGCTTTTATGAACCAAATCAAAATCGGAGATTACGTAACGGGATACGGCTCGGGATATTGGCAGCTTATCGATATCAAGCCCAAATATGCCGACGAGGACTATGTGAGTGAGAAGGTCTGCTGGAAAAAAGGGCAAATGATCGGTCATTGGGTGATTTTGAAAAAATGCTTTACCGATAAAATGAAGCCGCGCATCAGCTTTTCTTATGAGGATGCATCGTGGATCAAGACTGTTTCCGACGATATTCGTATGGAGATCGAACGGTATTTTGCGGAAAATCCCGCGTACAAGCAAAAATTTGACAAAGCGGAGCTCAAGCTGCTGCCAATGGTAAGCAACTGCTGGTTTGGTTTGCCCCCGGAAAAGGAGGCCGATTTCAAGGCCGCACTCAAAAAGCTTCCCGAATCTTATACAATGAATCAATTTTGGGACGTGGCAAAGGAGTTCAGGCAATACGTTGCCAATCCTCCGACCGCATATCTGTTGAATCTTTATACGTACCCTTGGGACATGGATGAAAAAGCAAACTATATTTATTTTGATTGGGAGCTGATCCAAAACTGAACCCATAAACATATTCCGATATACACGCGAAGGGAGAGAAGTGCATGTATTTTGAAAAGGACAAGCAGCTTGATACCAAATCTATCGTTGATGAGATCGAAAAAGCAGTATACGCGGAGGTCAAGCCGTTAGGATTCAAAAAACATGGGCGTACCTTGCACAGATTTGTTGACGGAGATATGTCACAAGTCATCAATTTTCAAATCGGATGTCCGTCAAAGAGCGTTTATGACGTGCTGTGGGTACACGTTGGAATCCGTGTTCCGGAATGTGAGCTGCGAAGCTTTGCACCGGAGGAGAATATGAAAGCATATTATCCCGAATTCTGGTGCAATATACGCAGCTGTCTGAAAGAGCTGGAAGGTCAAAAGACGGATTATTACGACCTTCACGATTCGGTGCAAGAGATCACAAGCGATGTCCTTCGTCAGATCAGAGATTACGTCATCCCTGCCTTCAACGCCCTGAACAGCCGTGCTGCTGTTCTGGAAAACCGCAGAAAGTATGCTCATTTAGATGCCTGTAACCGCCGTCTGATATTGTTGGAGGAGGCCATGATCTGGGGACGGCTGGGAGATCTTGAAAAAGCGGAAAGTGTCTTTAATCAATATTACGAAAGCAAAGCACAGGAATACAAAGGGCATGAGGGCTGGCGGTCATACGGGTATTTGCGCGCGCACCTGAACTATCTGAACGAATTGGCTGAAAAATTGCAGATCCACATCAACCATCCCATATGACGCAGGAGAAAGCCGACTGCGGCGAGATTTATGATACGGACGCTTGGCCGTGCCTTTGATACCGAAAACAGCAGGAAATTGTTCGCTTGTGAACAATTTCCTGCTGTTATTTTTTGTTCGGTAACGGTCGTTTTTGGTGTGGAGAACGCGCTCATTCCCCGATCCGATATACGTAATTTCTCAGCTCGTCCTCTTGGGAAACAAAGACAAATCCTGCTTTTTCGAACATCCTGATCGATGCAAGATTTTTCTCATCGATAGATACGCTGATCGTCTTGTATCCCAGCCCGAATACGTCGTTCTGTATATCCGAGAGAATCTTTGTTCCGATCCCTTGGCCTTGAAAATCGGGCAGTACCACGATATCCGAAAAAAGCGTGTCGGACTGCGTTTCAAGATGCGTCGTGCCGACAAGGCGGCCGTTTTCATAGACCTTATAAAAGAAAACGTTCGCCCCGCTTGTCACGTAATCAAAATAATTGTCCGCGATGCTGATAAATTGCGAGATCGACGGCAGCCTGTAAGCCGCTGCGATGTTACTGATCTCGGGATCGCGCACAGTAGTCAGCCGCTTATAAATAAACTGATGCATTTCGATTTTCCTTACCTCATTCTGCGCTCTTTGCGTGCTTCTCGACAAATGCGCGGATCGCGCCTTGATACAGCTCGGTCTGCTTGTACATGCCGTTGCCGTGGTCGCAGCCGGGGAGAATGACGATCTCTGTCGGGCAAGGATTGCTTGCTTTGAGTGCCTCGAGTGATGCCGTGCGCTGCTCGCGCTCACCCGCGGCAAGCAGCAGGGGATAATGGCAGCGCGCGATCCGCTCGGTGGCTTCAAAATCCTTGGCATCCGCACCGAATTTTTGTTTGAAGAGCTCAAGTGCGTGGGATGCGACGCGGTCGCCGTCCTTTTTGAACGACGCGCGTGCAATATTTCCAAAGAATTCGCGAATGCTCGTGCTCGGTGCGTCCGCGATCAGACAGCAAACGCTTGGCATCTGCTTGTCGCAAAGGTCAAGCACAATGCCGCCGCCCATGCTCAGCCCGTGCAGGATGATGCGACCGTCGGGGATCTTTTGGTCGATCAGCTCCGCCCAACCCATCACGTCGCGATGCTCCAGCGCACCAAAGGTGATGTATTGCCCCTCGCTTGGGCCGTGCGCACGCTGATAGGGGATCAGCACGTTAAAGCCGAGTCCGTGGTAAAACAGCCCGGGAAACGCCCACTCGCGTTCGGCATGGCTTGTGTAGCCGTGGACGCAGATCACGGTGATCCTGCTGTTTTCACAAGGGTAGAAAACGCCTTGCAGCGTAAGGCCGTCGTGGCTTTTTTGCTGCAGCGTTTGGTGGGGCAGAGCGCGGATGGTGTCCAAGGAGCGGTGTACTGTGGAGATGGTGTCGTACCAGGAATCACTTGGATCTACCATGGCGTAGGCTTTATTGATATCGGGACGGCCAAGCAGCTTTTCAAAAAGAATTTTGGCCTTGAATTTCTCGAACATAAAATCACCTGCTTTCTGTGATCATCATACCACAAAAGGGGAGTTTTGTAAATAGAAAATCCCCACAATCTCGCATCCCGATCACGCCAAAGGCGTGTATATCATCAACACGAAGTGTTGTATGCAATCCGCCGAAGGCGGCATGTCCTCAGCCCGCAGGGCTGCATGCAATCCGCCGAAGGCGGCATGTCCTCAGCCCGCAGGGCTGCATGGAATCCGCCGAAGGCGGCATGTCCTCAGCCCGCAGGGCTGCATGGAATCCGCCAAAGGCGCTATGGAATCAATCCGAAGGTGGCGAGGTTGGATACGCGCTTCGCGCGATGCCATACGCGACTGCGTCGCAATTCCATACAACGCGCGAGGGCGTTGATGACATACCAATCCTTCGGATTGGATAAAAAAATTCCATCGCTGTTGCGATGGAATTTTTTTGGCGCGGCGTAAGGGACTCGAACCCCCGACCTTTTGGTTCGTAGCCAAACACTCTATCCAGCTGAGCTAACGCCGCAGGCCATACGCTTTCGCGTACCCATATATCATAGCATAAGAGATTTTGTTTGTCAAGTGCTTTTTATAAAAAAATCTTGAAAAATTGCACAAAAATTGCCCGAAAAGTTCGTGATTTCATGGGCTTGTCAATTTGCCTCTTTTATGTTATACTGAAAAAAACACTTATTTTATAAGGAGAAAGGGCAAATCATATGAACATCAACGATTTTTACGCCATTCCCGATGAAAAGCCGCTGGATCGCCTGGTCGAGGGCGGAGGCTTTGTGGGCATTTTCCGTTCGATCGGCTGTATTGGTGACAGCCTTTCCTCGGGTGAGCTTGAATCCATGACTCCCGAGGGCGAGCGCGGCTATCATGATTATTACGACATTTCCTGGGGACAGTTTATCGCACGCATGGCCGGCACCAAGGTATATAATTTTTCCCGCGGCGGCATGACTGCGCGTGAGTATCTGCAGTCCTTTGGCGAGGCAAACGGCTTCTGGAATCCCGATCTTGCTTGCCAGGCGTATATCATGGCGCTGGGCTGCAACGACCTTTGGGGACTTGGCTTGCCTGTCGGCTCGGTGGACGACATCGATCCCGAGGATCCCTCCAAGAACGCGCCCACCTTTGCGGGAGAATTTGCCGCTGTGCTGCAAAAATACAAGCAGATCCAGCCCAAAGCAAAGTTCTTCCTTGTCACCATGCCCAAAACGCCGCATCACGGCGCACAGGCCGAGGAAAAGGCGGATGCACATCAAAAGCTGATGTACGATCTGGCTGAGTATTTTGACAACACCTACGTCATCGACCTGCGCGAATACGGTCCCGTTTACGATCAGAAATTCTACGATCATTTCTGGATCGGCGGACATCTGAATGCGCAAGGATATTTGCTGACCGCGCGTATGGTCGTATCCTACATGGATTACATCATCCGTCACAATCCCGAGGATTTCCGCCAGGTCGGCTTTATCGGAAAAGGCCCGTACTATCACGGTCTGAAATGGTAAATCATACACAAACATATTTTGATGAAAGAGGATGCTTATGAGAAAGCTGTCTTTATTACTCGCGCTGCTCATGCCCCTGGGCTGCCTTGCAGCATGTACCCCTTCGTCGGGGCCTGCGGAGCAAACAACACCCGAAGAGCCTGTCGAAGAGGAAACCACTCTGCCCGATCAGACCACCGAACCCGAAGTGACAACCGAGCCGGAGGAAACCGTGCCGGATACCGGCTACCCCGTGGATCTTTTTGAGATCGGCGGCACAGCGTTCTCCTCGTTCTCCCTGTACGTACAGTCCGGTGCCGCAAAGGGTATTACCGATGCTGTGGATATGCTGGTCGAGTATGCCGAAAAGGCGACGGGACACAAGCCCAGCGTAACCGAGGATGCATCGACCGAGCATCTGATCGTGATCGGTCAGACCGACCTTGATACCGAGGCGGTCACATCCGCACGCGCACAGATCAAGAACGACGGCTATGCCATTGTTGAGGACGGCGGCAAGCTCTATGTTACGGGCAGCTGCACGGCGGGAACGGCTTACGGTGTGTACACGTTCATGGAAAATTACCTTGGCGTGCGCTTTTATGCCACCGATTTTACCGTCGTGCGCGATACCCCCATCGTGCGTGTCCCTGCAAACTATTGCGAGATTTACAACCCTGCGTTTATCGCGCGTGACTCCTTCTGGTACGATCTGGAGCACAATCCGGTGCTTTCCGTCCAACTCAAGGATAACAGCGGCTACAATGCCGATATTGAGGGCGGCATTTCCTATGCAGGCTCGTTCGTGCACACGCTGGCAGCCTTGACAGGTACGGCACACGAGATAGGTAAGCAGCCCTGCCTGACCGATGAGGCAGTATATCAAAAGGTGCTTGCCAATGTCAAGGCTTGGCTGCGTTCCAACCCCAATGCCAAGATCGTTTCTGTCTCGCAGAATGACTCCGCAGCGGAGCACCTTGGCTGTCAGTGCGCAAACTGCAAGGCCATCGACGACCGCGAGGGAACCCCTATGGGCTCGCTTCTGACCTTTGTCAACCGCATTGCGGGCGATATCAAGGACGAATTCCCGGATGTTTACGTAGATACGCTTGCGTACCGCTATACCCGTAAGGCACCCAAGACCATCAAGCCTGCGGACAACGTCATCATCCGCCTTTGCTCGATCGAGTGCTGCTTCGGTCACCCGCTGTCCGACGAGAGCTGCAAGAACAACGTGGCCTTCAAGAAGGATATCGAGGAGTGGAGCGCGATCTGCGATAATCTGTATATCTGGGACTACACCACCAACTTTATGGCCTATCTCTCTCCGTTCCCCAATCTGGGCGTGCTGCGTGAGAACGTCAAATTCTATAAGGATCACCACGTCATCGGCATGTTCGAGCAGGGCAACTATCAGTCCACTTCGGGCGAGTTTGGCGAGCTGCGCGCTTACCTGCTGGCAAAGCTGCTTTGGAATCCCGACATGAGCGAGGAAGAATATAACCGTCACATGAATGAATTCCTGCAGGACTATTACGGCGCGGGTTGGGAGCATATCCGTGCATATATCGACCTGACCACCGAGGCTGCAGCAAAGAACGAGGTGGGTATTTACGACAGCGTTCGCCACATGATGCAAGGCGGAATGAGCAACCAGGAAATGATCGACTTTGGCGAGAACGTGCTGGATCTTTGGGAAAAGGCGCTGGAGGAGGCCGAGACCGAGCAGGATAAGGAGCACGTGGAAAAATCCATGGTGCAGGCGTATTACGTAGCGCAGCTGCGCGGCAAGAAGCGCAAGGAGTACATCACGAGAATGTACGAGATCTGCGAAAAGTACGGCATTACGCACTACCGCGAAGGCACACTCATTGACTTCTCGCAGAAGGGGCAGCCCGGAAGCCTTGGATAAAAAAGATTGAAAATTATTGAAAAAAGTTGAAAAAAGTTTCAAAAAACCGGAACTTTTTTGCAAAAAAATGCATCTGTATAGGTGAAGGAGCATCCGCGCCGTGACGTACGGCGCGGATGTATTATAAACAACAAGATGATTTCGGAGGTAGCACAATGGGAAGAATAACGGGCGGTGTAAACTGTACGGTAAAGGCGGAGCGGTTGCGGTTCGGATATCGAATTGCCCGACTTGGCCTGATCACCTCAACCGTGATCTGCGCACTCAACTGCATATGCGCGTTTTTCGGAGGGTTCTTTTATTCCACGTTTACCTGGGTGTTTCCGTACGCCATGCTCAACGACGGACTGTTCTGGACGGGCCGCTTGTATACACCCGAGGAGTATGAGGTATATTGGGGCATTACGCAAGACCAGCTGGCAAACCCCTTGCCGTTGTATACCATGATGGGTGTCGCTTTGCTTGCAATCGGCATACTTGCGGTATGCTGCATCTTTTCCAAAAAGCACGTGGGATTTATGATCGCTGCCATTCCGCTGGCCGTGGCGGACAAGCTGTTCATGCTTTTTTGGTATAATGATGCGTGGCAATTTCATACCGATTATGTCATGATGGTATGCATGGTTACGCTCTGGATCATTGGTGTCGTGTCGTATTTCAGACTGCGGACGCTTGAATGGATGGGCGAGCCGCCCACACCCGCCGCCGTGCAAAGTGCGCCCGAGGTGGACGGTGAGATTGTCAATTCTCCCGTGCTGCACGTGGTGGATTACAGCGAAAAGAGCAAAATACTGATGCTCAAAAGCGTCAGCGGCTATATGATCTGCTATCGCAAGGTCGGCAGTATCCGGGAATTGGAGATCGACAAAAAGGTTTACGATACGGTAGACGCCGGACGGTATGGGCAGCCGCACGAGCTGTGTGCGTATCTGGACGGCCATGAGATCGTGGTTGGCCTTGATACCGACGCGACGATGTACATGCGCTTTGACGGTGATGTTGTCCACAGAGTAAGACGGGGCATATAGGATCTGAATGCATAAAAGCAGGAATTTGTTTGGGTAGCAGATTCCTGCTTTTTTGCTTGCCGTGCCGCGCGAAGAGGCTATTTTGGCTCTTGGAAATTGTAAATTTTTTTCTTTGGATGTAGAAATTGTGCATCATGCCTCCAAAGCCCTTGAAAAAAGGTGGGAAAATATGCTATAATGACTCTATATTGTTTTGAAAGGAAGTAAACCAAACATGAACACCGAAAGCCAAAAAAATACCCCCGCGCTCTCTCCCGAAATGCAAGCGGCGCATACAAAGATCATGGCGGCCATTGACCAGGTCGAAAAGGTCATCGTGGGCAAGAGAAACGAGATCATCATGCTCATGACCGCTATGCTTTCCGGCTCTCACGTGCTGATCGAGGACGTGCCCGGCACGGGTAAGACCACGCTGGCCTCTGCTCTGGCCAAGACCACAGGTCTTACCTTCAAGCGCGCACAGTTTACCCCCGACGTCATGGCTTCCGACATCACGGGTTTCCATATCTATAACAGACAAAAGGAAGAATTCGAATTCCGCACGGGCCTTGTTATGTGTAATTTGCTGTTGGCAGACGAGATCAACCGTGCCAGCCCCAAGACGCAGTCGGCTCTGCTGGAGGCAATGGAAGAGAACAAGGTGTCGGTGGACGGTGAAACCATGGCCGTGCCGGATCCCTTTATGGTCATAGCAACCCAGAACCCCACAGGCTACGTGGGTACTTATCCGCTGCCCGAGGCGCAGCTGGACCGTTTTGCGCTCAAGATCTTTATGGGCTATCCCAGCGCACAGGAGGAGATCAATATCATCAAGGCGCGCCGCGATCACAGTCCCTTGGACGAGGTGGAGGCAGTGCTGAGCCAGCAGGAGATCCGCGATATCCGTGAGCTGGTCACCAATGTCGAGATCAACGACGAGCTGTACAAGTATATGGTAGATTTGATCTGCGCAACCCGTAAGCATCCCTCTCTGGCATTGGGTGCATCCCCCCGTGCAACCGTTGCGCTGATGCATCTGGTACGCGCGTATGCATTCCTGCGCGGCAGAGATTACGTGCTGCCCGATGATATCGCAGCCATCTTCCGTTCTGCCATCAGCCACCGTCTGATGCTCAAGCAGGAGGCAAAGCTCAATCATATTACCGCAAACGACGTGCTGGGTGAGATCCTGCGCACGACCGAAGTGCCTTACAAGGGCAAAAGAGAAAACAAGACAAACGAATCATAAACGCATAGGAGAATTTCGATGGAACAGTCCAAACTCTGTCCCCGATGCGGCAAAAGCATACCTGCGGGTAGAACGTACTGCATGAGCTGCGGTGCGACGGTGGCGGTCAAATGCCCCGATTGCGGCAAGATCCTGCCGCTGAACCCAAAGGTGTGCGACGGCTGCGGACATTCGTTTGTGCAAAAGAGATCCAAAGCAAAGAAAAAGGCAAAGCCGGTCGATCTGCCCAAGCTTTCCCGCATTCTGCTCTGGGTGCTTTCGGGCATATTCCTTGTCTGTCAGATCGTGTTTGTCTGCCTGGATGCCGTTCGTATCACAGTTCCCGACGTGTTGGATCTGCGCGCGAGCGGTCTGGGACTTTTCGCTTATTTCTCGGGAGGAGAGCTGACGGGGCTTGCGGATTATCTTGACCTGTTCAAGCTGACCGAGGAGAATATTATAGGTGCGCTGCTTGGCCTGCAGGCTGCGGGCGTGCTGTATTTTGCTGCGCTGATCTGCACCTTGATCTACGCTTTGATCACAGGCTTCAATTTGCTGCGCTTTGGCAACAAGAGCGTCAAGGAAATGACGCGTTGGGCAGGCATTGCGGCAGGGCTTGATCTGCTGGCAAGCGTGCTTTGCATCGCGTGCGGTGCGGGACTTGCCGCAAGATTGCGCGGCGTAGAGAGCTACGTAGAGGACGGCATCAGGCAAACAAACGTGACTGCCTTTGTGCTGATCCCGGCACTTTTGCTGCTCGGCACGCTGATCGTGCTTTACGTCATCCATTATAAAAAGCAAAAGCCGGATGCAAAGGAGAAGAGCTTAAAGGAGATCTTTATCAACGATAAGACCGTTGCTCTTGCATCCAAGATCCGTCTGCCCTCCACCAAGCGCGAGCGCGAGGCGTACGCGCGCGGCAAGGGAATGGGCAAGCGCGGAGCAACCATAGGACTTACCAAAAATTTCTGGTGGTATCTGGCCATTCTGGGTGCCGTTCTGATCTTTACGCAGGCACTCAACAACGCTTTTTCACACATTCTGTTCATTTTCCTGGTGTTCTTGCTGCCCGTGCTGTTCGTTTACATGCTGACGGCAAAAATGTCGCTCAACGTATATATGATGTCAGACGCAGCTACCGTGGAAAAGAACCAACCCTATACGTATCATTTCCGCGTCAACAATACCTCCATCTTTGCCTATCCCTTTGTGGAGGCGCAGATGTGGCTGCCGCAGACCAACAGCGTGCGCTGCACCATGCGCACGGTCAATCTGTCCATGTCGCCCTTTGCAAGCTATGATGTCAACAATGAGGTTTGCTTCCGCTTCCGCGGCACGTACGACATTGGCGTCAAGTGCTTTTACGTATACGACTTCTTCCGTCTGATGCGCGTGCGCGTGGACGTGGAGAACTATAATCAGGTCTACGTTCTGCCCAGAAAGCTCAATCTGGACGAGGCAGCCGCACAGGCCATTTCGGACAGCGTGGCAAGAACGGTTCGCTCGCCCATTTCGTACGACCGTCTGGAGGTCAGCGATATCCGCGATTACCGTATGGGAGATTCGCTCAAGAGCATTCACTGGAAGCTGTCCTCCAAGAGCGAGCAGATGATCGTCAAGGAGTACAATACAGGTACTGCCAATATCACCAACGTGTACTGCGACCTGGCGCGTACCTTCCCGGATGCACCTCCCGTGCAGCAAACGCCCGAGGAGCATACCCGTAAGCAGACCAAGGCGCAGAAAAAGGCGGAAAAGCTGCAGTATGCATCCGCGCTGGCCGTGGCCAAGGATCAGGGACTCAAGCTCAGCCGTGAGCAAAAGGAAAAGATGCGCGAGGATATCCACGCATCTGCCGAGGAAAAGCGTGCAGCGCAGGCCGTTCCCGTACAAGAGGATGAAAACCTGCTGGCCGAGGATATCTACTACGAGGATATGAACGAATATCTGGCGGACGGCGTGGTCGAGCTGACCGTGGCCGTGCTGCTGGAGGAATTCCGTAACGGTAAGATCGTCAATCTGATGTGGTTTGACCGTCGCAGCGAGGCAGGCGCGTATTGCGTCACGCTGCACGGCAAGGAGGATTTTGAGCTGATCTTCCGTGAGTTTGCCACAGCGCCGCTGTGCGCGCCCGAGGATACCGTGGCAAGGCTGTGTGCCATGGCTGCGGAAACACAAAGCACCAAGCAGATCTTTGTCACGGGTGCTGTGGACCGTGCGTCCGTATCGGCGCTTTGCTCAATCCCGGGTATGACCGAGGGCGCAACCTTCGGTTCCTCGCAGGTCATGCTGTATAACCCCGAGGAAAGATTTGCAAACCGTGCGCAAAGATTGCGCTATATTGAAGGCTGCCGCGCAAGACTGGCAGAGAACGGACTTGTGTTGGTAGAGGGCAGATTGCCCGAACAAAAAGAGGGGAGGTGAGCGGCATGGCAAAAAAAGAGAAAAAGGTCAAGGCAAAAAAGCAAACCGAAAAGCCTGACAAAAAAGAGAAAAAGAAAGCCCCGCTGCTCCCCGAGCATCAAAGACCGCTGATCTGTCCGCCCGACCGCGCGGGCAGGGGACTGGCTACGCGAGCTTTTGGCTATGCATGCCGCTGCCTTGTGGTCATGTGCCTTTGCTGGGCTTTGATGATGTTCTTTGGCGGCGGCTTCAAGGGCTCTTACGGCTTTGAGGTCTGCGTTTCAGATATGACCATGCTGGGGCTTGCCGTGTTTGCCACGGCAGTCTTCGGTCTGATTTGCTATAACCGCTATACCGCACTTGGCGGCGTGGCTTTGGGTGCTGTGGGCATTGCGCTGCTCTCACCCAACGTCGTACAGGGCGTGCTGGCGCTGTACAACGGATTTTTGTGCCGTTTGTATCTGTCCAAGTTTACGCTGTATCTGAGCAATCTGGGTATTGGCGTACCCAATATGACCTCGGGCGAGGCACTTGCGGGCTACTATCTGGAAAAGCTGACCGCCTACGGTGCGGACGGTATGCTGGTCATGGCGCTTTTGCTGGCAGCTGTGTTCGTCCCCTTAGTGGCAAAGCGCACGCGCCCCGTGCTGCCCACCATTACCTGTCTTTTGATCATCGTACCCGTGTGCGTGTTCAATATCGCATCCAGCGGCCTTGGCGCAGGTATGCTGATCGCCTCGATCGCGGCCGTGCTTGTGATGTGGTCTTACGATAAGCTGTTCCGCCGCGCGGTGGATGCGGATCGGTATGATACCAAGCTGCAGCTGTTTGCCCAAGAGGACAGACCGCAATATCCCGAGGAATATTTGCAGAAATTGCGCCAAAAGGCAGAGAAGAAGCAGCAAAAAAAGCTGGCTCGCGCTGCCAAAAAGCAAAAGAAAAATAAGGATAAAACCGTAGACGAGGAAATTTCCTCCTACTTTGATGCTCCCAAGAAAAAGGTCAAGGCCAAAAAGCAGAGATTGACCGAGCAGGAGAAAAAGGCGCTGGCGGAGAAAAAGAAGCAGCAGAGGCTGCACCAAAAGCAGATCAAAAAGCAGATCCGCGCGGTGCGCCGCTACGAGCAGGTGACCGACGGTGCCAAGAGCGCCATGGGCGGCTTTGCGGCTGCCATGATGCTGGCGGTGTGCGTGCTGATCGTCATCATTCCCGCGCTGACCATCAAAAAGCACATGGTCATCAAGCTGCTGGACGATAAGATCTCCTACGCGCGTGCCTACGTGACCGCTGCCCTGATGGGTGACGACGAGCGACTGGACGAGCTGGAATACGAGCTGGATAACGATAATTTCAGGCCGCATTCCACCGAGCTTGAGCACGTGCAATTTGACGGCACGCAGATATTCTTTATCGAATCGCAGTATGCCGCCAACCTGTATCTGCGCGGCTGGATCGGTGTGGATTACCGTGACGGTGCGTGGTATACGGGGCAGTCCACCAAGGACGAGGAAAATCCCGGCGTGTTTGATATCTACCGTGATCTTTTCGACGTTGACGAGCATCCATCGGATCGTATGTTCTACGACTTTTATTGGCTCTCGCACGGTGATATGGAAATCTTTGATGCGGATCACGACTTCTTGCAAAAGTATCACAAATATCAGGACTTTGGCTTTGTGGCCATGACCGTGCATATGCGCCGCGTCAACAGCCCTTCCTCCTTGCTGTATCTGCCCAGCGTGTTCGATCAGAGCCGTGGACTGTACGGATACGGCAATACTGAGAAGAGCGAGCATAGCTTCGTCAACTATTTTGACGGTGTGCTGACAGGCCGCGATTTTGCAGAGCCGGGTACCAAATACAGCGCGCTGACCTTTGCGCCCATCAAGACCGACAAGGATTTTGCACTCAATCTGGGCAAGGATATTGCACAGTACAATTTGCAAAAGGAGCTGATCCTGGCGTTCTGCTCGTATGAGGTCAGAGAAATGTCCTACGGCACCGACGTGATGGCAACGTACACGGTCAAGGTGGAGGAGGACGTGCCTTCCCGCGGCTTTACTACAATTACTTACCGCAGAAGCGGCAAGGTCGTGGATGCATTCGTGCATCTGAGCGACAGCGTGGAGTATTCCTCCAAGGATAAGGTGCTTGTGCTGCGTGACGCGCAGGGAAATGCGTATACGCTGGAGCTGGACGACACCTACAGAGTGGAAAAGGTAAGCACCGAGAATGAAAGTTCGCTTTTGCACCGCTACATTACGGGTGCAGATTCGGACAGACGCGAGATCGAGCGCATCCTGTTTGGCGGCGAGGCTGACGAGGCCAAGGATACCACCGACTATACCGAGTACGTGTACATGCACTACACGGGTAAGAGCGAGAGCGAGATCATCGCACAGCTTGCAAAGGAGATCTTTGCAAACGCTACCTATAAGGAAAAGGTGCAGATCGGCACCGAGCATATCGAGGCCGAAACGCACGATGAATATCATCCCATCGGCAGCCAAATGGAGATCGACTTTGAAAACAATACCTATTATACAAAAGAGATCGTGATCGACGAGAACGGTCAGGAGAGTGAGCAGTACGTGATCTGCGAGAATGCGGACGCGACCATGCTGGACGTGCTGTTTGAAAAGATCACGGTGGTGGACGAGGAAGCGTACGATGCGCCCGTATACGAGATCAAGGAGTATCCTTACGACTTTACCTCTTCTGCTATGCAAAACGCAACCTTTGATGCTGCAGCCGTGCAGCGTAACGACCTGGTCAAGGCGGTCATTGATTACATCATTGAGGAAAAGGGCTGCACCTATACGCTGACGCCCAATCTCGAGCTGGTGGATGATTCCTTGGACGGTGTGGAAAACTTCCTGACCAATACCCACGAGGGGTATTGCGTGCAGTTTGCATCTGCCGTTGCGCTGATTCTGCGCGAGTACGGCATTCCCGCAAGATATGTTGAGGGCTATATCGCCTGCGATTTCGGCTCCAACCGTGCCGAAAACACGGTGGGCAGATTTGCCACCTACGTGCATGACTACGAGGCGCATGCGTGGGTAGAGGTGTTCTTTGACGGCATCGGCTGGATGCAGTATGAATGCACACCTGCTTACTATGCGGGTATGTACGGCGGAGAAGACAGCCGGCCGAGTGAGGACGGAAGCTCCTCCACGCCTCCTCCCTCGATCAAGGACGAGATCGACCAGATCATCAAGCCGGACGAGGAAGAGGAAGAAGAGGTGGATGAGGACGAGCTTGCCGAAGAGGAGGCACGCCGCAGAACCATCATCGCATCCATTATCTTTGTAGCCGTGGCAGCCGTTGCCGCAGCCGTGATCTGGCTGATCCTGCATCTGAGAAACCGTGCCGCCGGTGCTGAATTCAAAAAGAACAGCGCGGTGGAGACCATTCTCTCCGAGCATTTCGGTCAGAATACAAGCGAGGATGACCGCCGCGAGCTGAGCTACACGGTCATTGATGCGCTGCATAACATTCTGGATGTCTACGGACTGTCCCCCGAGACGGGCGAGTTCAAGGATGAATATGCGCGCCGTCTGGCAATAGAGCTGGAGGATATTCTGGGACGCTCGCCCGAATACGAGGCCGAAAAGCCCGCGGATGCCGAAGATGCCGAAGATGTCAACGCAGTTGCCGAGGCGAAGGCCAACGCGCCCGCACCGCTGCCCGTCAGCCCGCACCGCATGGGTGAGGTCATGGATGCCATTGCCGCCGAGGAATTCGGCCACGGCATGAGCATTGCGCAAATGAAGCAGGTAGCGGCACTGTACCGCGATCTGCGCGCACAGGTGCATCAGCGCGTGCCGTTTGGCAGACGCATGATCCTGCGTTATTTCAAGAACAGACTGTGATTGCAGAGCTTTGCTGTGCAACATGCAAAACGATACGTCGGGCGGGGGCTTGCTCCCGCCTTCGTGCAGCACAAGTGTTTGAAAACCCTTGCGAAAGCAAGGGCTTTCTTCTTGACAGGCAAGATGGTTTTATGGTATACTGAAAAAAACGACTCAAGGAGAATTGCTGATGAAACGCATCATTTCGTTGTTTCTGCTATTGGCAACGCTGCTTATGACTCTTGCTGCTTGTGCCGAGGGAGATACCTCACAGCAAAATACCGACACCACCGCCGCCGAGGAGAGCACCGAGCCCGCGCAGTTGGATGCCATTCCCGAGGATCTGAAATATAACGGCGAGGAGATCGTGATCTTAAGCCGCGCCAAGCAGGGCTGGACGCAGGACGAGATTGCGGTGCCCGAGCTCAATTCCGAGCCGGTCAACGATGCGATTTTCAATCGAAATATTACGGTGTTTGACCGACTCAACGTCAGTATCGTATCCGCTCCCATTGAGGATCCCGACGAATACAAGCCCATTACCGAGATTGAGAGCATTGTCAAGGCGGGATCGTCGGATTACGACCTGGTCGCATCCGCTTGCTACACCACCATGCCCTCTGTGCTCAAGGGAACGTTTTACGACCTGACTGAGCTTGAGTACCTGGATCTTTCGCGTGATTACTGGATGCAGAGCTACAACGAGCTGATCTCCTACGGACAGAGCCAGTATACCGCCACGGGCATGATCGCGCTCTCTACCTATCGCTTTGCCTTTGTCACCATGTTCAACAAGAATCTGTTTGATAACAAAAACGTTCCGTACCTGTACGATGCGGTCAGCAGCAGCGAGTGGACGCTGGATTATCAGGCCTCGCTGGCAGCGGATTTTTACCAGGACCTTAACGGTAACGGCAGACATGACGAGGCGGATCTGTTCGGCTTTATCTCTTGCCCGGGACTGAGCACCGACCCTTATTGGAGCTCGTGCAACATGCCCATCCTGGAAAAGAACGATGCGGGCGAATACGTCTGGGTGCTGGACGTCGGACACGTGTCGGACGTGGTGGATAAGCTTTTGATCCTGTTCTATGATTGCGGCGGCACCTACCTTTACAAGGAGGAGGCAAGCAATACCGAGCAGGACGAGATCCGTCGGATGTTTGCTGAGGGTCACAGCGCGATGACCACGCTGCGCCTGATTGCCGTGGAGCAGCCCGACGTGCGCGACATGGAGCAGATGTACGGCATCGTGCCCATGCCCAAGTTCGACGAGGCTCAAGAGGACTACGGAACGCTGATGCACGACCAGTTTACGGTATTTTGTGTGCCTGTCTCGGCAGCCAAGGAAAAGCTTGAGATGATCGGCGCAACGCTTGAGGTCATGGCCTCCGAGTCGCAAAGAACAGTCAAGCCCGCGTATTATGAGATCGCGCTCAAGCGCAAGTATATGAGCGACCCCATCGCGTGGGAGATGCTGGATCTCACCTTTGACAGAATGATCACGGATGCAGGCGTGGTTTACGGCCTCTCGCTGGATTTCCCGCATCATATGCTGCGCACCATCGTAAACGGCAAAAAGAACAATGCGTCCTCCAAGTTTGCAAGCGTGGCAAAATCGTGCAAGAGATCTCTGGTCAAGCTGCAGGCCAAGCTGGAAAAGCTGGAGGAATGATCAAATAAACCTAAGCGATCACCGGGAACGGCGGTCGCTTTTTTCTCTTGACAAAGTCAAGAAAAAGTGGTATAATCTGCCCGTAATAGAAATTGTAGGAGAGAAGAAGTATGAAAAAGACAATTGCCATGCTGCTTGCATTGCTGACGCTGACCTCGTTGTTTGCGGCTTGCGTGGATACTCCTGATGAAGAAGGCGGCCAGACCACAGGCGGGGAAGCAACCACCAATCCGGATGCGCCCCTGGATGCCATTCCCGAGGATCTGAAGTTCAACGGAGAGGACATCGTGATCCTGAGCCGCGGCGTGCAAAAGTACACTCAGGACGAGATTGCGGTGCCTGAGCTCAATTCCGATCCCGTGAACGATGCTATGTTTAACCGCAACATCGTGATTAACAATCGACTGAACGTCAATATCGTGTCCCAGCCGCTTGATGACGCCGATCCGTTCAAAACGGTTGCTGAGATCGAGCGCGTGGTCAAGGCGGGCAGCGATGATTATGATATGTTCGCAGGTGCTTGCTATGCAACCTTGCCCGCAGCACTTGGCGGCACCTTCTATAATCTGCGCGATCTGGAATACCCGGATCTTTCGCAGAGCTACTGGATGCAGGACTACAATGATACGATCTCCTATGGTGACAGCCAATATACCGCTACGGGCATGATTGCACTCTCTACCTACCGTCTGGCGATCGTCACGATGTTCAATAAGAAGCTGTTCGACGATAAGAGCATCCCTTACCTGTACGAGGCGGTGGAGAACAACGAGTGGACGTTGGATTACCATGCTTCTCTGGTGGAGGACTTCTACCAGGATCTCAACGGTGACGGAAAGCATGACGAGGATGACCTGTTCGGCCTTGTGACCAGCGCCGTTATCAATGTGGACGCTTATTGGAGCGCATGCGATATCGCCCTGGTAGATAAGGATGCGGACGGTGCCTATACCTGGGCGCTGGATACCGAAAAACTTTCCAACGCGGTGGATAAGCTTTTGCTTCTGATCCATGAAAGCGGCGGCACCTATCTCTGCAAGGAGACTGAGGGCAGCTCCGCTCAGCCCGCGATCCGCGAGATGTTTGCAGAGGGCAGAGCCGCAACCACCACGCTGCGTCTGCTGGCTGTTGAGCTGGATGAGATCCGTAATATGGAGCAGGAGTACGGTATCGTACCCATGCCCAAGTACGATGAGCATCAGAAGAATTATCAAACGCAGATGCACGACCAGTTTACGGTATTTGCCATTCCCTCATCGGCAGCCAAGAGCAAGATAGAGATGATCGGCGCTGTCATGGAGGTTATGGCATCCGAAAACCTTCGTATGGTCAAGCCCGCGTACTATGAGATCGCACTCAAGAGAAAGTACATGAGCGACCCGACTGCATGGGATATGCTGGATATGGCATTTGAGCATGTGATCGTGGATGCAGGCGTTATTTATGCCGATTCGCTGGAATATCCGCATCATCACCTGCGCACTATGATCGATAGCAAGAACAACAGCGTGGCTTCGACCTTCGGGAAGTCCAAGAATAAGATGAATAAGCAGCTTGAAAAGATCGTGAAAAAGATGGATAATCTGGGATAATCTATCAAGTGATATTTGCGGGCGTTGCCCCCCCCCGCAACGGCCCCCTTT
>JAZUSJ010000188.1:0-2169 GCA_045606685.1 Eubacteriales bacterium
CAGAAATCGTCATAATCGGGGTAATTCTTGGGATCAAAACGCGCAAAGGCGCGGCGCAGAAGGGGGTAGCGCGCATAATAAACGTGCGCGTAATCCACGTATTCGGTCGTGGGGGGCTGATCCTTGACGTCTTTTTTGGTCAGCAGTCCCTCTTCGATCAAAGTGTCAAGATCGATAAAATAGGGGTTGCCCGCAAAGGCAGAGGGGGACTGATAGGGGGAGTCACCGTAGCTTGTCTGGTGAATGGGGAGCAGCTGCCAGATCACCTGGTTGGAATCCTTGAGAAAATCAATAAATCTGTAAGCCTCCTTGCCCATAGTTCCAATTCCGTAGGGAGAAGGGAGCGAGGAGAGCGGAAGAAGAATACCGGCTTGTTTCATGAGAACCTCCGTTGATTATATTATGTTATTATTATAGCATATTGCTTGGGTTTTGTAAAGCAAATATTGACTTTTTTGCAAAATAGTGTTACACTAAGATAATGACGAAAATCGGAGGAGCGATATGTTATCTGAGATCTATAGCG
The DNA here is from genome assembly GCA_045606685.1 of Eubacteriales bacterium. Lineage (GTDB taxonomy): Bacteria > Bacillota > Clostridia > Oscillospirales > CAG-272 > SVQP01. Next base: position 527 of record JAZUSJ010000188.1, read on the forward strand.
CAGGGCTTTACGGAATTGACGGCTTTATTGTAACGGTAGAGGCGGACGGCCAGCCCAAAATGCCAAATTTTGAATTGGTGGGTTTGCCTGACCTTGCGGTCAAGGAGGCCAAGGAGCGCGTGCGCACTGCTTGCGAGAACAGCGGTTATCGCTTCCCGGGCATGTCCTTTATGGTCAACCTTGCGCCTGCTGACCGCAAAAAAGAGGGATCACAGTTTGACGTGGCCATTCTGACGGGTATTTTGCGCTGCGCCGGCGTGATCAATCGCGAGACCGAGATGAAAAACAAGTGCATTGTGGGTGAGCTTTCGCTTTCGGGCGCATGGAGAGCGGTGCGCGGTGTGCTGAGCATGTGCGTTGCCGCAAGGGATGCAGGCTTTACAGAGTTTTTCGTACCGCTGCAGAATGCCAAGGAGGCGGCTGCCGTGCATGGCATTACGGTATACGGCGTACATAGCATGCGCGAGTTTATCGATCACCTCAACGGTGTCAAGCTGCTGCAGCCCGTCCGGCCGGACGATACTGCGCTGCATGACGCGAGTGTAGACTACGGCATAGACTTTTCGGACGTCAAGGGGCAAGCCCTTGCCAAGCGTGCGATGGAGATCGCGGCTGCGGGCGGCCATAATATTCTGTTGATCGGCCCTCCCGGCACGGGCAAATCCATGCTGGCCAAAAGGCTTGCCACCATTCTGCCGCCCCTGACCTTTGACGAGGCGATCGAAACCACCAAGGTACATTCGGTCACGGGAACGCTGCCGGACGGCACGTCGTTGCTTTCCACAAGACCGTTCCGCGCACCGCACCATACCATGTCAGCGGTTGCCCTTGTGGGCGGCGGTGCAAATCCGCGCCCGGGTGAGGTGTCCTTGGCCAATCACGGTGTGCTTTTTTTGGATGAGTTTCCCGAATTTCCCAAGCAAGTCACCGATGCGCTGCGACAGCCCCTGGAGGATCGCCGTGTGACCATTTCGCGTGCCAGCGGGCGCGTGACCTTCCCATGCTCATTTATGTTGGTGGGAGCCATGAACCCCTGCCGTTGCGGTTATTTCGGCCATCCCACAAGACCTTGCACCTGTAAAGCGGGTGAGGTGCAGCGATATATTTCGCGCATCAGCGGCCCGATGCTGGACAGAATGGACATTCAGATCGAGCTTCCTTCGCTTTCCTATGACGAGATCTCAGCCGGCAATGAGGCAGCAGAGACCTCTGCGACCGTGCGCAAGCGCGTGATCGCGGCAAGAGAATTTGCCAAGGCGCGTATGGGGAATGATAAGATCAACTGCAACGCGCAGCTGGACGCTGCGGGCATCCGCAAGTATTGCAAGACGGACGAGGGCGCAGCGCAGCTGCTGCGCATGGCGTACGATTCGATGGGGCTGTCCGCCAGAGGCTATGACAGAGTCATGCGCGTAGCACGCACGATTGCGGATCTGGACGGCAGCGAGATCATCCGTGACGTCCATATCGCGGAAGCCATCCAGCTGCGCAGCCTAGATAAGAAATATTGGGGCGCGTAACCGCCACCACACGGTTGCCACGGATGAAAGTTTTTGCCCGCCGTCACCCGAACGGATCACACTCACAGGATAAAAGTTTTCGCCCGCCTTTTTCAAAAGGCGGCGGGGTCTTGGGGCAGAGCC
>JAZUSJ010000189.1:0-4703 GCA_045606685.1 Eubacteriales bacterium
CTCTCACCACTGTATATAAACAAAAGCAGCAGGAATTTGCTCGTTTCAGGACAAATTCCTGCTTTTTCCGCTAATTCATCAGCCCCATGGGGCTGCTTTTTTTCATTGACAGCGGCATTGGAATATGGTATAATGAAATAAAGACAAAGAAAATGTCAATGATAAGAATAAACAAATATCATCATACAAGAAAGGAAACAAACAAATGGCAGTCATTCACGTAACAAAGGAAAATTTTGAACAGATCAAGAACGGCGCAAAGCCGGTCCTGCTGGACTTTTACGCAGACTGGTGCGGCCCTTGCCGCATGGTCGCTCCCATCATTGAGGAAATCGGTAACGAGAGAGATGACATCGTGGTCGGCAAGATCAACGTTGACGAGCAGGAGGAGCTTGCACAGCAGTTCGGCGTGATGAGCATTCCCACGCTGGTCGTGCTCAAGAACGGTGAGATCACCAACCAGGTCACAGGCTCCCGCCCCAAGGCCGCAATTCTTGCATTGCTCTGATATGGAAAACGTACACGTACACGATATGCTGGTGCTGGGCGGCGGCCCTGCGGGCTATACCGCTGCGCTTTATGCCGCCCGCGCCGGGCTTGACACGCTTGTGATCGAAAAGATCTGCCCCGGCGGCCAGATGGCAACCACCGACATCATTGACAACTACCCCGGCTTTGATGCAGGCATTGACGGCATTGAGCTTGGCATGAAAATGGCGGCAGGCGCAGAGCGCTTTGGTGCTGTCAGCGCATATGCCGAGATCACAGAGGTCGATCTTTCATCCGAAATCAAGCGCGTAGTCACCACCGATGGTGCGTATTTCGGCCGCACGGTCGTGATCGCCACGGGCGCATCCCCGCGCCCGCTGGGACTTGAAAACGAGCCGTCCCTGATCGGCCGCGGCGTACATTATTGCGCACATTGCGACGGCCGCTTTTACAAGGGCAAGACGGTCATGGTCGTGGGCGGCGGCAACAGTGCTGCATCCGACGCGCTGTACCTCTCGGGGCTTTGCGAAAAGGTGATCCTGGTGCATCGCCGCGACACGCTGCGTGCGACCAAGATCTATCACGCACCGCTCATGCAAGCAAGTAACGTGGAATTTTGCTGGAACAGCAAGGTTTCCGCAATTTGTGCAGACAAGCGCGTCAGTGCCGTGACGCTGACCGATATTCCCACGGGACAGGAGCGCGAGGTCCAGATCGACGGCCTGTTCGTCAGCATTGGCCGCTGCCCCGCAACCGAGCTGTTTGCAGGTCAGCTGGAGCTTGACGCGCAGGGATACATTGTGGCGGATGAAAGCACGCAGACCTCGATCAAGGGTGTTTATGCCGCAGGCGACGTGCGCACAAAGACCTTGCGACAGGTCGTGACAGCCGCTGCCGACGGTGCGGTTGCTGCACACCATGCAGAGGAATATCTGGCGATGATGTAAAAATAAGAGGAACTGAATCGAAAATCAGATTCAGTTCCTTTTTTAATAAGTTGAATAAAGGCTTCCCCTCGGGGGACGCCTTTGCAGCGCATGTCCTCTTGGTTCACGTACCCATCATGGTTTTTCTACCTTGATTCTTAATTCTGAATGAATTTCATCTTGACAACCCTCGCCGTCCGTGCTATAATACAGAAAAAATACGTCTGCCACCGGGTAGATATGAATGCTTTTTGCATTCGCCGCGCATCGTTAGGTCTTAGAAGATGCGCCGCGGGTGCTTATTTTTTTGGAGGTTTTATGCGAAAGCTAAGAAGATACTTCACCCTCGGTGAATGGCTGTTGTGGTCCGGCTCTTGCCTTGCCATTCTCGTCTTTTTCGTTCTCTTTGACGGCTCGGATTTCTTGACTTTGATCGCATCCTTGATCGGTGTGACCTCGCTGATCTTTTGTGCCAAGGGCAACCCCACGGGACAGGTGCTCATGATCCTCTTTTCCCTGCTCTACGGCTACGTTTCGCTGACCTTTGCCTACTACGGCGAGATGATCACCTATCTCGGCATGACCGCGCCCATGGCACTCTTTTCGCTGATCTCTTGGCTGCGCCACCCCTTCAAGGGGCAAAAGAGCCAGGTGCAGGTGGCAACTCTGTCCGGCAAGGGCTGGATGGTTGCCATTTTACTCACGATCGCGGTCACCGTCATCTTTTATTTCATTCTGCGCGCACTTGGCACGGCCAATCTGATCCCCAGCACGGTCTCGGTCACCACCAGCTTTCTTGCTGCCTATCTGACCTGGCGCCGCAGCCCCTATTTTGCCCTGATCTACGCTGCCAACGACATGGTGCTTTTGGTGCTGTGGACGCTTGCCTCGCTCTCGGACATTTCTTATATCTCGGTCGTGGTCTGCTTTGCCGCTTTCCTTGTCAACGACCTGTATGGATTTATCTCCTGGAGAAGGATGCAGAGAAGGCAGGGGCAAACGTAAAAAGAAGGACGCGAAAGTCGGGTTCTCATAAGGATGTTACGAAATATCTGATGAAAAGCCGATTGAGAGTGCCTGACGAAAAAAATCCATCATAGACAAAAAGTCTGTGATGGATTTTCTTTTTGCTTCACTATCCAAAATTTGAGTCGGAGGAAATAAAGAATACGGATGCAGAAAAATTTACAATATTCTTGTCAAATTATCTTGTGCATCCGTCAGAAAAAGTGTATGCAATGTTGAAAAGGAAGCCCTTTTCTTTGAACGACCGAACACTAATAACCAAAGCTATTAACGCAAGAATTCCGCAGATAATTGCACATACTATCTCTGTCATAATATAGCCTCCATAACATTACCTTTAAAACTTATAAGCAATTATTTTTGTGAGCTATCTGTTTTATAGTATTGATACGAGGCTATTACACACGAAGTAATCCAAACAATCACTATAACAGTCGTTACAATTAGATTCCAAACACCTGGTATGATAGCCGAAACGATAATCATTGCAAGCCCACACAATACCGAAGCTATCCCTCCGAAACGCTGACTTTTTTGCCATACATTATCGTTTGCCATACTCCATTTTGTCCGCAAGCCAAACATCGCATTGCGTCGTGCTTTAGGCATGATATTTCCGAGTATAACGAGCATTATACCAATTGCAATGCCGGTAAACTTCATTACATCTATACTAAATGTAGCGGTTGCGTCGGGGTCATATCTGATAGCTTTAAGCATGAAATAGAAACTGAGCGCCGTGAAGAAAAGTAAGGTACATATCCCGGTATAGAGAAGGATTTTCTCGTTTACAGCAACCCCCTTTTTGCGCTGTAGTTTTGCAAGCAGAATGAAAAATGCGCCCATTATTATGGCAAACAGAGGGAAAATTAGATTTTCGTACTTGCTTCCAAAACGGTCAACCTCGCCGGCAAAATTGTAGTGGGCTGGTATGGTATCCGGTGTAATTATAAGGAGTATCGCCGTACCGATGATGCACAACAAGATAACTCCGTAACAAATCGCATATAACTTTTTCATTATTATCTCCCTCGTAAATCTGTGAGCCATAGTAGTGCTTCGTCAAGAACTGAGGCATTAAGCTCATAGAAAATGTACTTACCTTCTCGTTGGTCACGAATAAGGTCAGCTTCTTTTAAAATAGACAAATGTTTTGAAATCGCTGGTAAGCTAATATTGAAATGCTCTGCTATTTCTCCGGCTGACAACCGTCCCTTTTTTAATAGGTTAAGAATTGTTCTTCGGGTAGGGTCAGCCAAGGACTTCATTGTATTTTGGAGTCCCACCACATCACCGCCAATCATTTAACCTTTAGGTTAATTATACGCATAAAAAGGCATTCTGTCAATGAGTATGCTGCTAAAGTTACAGATTGTTCATATTCGTACAACGCATCACAGAGCAGAAAATAGGCGATTTTCAACCCTTAAACGCACAAAAAAGACGACACCAACCGAAGTTGAATGTCGTCTTTTTTGTTGTCCAATCCTGCTTAACAGACGTTGATTTCGTAATTCCTTCAAATTACTGTCTTATCGGCACACGGAGAAAGGCTGGTTCTCATAAGGAAGTTTACTTGTCGTACGTAGATTTGTTACGCTGTAAAATAATTATCGCCGACAGAAAATCTGCCGGCGATTGTTTTATTCTGTTCGATAAATTGGAATTTTCGTTATAACTCAATATTGATTTCGTACTTATCTTCAATGAGTATATAGTTCACATTATACTTTTTTGCAAATTCTAACATCTGTGCATTTTCTGACAATACACTCTTCATTGTACACCATTCATCGTCCAAACGATTTTCAATAACGTTTGCATATTTCTTTATGTCAGAAAAGTGATTTCTGATATATTCCTCACTCATTACCAGACAGTAGTATTTGATTTTTTCAAGATATTCGGAGTCAAAGTTTTTCTGCCAATCGAATGGAATATAGCAACCTTCGACAATTAAGTTCTGCTTGTTCTCAATAGCAGTTTTTATCATTTCACTAACAATCGGCCACAAGTATTCGGTTAATTCATTATCATCCATAGGGGTAAGTTCTGTGTTGTCGCTACGAATTAAACCCATTTTCAGATGGTCTATTGACAGGTATGGATATTTATATTTTTCGAGCAATTTTTGGGCAAGTGCAGTTTTGCCTGTATGCGATGCTCCTGTAATTAAAATAATCATTATCTCACCTACAAATTCTTATATATCGGTCTATATGCGTTATTCTATCATGCGGCTGCAATATACACAAGAACAGT
>JAZUSJ010000190.1:0-11215 GCA_045606685.1 Eubacteriales bacterium
GTTGCTACTCCAATTTGTCTTCCTAAGACCGCTTGGCCCCTCCGACTTGCACCCCCGGACGCGGCGTACGCATCTGCTCGGGTATGGTGCTGGCTATCGAACCGATGGTCAACGCAGGTACCTTCGAGGTCAGAGAGCTGGCCGACGGCTGGACGGTGGTCACAGCGGACAGAAGACTGTCTGCACACTACGAAAATACCGTGGCACTGACCGATGAGGGCGTGCTGAATCTGACACTGATCGATCCTGAATTTTAATTACCCGTTTTCATGCAAACAGTTACAAACAAGTAAGGAGGGATTACTCTGTCGAAGGACGACGTTATTGAATTTGAAGGTGTTGTGGTAGAAGCAATGCCCAACGCAAACTTCAAAGTGAAGCTGCCCAACGGACATATCGTCAAGGCACATATTTCCGGTAAGCTTCGTATGAATTATATCAGAATTCTGCCCGGTGATAAGGTAACGGTTGAGGTTTCGGTATATGACCTTGACAAGGGCCGCATCACATGGCGCGCAAAATAAGATTTTACGAATAACTCGAAAGAAAGGCATGGTATAACGTAATGAAGGTTAAACCGTCCGTTAAGAAGATCTGCGAAAAGTGCAAGATCATCAAGAGAAAAGGTAAAGTCATGGTAATCTGCGAGAACCCCAAGCACAAGCAGAAGCAGGGTTAATCCGCGTACCACGACAAACAAACAACTAAACCAAACAAAGAGGTGAACAAGAATGGCTCGTATAGCTGGTGTTGATATTCCCAACAACAAGCGCGTAGATATCGCCCTTACCTACATTTACGGTATTGGTCGTAAGAGCGCAACAGATATCCTCACAAAGACCGGCATTGATCCCGCAATCCGCGCAAAGGATCTGACCGAAGAAGACATTGCAAAGCTGCGTGACGAAATCGAAAACTTCTACACTGTAGAGGGTGACCTTCGTCGTGAAGTTGCCATGAACATCAAGAACATGGTAGAAATCAACTGCTACCGCGGTGTCAGACACAGAAAGGGCTTGCCCGTCAGAGGACAGAGAACCAAGACTAACGCAAGAACCAGAAAAGGTCCCGCAAAGACCATTGCGAACAAGAAGAAGTAAAGGAGTGGCATAGAATATGGCAAAAGTTGCTGCAAAGAAGGTTATCAAGAGACGCCGCGAGAAAAAGAACATTGAAAAGGGCGTTGTTCATATTCAGGCAACCTTCAATAACACTATTGTAACCATCACCGACGTCAACGGTAATGCCATTTCCTGGGCATCCGCCGGTGAACTCGGCTTCAAGGGTTCCAGAAAGTCCACCCCCTTCGCAGCTCAGTCCGCTTCTGAGACCGCAGCTAAGGCAGCGATCGATCAGGGTCTGAAGAGCGTTGAGGTGTATGTAAAGGGCCCCGGTTCGGGACGTGAATCCGCAATCCGTGCATTGGAAGCAGTAGGTCTCCAGATCACTCTGATCAGAGACGTAACTCCTATCCCCCACAACGGTTGCAGACCGCCCAAGCGCAGACGCGTTTAATTTTTCACAGGAGGTAACGCAATTATGGCAAGATATACAGGTCCTGCATGTAAGCTGTGCCGCAGAGAGGGCAAGAAGCTTTATCTGAAGGGCGACCGCTGCCTTTCCGGCAAGTGCGCTCTGGATCGTAGAGCAACCGCTCCCGGTCAGCACGGTGCAGCAAAGAAGAAGATGAGAGAGTACGGTCTGCAGCTCCGCGAAAAGCAGACAACCAAGAGATACTACGGTGTTCTTGAGAAGCAGTTCAAGAACTACTACGATGAGGCAGCTCGCAAGGAAGGTATGACCGGCGAAAACCTGCTGCTTCTGCTTGAAAGAAGACTGGACAACGTTGTTTACAGACTGGGCTTTGCAGAGTCTCGCAGAGACGCTCGTCAGCTCGTTCTGCACGCACACTTCACCGTAAACGGCAAGAAGGTCAACATTCCTTCTCTGATCGTGAAGGCAGGCGACGTAGTCGCTGTGAAGGAAGCAAGCCGCTCTTCCGACAAGTTCAAGGCTATGACCGAAAAGAATGTAATCGTTCCCAAGTGGCTGGAATGCGATGCTGCAAATCTGACCGGTAAGGTTGCTACTCTTCCCGCAAGAGAAGATATCGACTTCGACTTCAACGAGCAGCTGATCGTCGAGCTTTATTCCAAGTAATACTGTCGTTGGTTTTTGCGCAGGCGTGCAGTATGTTTGGTCATGCGGCGCAAATCAACGCGGGTATATCCGTGTAAAAAGGTATACTTTCAAAATTTTATGAGGAGGAATTATTTGGAATGATTGAGATAGAAAAGCCTAATATTTTCACCGTCGACGCAAGCGAAGACGGAACAAGCGGAACATTTATCGTTGAACCTTTGGAAAGAGGTTTCGGTACCACGCTGGGTAACTCCCTGCGCAGAGTACTTCTGAGCTCTCTGCCCGGTGTTGCAGTCACCAACATCAAGATCGACGGCGCACAGCACGAGTTCGGAACCATCAAGGGCGTAAAAGAAGATATTACGGAAATCGTTCTCAATGTCAAGGGAATTACCGCTAAGCTGCACTGTGTAGGTCCCAAGACCGTGATCATTGACGTAACCGGTGAGCATGTTGTGACCGCAGGCGACATCAAGCAGGATTCCGACATTGAAATTCTGAATCCCGACCATCATCTGGCAACTGTTGCAGCCAATGAGAGATTCTACATGGAATTGACCTTTGGTAACGGCAGAGGCTACGTTTCCCAGGAGCGCAACAAGCAGCTGCACAACGAAATGTTGGGGCTCAACACCACCGCGCCCATCGGAACGATTTACACCGATTCCATTTACACCCCCGTTTATCAGGTAAGCTATGAGACCGAAAGCACCAGAGTTGGTAACAACACCGACTATGACAAGCTCACGCTCAACGTCCTGACCAACGGTACAATCACCGCCAAGGAAGCGATTTCGCTCGGCGCCAAGATTCTCAACGAGCATCTCAACCTGTTTGTGGATTTGTCTGATGAAGCAAGAAAGGCAGAGATTATGGTCGAAAGAGAAGAGACCAAGAAGGAAAAAGTCCTTGAGATGACCATTGAGGAGCTTGACATGTCTGTACGTAGCTTCAACTGCTTGAAGCGTGCAGGCATTGACACAGTAGAAGATTTGACCAACCGTACCGAGGAAGAGATGATCAGAGTCCGTAACCTTGGTAAGAAATCGCTTGAAGAAGTTATCCAGAAGCTGCACTCCCTGGGGCTTGATCTCAAGAGAGAAGAAGAATAAGCCAAAAGCAGCAATAAGTTTAAGTAGTTTAGCAGAAGGAGGGATAAGGCAATGCCCGCATCCAGAAAACTCGGCAGAACGACCGATCATAGAAAAGCTATGCTTCGCGGTATGGTCACCCTGCTGCTTGAGAACGGCCAGGTTGAGACCACTCTCGCAAGAGCTAAGGAAGTCCGTTCCGTTGCAGAAAAGATGATCACACTGGGAAAGAAGAATACCCTTGCAAGCCGTCGTGCGGCTCTGGCATACATTACCAAGGAGGACGTTGTAACCAAGCTGTTCAGCGAGATCGCTCCTGCGTATGCAGATCGTAACGGTGGTTACACCAGAATTCTGAAGACCGGCCCTCGCCGCGGTGACGCAGCAGAGATGGCGATCATCAGCCTGATTAAGGACTAATCCATTAATCAACTCACGGGACGGTCTGTGACCGTCCCGTATTTTTGCGCCCCAATATTACAAATTTGGAGATTAATTATGATGTATGATATAGCCATTATCGGCGGTGGTATCGGTGGCCTGATGGCAGCCTACCGCGCCATAGTAAACAATCCGGAACTGAAGATCGTGATATTGGAAAAGGGACTCTCCCTGTCCAAGCGTCATTGCCCTGCAGGCAAGAACCAGAAGTGCATTCACTGCAAGGTGTGCAGCATTACCAGCGGATATGCAGGCGCAGGTGCATTTTCGGACGGTAAATTCAATCTTGGCACCGCGTATGGCGGTACGATGGGTGAGGAGCTTGGCGAAGACCTTGCCATGTACTATATTAATCAGGTGGATAGCATTCTCGAGCAGTTTGCAGATGATTATCCGCCTATGTTCCATTCCAACGAGGAGCTCAAGCTCAAGTGCCTGCAAAACAATCTGCGACTCTTGGACATGAACGTTCGTCACCTTGGTACGGACAAGAATTTTGCAACCATGCAGAGTCTGATCGACGCGCTGGAACAAAGCGGTGTGGAGATGCGTGACCTGACAGAGGTACTTGAAATTGACAAACAGGACGGCGCGTATGCCGTTACACATAAAAGAGGGAATCAGGATGCAGAGGTTTTGACTGCGGCTAAGATCGTAATCTCGACAGGCCGAAGCGGCTCGGATTTCGTGATCCGCACCTGCAAGAAGTTTGACATTCGCATGGATGCAAACTCGGTCGACATCGGCGTGCGCGTAGAGATGAAGGATATCATCTGGCGCGAATTCTCGTCGCAGATCTACGAGCCGAAGATTCTGTACAGAACCAAGACGTTTGAGGACAGAACCAGAATGTTCTGCTTCAACCAGGGCGGTCTGGTATCTGCGGAGAATAACCACGGTGTGATTACCGCAAACGGCCACTCGTTCGCACAGCCCGAAAAGAAGACCGAGAACTGCAACTTTGCAATTTTGTCGTCCATTCACTTTGACGGGGATTTCCAGAAGCCGACCGAGTATGCAGAAAATATCGCAAGAAACACCAACTTTGCAGCAGAGGGCAATATTATGGTGCAGAGATTCGGCGATCTGATCAGAGGCAGAAGAACCAACGCACACAGACTTTCGCAAAGCACGGTGCGTCCCACTATGCAGGCTTTCCCGGGAGATTTGAGTGTGGTGATGCCTTACAGAGCACTGACCAATATCATTGAAACCATTTATGCACTTGATAAGGTTGCACCCGGCTGTGCAAATGACGACACGCTGCTGTACGGCTGTGAGAATAAGTATTATTCGATCAGACCGAAGCACAACGAGAACTTTGAGATCATGGATGGCGTATACCTGATCGGTGACGGCAGCGGCATTACCAGAGGCCTTTCGCAGAGCGGTGCCATGGGTATTTACGTCGCAGATAAGATCACGGGCAAGAAAGTGAATGCGTAAAACGCGCCCCCACTCATGAAAGTTTTTGATCGACCTTTTTTCAAAAAAGGATTGTGGCGTGTGAATGTTGTCATGCTTTCGAGTGTAAGTGACGCCACCCGATGTTGAATTTCTGCGAAATTCAACATCCAAAAGGCAACCGGCAGCGCCCTTGTCGCCTCCGCAGAGGCGAAATGATCTCGGCGTTTAATTTGCGAAGCAAATAATTTGCGTAGCAAATATTTCTTCTTTTGCGCCTACTTGCACAAAAAAGAACGGAGGAAATTACCTCAATGTATAGAAAAAGGGAGTTACTTTGCATAAGTAGCTCCCTTTTTTGCTTATGTGAGAAAATCGTTTCCGTTCTTTTTGAGCAAGGAGCTGCAAAGAAGAACATATTTGCTTCGCAAATTAAACAGCGTGGAAAAGTTTCGCCTCTGCGGAGGCGACTTGGGGCTCTGCCCCAAGTCCCCGCCGCCTTTTGAAAAAGGCGGGCGAAAACTTTCATGAGTGGGCCGTCCGTATGGTGGCGGGCGTTACACAATTCTTCGCTTTGTGAGAGCAATTGCTTACATTACCGCGGTCATCTGCGGCACCAGCACGTAAATGACGATCAGGAAATACACCAGCAGCGTCAGCGTGTCCACAATGGTCGTAATAAAGGGCGAAGCCATGACCGAGGGGTCCAGTCTGATCACCTTTGCACCGATCGGCAGCATTGCGCCAATCAGCTTTGCCAGTACGATCGCAACAAATACCGTCGCGCTGACCGCAGCCGCGATCATGAGATACTGCGGCTCGGTGTTGAATTTGCAGTCGATCGCCCAGGTCTTGATAAAGCACGCTGCAAATACGGTCAGACCGCACAGCATGGCGATGCGCAGCTCCTTCCAGGCCACGCGCAAAATGTCCTTGGCTTCGATCTCGCCCAGCGAAAGCGCACGAATGACTGTAACAGACGACTGTCCGCCTGCGTTACCGCCCGTACTCATCAGCATGGGAATGAACGCGGAAAGAGATAGCACCAAAGGGAAGTCCAGTGCGTCGATCTTGCCCTCCAGCATGGTGATGATCGTGCCTGTAAACGTGGCAGTCAGCATCAGCAAGAGCAGCCAGGGAATACGCTTTTTGAAGTTTTCCCACACGCTGGTACGCATATAAGGCTTATCCGTCGGCAAAATTGCCGCCATTTTTTCGATATCCTCGGTGGTCTCTTCTTCAATGACGTCCAAAGCGTCATCGACTGTAACGATACCGACCAAGCGCGACTCACGGTCCACGATGGGAAGCGAGAGCAGATTGTACTTTGCAATGATATCCGCAACTGTTTCCTGGTCGTCCAGCGTGTTCGCGTAAATGATGTTCGGCTCCATAATGTCCCCGATCAAAGCATCGCGGGGAGAAAACAGCAGATCCTTGAAGGATACAATGCCCTCCAGAATGCGGCTTTGGTCAATGACGTAGGCGGTGTATACGGTTTCCTTGTCAATACCGGTCTGCCTGATGTGCTTGATCGCCTCGGAAACCGTCATGGACTTGCGCAAGTCCACAAATTCCGAGGTCATCACGCTGCCCGCGCTGTCCTCGGGGTAGGCAAGCAGTCTGTTGATCTGCGCGCGCGTTTCGGGCGTGGTGTTCTTTTTGATGCGGCGCACAATATTGGCAGGCATTTCGGAAAGCATGTCAACCGCGTCGTCAAGGAACAGGTCTTCCACGATGACCGAGATCTCTCGGTCTGTCATAGCCGAAATGATGCGCTCCTGCGTGGGTGCGTCCAGCTCGGCAAAAACCTCTGCAGCGCTGTCCTTTTTGAGCAGACGGAATACTGCGGGAATTCGCTTGGGAGGCAGATTTTCAAAGAAATCCGCCGCGTCAATCGGGTTGAGCTTTTCCAGCTCGCGCACGAAATCGGCATATTTTTTGTTGTCAAGCAGCGTTTCCAGATCCTCGAAGGTGTCCTCGATGATCTCCTCATAGGAGTCGGGCATTTCGTCCTCGGCCAGCGCCTGCTCGTCCTGCTCAACCTCGCGCTCCTGCTCCTCCTCCTCGCGCTCAAACTGCTCGTCCAAAGCGCGCTCGGCCTTCTCTTGCTCATCCTGGTCGTCGCGTAATCGTGGGGCGGGGGCTTTTTTAATTTCATGATCGGTTTGTACTTCCGGATTTTGCTGCAGCTCCTCGTCAAGCTGCTCGTTTTCCTTACGCAAGAGAATCACCCCACTTTCGGTTTTTTATGTTCTAATCGGTGATAGTATGAGGCAAAAATGCCCCTAAAATACCATTCTCATTATACACCCGCAGCGAGGGGTTTGTCAACGCTTTTTTTGTGAACAAAACGCGCAAAAGGGGCTGTCACTATGAGTAGTGACAGCCCATGATCATATTTACATTTCAACAGCTTGATCGGTCAGAATGACCGTTGCAAGCAGATCGTTGAAGTCCTGCTCGGTGCCGCCGCGCAACGAAACCGCATAGCAATAGTTGTGATAGATAAACATCATCTCTCTGCCAAGCTTACCCTCTTTGTCGGTAAAGGAGGACAATACGGCATCGTTTTCCATAAACGTAGTCCTTTTTGCCGTTCCGCCGCTTTGATTGATGTAGTCCGCATATCCGTCCAGCCACTCGGTAGGATCGCCCTCAAAGGCATCTATCGAGAGCAGGATCATGCTTTTGTAAAAGCCCTTCTCATAGACACGAAGATAGGAGTCGCTTTGCGTCGAATCTATGATGTACCCGTACGGCAGCGAGATCTTGATATCGTAAAACGTGACCTCTGTAGGAGGCAGGTCGTCGGGCCTGTCAAACAGCGCACAGCCCGACATGACACCGATCAGAAGCAGGGAAAGCATCACCGTGCAAATGATCCGAACGTGTTTTTTCACAGTAACCACCTATTGTCAGTCAAACGACACGAACGTGCTGCCCGAATAATTGAGCGTTGCGTTTTGGCCAAAGCCGATCTGGAGCGAGCCGCTTGCGCGGTACGTGTGACGCATCGTGGTGATCTTGCCGTTCTCTACCGTGATCTTGACGGTATGCGAGCCGGAGGAGAATTTTGCGCCCGCGCTTGTGATGATCTGCCCGATCACGGTGTCCTTGGAAACCTCCATGGTGATCTCGTAGCCGTCGTCGACTTTCTTGATATCCGAAACGTAATTGGGATTGTAGCCCATCGCGGGATCGTTGATCAGCTGGGCTATGAATTGCTCGGCCTCGTCCTCGGTCATCTTTGTGGAGTGCGTTTTGCCGCTGTACTCGGTGGTCTTTTCACCGTTTGCGTAAGAAATATGCTCTTTTCCGTTCTTATCCGTCATGTCAGCTTCAAAGGTTAAGCCGTCTTTTTCTCGTGCAAACGTCACCTTGTAGGTTTGCGTTTCCTTGTTGGATTGCGAAAGAATAGAGGCGGTGGCGTCGGTGGTGGTCGTAAAGCTGCCCTCCTTGGCCTCTGTGCGGTCATTGATCAGCTGATCCACCTCCTTGAGCAGGGAAAGGCTCTCGATCTGCTTGTATTTGTCGGGCGAGAGACTCTTGGTCTGACGCTCCACTCCGTCAAATTGCGAGTAGGACATGGTCATGGAGAATTCGGGCTTGTAATAAGAGGTCTTGCTCTCGTCAAATACCAGCTCCAGGGTAAAGCTCTGAGGGTAATAGTCCTTGTCGGTCTTGATGGTCACGGCAAGGTCGCTCGGCATCTTGCCGAACATATCCTTGGTAAAGCTCATCATGTCGAAAAAGTCGCTGATCGCAGCCTCGGAATATCCCGAATATTTGACAGTATAGCCGTCGTCTGCCTTTTGTAGCTCCTTGTTTTTGCAGTCATCGGTCTTGATCTCAAACAAGCTGTCGTCCGCAATGTAATCCAAAAATTCGTTCTTGGTCATGGGGCTGCAAAGCTTGCGCCACGTAGCGCCCTCGGAATAGAAGCTGTAAGCATAGCCGTCGTAATAAGCCTCGGTGCTTTTGACCGTCACGTTTTGGCTGCCGTTTCCGGTCTTGCTTTTGTTGATCATTTCCATGTGGTAATAGTAGTCGTTCTTGTCCTTGCCCTGATCCTCAATGGCAAAGCCTTCCAGTGTGCCTATGATCTTGGTCGTGTCGGCATAGGCGGTGAATGATCCCGTCACGTCAATGCGATAGCCGCCAAGGCTCTGCACGCGCGTGTTCATGCGTCGAATGACCTGATTTGCGTTGGCGGGTGCGGGCATCACCTGCAAAAGTCCGGCGCAGGATGTCAGCATCGTCACGCATACCAAAAGCATACTGATCCATACAAGTTTCTTTTTCATTGTAACCTCCATGCCGCCCGTGGCGGCTCAAATAGTGATGGAAACTTCACCGCGGAGCTTTGCTCCAAAAATGGGTTGGGCCCCATTTTTAGGTGAAGTTTAGGCGTGAATGGTTAGCCGAACGGGAATTAACGTGAACTTTCACGCTAGTCCTCCTTAAATGTCGGTTTTCTCATCGGATTGATCGTTGGTCTGATCGCTTTCTGCGTCGTTGGCCGTTTGCTCTGCCGCGGTGGCTTCGGGTTGATCCTCTATGACCGCCATGATCTCCTCCTGCGGGATCGGCGCATTCTTGTCCGGCTTGGTCTTGAGCTTTTTGCGAACAAAGAAATAGAGCAGCGCACCCAGCGGCAGCGTCAGCCTGAGCGTAAAGTAAGATGCCGTGACGTTCAGGCTTGCAAAGCTGAACAGCCAGCCGATGTTGAAGTTGGTGTTGAACGATGCACCTGCCACCGTGAGCGTCAGCACAAAGGAAACGCAGATGGCAAGGATCCAAAGCACCTTGAGGCGGATCGGCCGCTTGATGCAGTCCACGATCATCCAGATCGCAAATGCCAGCGAAAGGATCGACCAGATAAACAGCGCGATCTGTGCGCAAAGAATGAGCGGCCCTTTTTGCACGGTCACGTCCGTGATGTAAATACCCGTCATATTGTCCTGGCCGTCAAAGGTCAGCGAAAATTGCCCCGTACCGTCGTTGTCGGCACTCACCTTGTATTGCACGGTGGTGACTTGCTTGCCTGCCGAGTAGGTCGTGTTCCAGGAAACAAACTCGATCTTGTAGGATTCGGCTCCGTCGTAGATGCGCAAAAGCTCGTCCCAGAATGCATCCATGGCGGTTTGCTCTGCGCCACCCGTGTACCCGATTGCGTCAAACGCAGCATCCTTGTCCTTGGCAATGACCTGCTGCATGAATTGATCCAGCACCTGCTGCTTGCCCTCAAGGCTTGGAGTCAGCGCCCTGCAGGCCGAGAAGAGCAGGAGCGCTGCAAGCACGATAAGTATCAACGCGCTTATTTTGATATGTCGTTTCATCATTCGTATACCTCTCTTATGATTCTTCTTCCTCTACTTATATAGTCGCAAAATGCAGTCCGAAAGTCTCGCGTTTTTTGACAAATATTTGTAAACATTTCGTGAACGCCGGCGCTTTCGAAAACGCATCTCCGATCCGACTATCTTTGCGTAGGTTTCAATTTTTGATAATCCTCATCAAACTTCACTGACCAGACTTGACCGTATTGCGATTTGAATGCATGATCTTGCATCATATAGCCGACGAGAGCCGAACTTTCAGCCACACGGAAGCCGAGTCGAATAGCCTTACGGTGATGCATTTGTGCGTCTTGCGCAAAAGCTCACCTCGTAAGATGATTATCTTACTTTAGTTCGCTTTCACGCAATCCATCAAAAATGCCTTCACCGTAAGGTGCAAGCAGTTTTGACACAGCAGATTTTTTCAATCCCAAAAGCTCTTCCTGCAGGGCATATAGGAAATATGCCCAAAGGATGAGATGCAGGGATTGGAAAAATCTGCGTGTCAAAACCTATTTGACCCGGCTTTCGTGTGGCTGCGCCCTGCGGCGTGAATTTTTCGCGTCTTTCGCCCAATCTCGCCTCGCAAGATGCGTATCTTGCTTCGACTCGCTTTGACAAAATCCATCAAAAAATTCAACGCCGAAGGGTGCTACACAGTTTTACGTGAGCAAATATTCGTCGGATGCAAGGAAAAAATGTGAAGCAATATAAGATATTGCAAGAATTTTTTCTGTAGCAGGCGCGGATATTTGCCACATAAAACCGTATGAGTTCGCCTCTCTTCGGCTATAG
>JAZUSJ010000191.1:0-3189 GCA_045606685.1 Eubacteriales bacterium
CAAACAAAAGAGCACTGCTCTCGCAGTGCTCTTTTGTTTGGTGGTGCCACCCGGAATCGAACCCGGGATAGAGGTGTTGCAGACCTTTGCCTTACCGCTTGGCCATGGCACCGTATTTCGTTGACTTGGACATTATAGCACAACAAAACGGCTTTGTCAAGCCTTTTTGCACAAAATTATTTTTTATTTTGCTCCGTTTGCAGTATATGCAAAAAATACCGCGCGCGTACATGCGTTTTGTTTTGTAGGGATTTCGCACTCTGAGCCCGAAATGCAGAAAAGCCGCTCGGACGAGCGGCTTTTCTGCCGTTATTTTGCATTCTGCATTTTGCATTGCAAACGCTGCGCGTTTGCTTAATACTCTCTGTACAGGTAATTGAATCTGCCGATGGGGGCGGTGTCGCCGTTGACGTAGAAGTCCATGACGTCGGGGCTCTGCATGTTATCGCTCCACTTGAATTCAAAGCAAAGGGGAGGAAGCACGCCAAGCGCGGTTCTCGGCACGGACAAGGTCAAGGTCTTGCCGTTGACGGCAATCTCTGCGTCAGCCACCTTTTCCCAGGTAAAGCTCCCCGGATCGACCGTGCGCACGTATCTTTCGATGGCGGTCTTGCCGTCCTTGGGTGCTGTGCGGTTGACGATAAAGTCGTAGCCCTCCCAGCCGTTGGTCTTGACGCGGTCGGTGTCGATAAAGAGCGTCATCCAGTCGCTCTCGGTCGGTGCGGTGATCTCGTCTGCGCACTCCACGTAGAAGTAAATATTTGTGTCGTCACGCGCGACCTTGGCGGAGACGATGTCGTTTCTGCCCGTGAAATTGGTATAGTGCGTGCCAACAAAGCCATCGTGGTCGCGATGCACGGTAGTACCCTTATCGCAAACGTAGCGGGGAGTGACGTCATCCCACTGCTCGGTCGAGCCGTCCATGACAATGGTCTTGGGAGCGGACAGCTTCTGGCGCTGCTCTGCGCCCTTGAATCGGCGAATGTTGGAGCAGAGCTGCAGGTAATAGGTATCGAGATAGCCGTCGCGGTCGGGCTCGATGTCGCGGCTATGCTCGCGGTCGTACTGGTCAACCATGGCAAGCTGAGTAGAGTCGTCGTCGCTGAGCCACGGCTCGTGGAACTGGCCCATGATCCATTCGTTCCAGCCTGTGACGAACGCGATATCGGGGCCGATGTCCAGCACTCTTTCCCATTGCTCCTGGATGTTGTGGCCGTATTTGTAGGATTCCTTGTCTAAAAGCTTATGGCCGTACTTGTAGGTATAGCTGCGGCCAAAGGTTTCTTTGTCGTTGAAGTGGGTGCAGATGCGATCCTTATTGGCATTTTGACCAACGCCGACCGTCATCATTTCGCAAGAGCCGTCGGGACGCACGCCGTACTTATGCTGGGGGAAGATCTCCAACCAGCCCCAATGATCGGGACGGCTGGGGCCGCAGCCGTAGCCGGGCTGACCGGGACGGAAGGTGAAGAAATTGCGGATCTCGTCCAGCATCTTGGTTTCCTCCTCGCAGCAGCCCTTTTCGGGGAGCGATTCGGGATAACCCATGACCATGGGCTTGCCATCCAGCATGTACCAAAGGTCGGAGTAAAGACCGGGTGCATACAGGTTCTGATAGAGCGAGCGTAGCATATAGTCCGAGGTGGAGCAAGGGCAGAAGTTGAGCATGAAAGCCACCTTGGGGGTGTCCACTCCATCCGCTCTCATTTTTCTCATCTCCTCAAACAGCGGCTCGTAGGCCATACGCCACAAGAGTGCGCCGTTGGTGCAGTCGAACAAGAGGAAATCCACGCCTGCGTTGTGCAGCATGGACATATGGTGACGGATGACGTAGGGATCGATATCCTGATAGAAGCCGTAGAGCGGCTCATGCCAGAAGCACTGGAAGGGACGCTCACCCCAGGCAGGGTGATCCTTGCGGTACTCGGCAGCGGGGTATTTGTCCAGCACGTCTACAACGTCCACGGGGCGCAGCGCGGTGGCGTGCTGCTGGTGCCATGTCCAGTAGAAGATGCCGACCTGTCTGTCCTTCTTGGGGCCGACGTCCTCAACCGATGCAACAGGTCTGCCCAGCATATCCACGGCCTCCCAGGTATCCGAGTCGATGTGACGGATCGCGCTGTCGGGAACTGGCTCGTAGGTCACCTGCGAGTAGGCGGGCGTGTCCAGAAACTCGATGGAATGGATGGCAGCGTGATTATGCACCACGACCTTGACGTCATGCACACCGGCGGCCTTGGTGATGTTGCAGTAAGCAATATCGCGCGCGTCTTTATTGTTGAGCGCGACCACACCGATGGGTGTTTCTTCTAAGTAGATGGTAGCCAGATCCGCGTTTTCCGCACGGCTGAATTCCACCTTGGCGCAGATCGCGCCTGCACCGAAGTCGCAGCCCGGGAAGCGGAAGGTTCTGCGTTCGAGATTGGCATTAGACATAGTAAGTACCTCCTATTCTGTCTTTGTGAATATGATACCATTTATTTGCCAAAATGTCAATCGGTTTATGGGAAATGGACAAATAAAACGTAAAAAATACGGCGCGAAGGTGCCAAGAAGTGCTATCTTGATTACGAGCATCCCCCGAGTGTCATCCTGCAGGGGATGGCGCCATGCCGCAAGCGGCGAACATCCCGAGTGCGATGCACCGCCACCCCGAGTGTCATCCTGAGCGAAGCAAAAATCCCAATTCGTCATCCTCGAGTGCCGCGAAGGATCTTGATTGGGATTTTTGCGTAGTCGAAGTTTTGGTGAGGGAGTGCGCACCGCGCACGAGCCGATCCAAAACCGCAAGCGCGATTGGAGCGCGCAGCGGGATCTGCGCAAGTTTCTGACACGCCGCCTGCAAAAGTTACATTGAATTGTGAGCGGTAAGAAAATCGTAAGCTGTCCATCGGTAGGGTGCGACGTCATGCCGCATGCGGCGACCGCACCGTCCTACATAAACAAATTTTCTCACAATGTAATAAGTTCTTTGTGCCTGCCCGGGGTGTCGAGGACGTCACCCCCTACCGAAGGACAGATTGCATCCCTGTTAGCCTTTGCATCAAGAATCATTCAAAGGCTGAGCAGACATTGAGGAAACCTACGCAGATCCCGCTTCGCCGTGACACAGGGGACAGTCCCGCAGTATCATGTCCTACGGACACGACACAGGGGACAGTCCCCGGTATCACGGCTTGCGGTTTTGCG
>JAZUSJ010000192.1:0-13748 GCA_045606685.1 Eubacteriales bacterium
TGATCACCTGCTCGTCGTTGATATCGGTAGGCTGAATAGGCACACAGACCTTGCCCTTGCTTTCGTACACCATGACTTCCTTGATGCCCTCGATCAACGTAAGCTGCGCTTCCACCTCCCCGGGATAAATATTCTTGCCGTTATCCAGAATGATCAGATTCTTGGAGCGTCCAGTAATATACAGGTAGCCGTCCTTATCGAAATAGCCAAGGTCACCCGTGCGCAGCCAGCCGTCCTCGGTAAAAGCCTCGTTGGTGGCCTCCGTGTTTTTATAGTAGCCAAGCATCACGCCATCGCCCTTGGTCAGAATCTCGCCGTCCTCGATCTTGACGTCCATGTAAGCCACGGGCTTACCGACAGAGCCAAAGCGGTTGATACCGGGATAGTTGGCTGCAATCAGCGGTGCGCATTCGGTCATACCGTAGCCCTGATACATGCTCACACCGAATTCGTCAAAGGTCTCAACGATCTCAGAACGCAAAGCTGCACCGCCCACGATCACACGGGAAAGATTGCCGCCGAATTTTTGCAGCAAGCTTTTGTACAGCCTGCGTCTTGCATCAAAGCCTCTCCGACGCAAAAAGCGGTTGATCCTTTTGGCAATACCGATCTTTCTGGCCGTCTTTTTGTCGGATATGCCCTCTTTGACCTTTTTGAAAAACACCTCGGCAATGGCCGGCACGATCAGAAGAACCGCAGGCTTGAATCTGACCAGATTGGCCACGATATTTTCAAGCTTATCGTTGATGCAGACCGTTGCACCGCAATACAGCACGCCAAGGTTGTCCACGGTCAGCTCAAAGGTATGATGGATGGGCAGCACCGACATGACCACGGGATACTTGACCCCACGGCCGAAATCCATGCGGTAAATATCGCAAATATTGGCCACGATGCTTCTCTGACTGAGCATAACGCCCTTGCTGACGCCGGTTGTACCCGAAGTAAACAGGATCTCCGCCATGGCATCGGGATCGATCACGGGCAGCGGCACGCGCTCTGTTGCCAGGATCTGTTCATATTTTGCGTCCGCAAAGTTGATCACCTCTTGCACGTGCTTGTCCTCTTGTCCGATCTTTTCGATCAGATGCGCAAACTCGCTTGACAAGAACACCACGTCCACGTCGCCCATCTTTAAAAGATTCAGGATCTCCTCCTCGGGCAGCATCTTATCGATCGGGATCACCACGTTTCCGCTGCAGGCAATGCCAAGAAATGTCACCACCCACGCATAGCTGGACGAGCCGATGATAGCAATATGCTTGCTCTCCCAGCCGCGCTTGCACAGCCAGGATGCCACAGCATAAATATCGCTTGCAAAGGTTTGATATGTTTTATTGACGATCTTATCGTTCTCAATGTATCTGTAAGCGTCCCTTTTGGCATACGCCATCTCAATTTCATTGACGTATTCCTGCAAGTTATTCAGCGTTTTTTTCACAAGTTTTTCTCCTATCTTGTTGTTTAAACGTTCGGGCATACAAAACCATCTTACATTATACTATAAAAAACACCGTTTGCCAAGATGTATTTTATGAAAATATTATCAAAATTTTGTGGACGCTTATGTAACAATGTAGAAATTCTAACATGATCTGGGATAAATGCAGTCGCAATGTAACATTTGTAACATTCTCTTCCAACGCGATCAACAGCAATGACATTTTGGTGTTGAAAAACAATGCATCGTATGCTATAATAAATTCATGAACGACGGGCATGCCATCGAATCTGCACAAAAAAGAGGAAGCATATGAAAGAACAAACGCGTACCGCGCTGATCAAGCACTGCAAGGCTTATCCCGCGCTGCAAATTGAGGATATTTTCAAATACCTGTTTCACAGCACCATGGGCTGCGAGCATCTGGTTTCGGATGCCGATGCCGCCCTGCGCTACTTGCAAAGCGAATATGCCGCCATGCGCGAGGCGATCGATCCCCGCATCGATGAGCTGGACGGTGCTTACAGCCGCGTGCATCTCGGTATGCTTTCGCAAGGACTGCGCCCCGAAACGCTTGCAAAGCTTTTCTGCCTTTCGGCCAAGCATGAGCCAAACGGGAAAATGCTTCTTGCGCAAAAGCTGGAGGTCGCGCGCGCACTGATTGAGGACGGCACACTGCCCTTGAATCTTGCGGAATTTGACCGTAAGCTGGCCGCATGGCGTGATGCGGATTTCCCTGCCGTGCATCATTCAAGCACCTTTCGCGAGCATTATCACCCCGCATACCGCGTGCTGGCCAACAGATACGCCGGTTATCTGCCCCTGTTTTGCGAGATCGACAAGCTGCTTGCGCAAGGCAACGCGACTGTAGCGATCGAGGGCGGCAGCGCAAGCGGTAAAAGCATGCTGGCAAGCCTTTTGCAAGAGGTATACCCCTGCAACGTATTCCATACCGACGACTTTTTCCTGCGCCCGGAGCAGCGCACCCCTGTGCGCCTTGCAGAGCCGGGCGGAAACCTTGACAGAGAGCGGTTTGCAGACGATGTGCTGCGCTCGGTCTGTGCGAAGGCCCCTGTCTGCTATTCCCGCTTTGATTGCGCTACGCAAACGCTTAGCGAGCCGATCTGCGTTCCTCCTGCGGCTCTGACAATCATCGAGGGCGCATATTCCCTGCACCCTGCATTTGGCAAATACTATGATCTCGCCGTCTTTTTGGACGTTGATCCCGACCTGCAGCAAAAGCGTATCTCGGTACGCAATTCACCGCAAATGGCCAAACGCTTCTTTGACGAATGGATTCCCATGGAAAACACGTATTTTGCCGCATTTGATATCAAAAGCAAGGCAGACCTGCTGCTGCACGTCAGAGAGGATTGCGCTTGGCTCAAATAATCACGTCGCGGGTTCAAATCCCACTCCGACAAAATAAGCACCGCAATTATGATACCAAAGCGTATCGTAAAAGCGGTGCTTGTTTTTGATTGGAAAGCCTTGATTTGCAAGGCTTGAAATACGTTAATCCTTTTCCCGGTCGTGCGGCGGATCTTCACGATTCTGATATTTCTTGATAAGCAAGTCGTATCTGCTTTGATAGTTTCGCGTTTTTTCTATATCGTCCAGCATCTTCGGGGTTCTTTTGCCAATGATCGCATATAAATGATCCCCGTATGCATACACACAATCCAGCCCCTGCTTGATTTGCGGCATTTTGGCTCTGAGCCATGCAAACTGTTGAAAAGTAAAGAAGCTATCCGGTACAGTGAAAACTTCAAGATGATTGCACTTTGAAATCAAGTTCAGATAGTATTCACTTGGCTCATCTTTTATGATATCAAGGCGCAACTCCTTCAAGCAAGGCATATCTGCAACAAAGCGAAGATCATCTACGTGCATTTTGGACGTAAAAGAAGAAAGCCCATTGCAGCCAAACAGGCAAAGTGTTTCGACAGAGCTGCCGCCAAAAGCAGAAAAATCAGATACTTGATAATAATCTGTCATCTCAAAGCTTTTCAATTTTCTATTTCTTTTCACATCCCATAGAGAATCTTGCTTTGTGTTCCAATAAAGCTGTACAGACTCAAGCTCACAGCATCTTTCAAGGGGTGTCAAATCAAATTTTTGGTTGTGTTTTGCGGAAAGATGAAGAGACGTAACAAAATCACATATCAGATCAATCATATAGTCAAATTCATCCTGCGTATCGAAATCAAACACAATACCTTTGGGCTTTATGCCTCTGATGTATTTTGCAAAATCCTCACATGTGTAATAATCTCCCTGTGCGGCGAAGCGCTCGTCTCCTGCTTCATTTGTAAAGCTAATGTATTTATCATATTTGGAATTGCTTCGATCAGCGATTTTTCCATCGGCTATAAATATTAGTTTTCTCATATCTCTTCTCCTTCCCGCTCAAGGGAGTTGCCCGAAAAAGCTATCCGCAAATGATTATAGCATATTTTTTCGCTATATTCAAGTCGGGAGTGCCGAAAAAGACAAACAAGTTAAGTGTCGTAGTGTATACCGCATACGCGTTGTATCCATATGATCAGCAGTATTCATAAATGGGTGGGCTTTTGCATGCCGCAATAAAGCAGGTACGCCATTCTTTATCTTAACACTCAACTTTAGGTTGCACACTTTTCGAAAAACAGGTTATTGTTTTGCTGCACATACTATGGTATAATAATGGCAGATATGGGGGTGTTTTTTTGACAATAGGTGAAAGAATAAAAGCTTTGCGAAAGCAAAATGGTATGACGCAAGAAAAGCTTGCAGAATATCTTTGTGTATCATATCAAGCGGTTTCAAAATGGGAATGTGGTTTAACAAATCCGGATCTTGCTCTGATCGCTCCACTCACAAAGCTTTTCAATATTAGCGCAGATGAGCTGCTTGGAATAACTGAAACCAATCATGACCTGACAAGAAAAAAATATAATTCTGCCTTGCAGAAATACAGAAATAATGAAGACCATAATAGTAGTTATTGGTGGGCAAAAGAAGCCACCTTTGCGTATCCCAATGATTATTGTTATCTGGAGTGGTTGGCTTTTGCGGAGTATCAACTTGCATTTGACGAAAACAAATCGGGTAATTCAAGTAGTGAATTTTTTAATGAATTGATAGAAAATTCTTTGCGTCGTTATGAAATCATCATTGAGGAATGTACCGACACGGATATTTATTCCAAAGCAGTATTAGGAAAAATTATGGTATTACGATTTTTAGAGCGAATTGAAGAAGCCGATTGGAGTGCAGAATTTGAATATCCGGATATAAATATAAAAACTGCATCACAAGCGCTATCTATGTCAGAAGAAGGTAAAAGCTTATTGAACTATTTGGAGGACGAAAGCAGATAAAGTACGCTGCACCTCACGCGGGATTCGCATTTGCGTTCATAAAACAGTACTTGGGGCAGGAAATCTGACAATGCATATATTGGTTCCCTTGTACCAAGGAGCCTTTATTGCAGCCCGACTCTGTACAAAAGGAGTACGAACAATCGTCCGTACTCCTTTTGTATATCGACAGGTAAAATCTGCTTTATGGAAGGCACCCCTTTTACTCCCTATATGGTCGGAGTTCTGTTCACTTCCCCTCACGTGGCCCTCGCAGAAAATATAGTCGTCTGCCGTCTCTCGATTCACTCGAGCCGTCATACTCCTTATTTTCTTGCTTTTTTGCGGATCAAACGATTCTCAATCGTTTGACCTCGCAAAACCCTTGATCCCGAACGTTGCCTCGCTCTCATAAGAGGTCGTGGGTTCGAATCCCGTCACTCCGACCAAACCTTACTAATTCGAACGTTCGAAATTCAAAACGAATTGTGAACGGATTAGTAAGGTTTTTTCTATATTGTACGATTGATTATCGGTACTATCATTCTATATCTGCCTTGCATAATCTTGACATTTCCCCTTCGTTATGATATAATTTATTTGGCTTCTTCAGATAACGAGAAATACGTATAAATGTAAAAATTGAGGTGGAATAATGGCAAAGTCGCAACAGGTCAGATTATTGGAAAAGCAAATTAAGCAAGACAAAAATGCTGTACGTAAACGAGAGAGAGAAGCTCGTCAAGAGGCTATACGCATGAGAGCTGCATCCGTAGTAAACGGTCAGCCTTTTGTTGCGGGTTTCCGAATCATGGATGCTACAGCTGAAGAAGTTTTGAAATGCTTACTTGGATGCAAAAACGGTGAATCAAATCGTATTGAGTTTGATGATAGTATTTTGCCTGATTATGTTCATTTCTCTATTGGCATAGAATTGGAAAAGCTTGTTCAATATGGAATGATTGGAGGCTTGATCTCCTATGATAATGGCGGTTGGTGCGATCTCCTCCCTACTGCTCTTGTCTATTTTGAAAATAAAGATAACGCATTGCGTCAACAGGAGGAAGAAAAAAAGAAAATGTCACACGGAAATATTACTAACTATGGCAATATTGTATATGGAAACGTAACAAATTCCACATTGTCAGTTGACAATTCCATTCATGAAATAGAGCGAATGATTGATGAGCATGGCGGAGATGATAAGGCTGAACTGCTCGAATTATTAGAGGAAGTTAAAGAGCTTATTGACAATATGCAGACAAGTCGTAATATTCCCAAACAAAAGAGACTATTTCAGCGGATAAATGACCATGTTGTAAGACATGGTTGGCTCTATGGCGCGATTGTTCAACTTTTAGGCACCGCTGCAATGACCATGTTGGGATCATAACAGAGTGATAGCATTACCGAAAGGCGATATATCAGTGATATATTATAATCCCGATTTTTTAGCCTTTCGTTGTGTCCAGTGTAGCATAGGTCTCGCAGATGTAAACGTAAAAAAATATCACCGAAAAATGAAAATAGATATAGAACAGCCAGGTAGCAATACCTGGTTTTTTCTATATCCAAAAGCAATATTTTTTTGTGTACTGAAAGTCATCAATATTCTTGCCTCCTTTGCAAAATGTTTGTGTGGTAACTACATTTTACACCTTGGTGAGAATATTGTCTATACTTTTTTCGAGTGTTGCACTTGATATTATAACATGCCGTCCCCCTCCCTCCCGGAGGGAGGCTTTAGTAAGCTATCGCTTACAAAAAAACACCACCAAAGAAGATTCCTTGGTGGTGTTCGTGCTTTTTCCCGCTAAGAATGCAGATATGGCGCGTCAGCCTTTTTGTTTGATCTGTTATCTTTATCTTTTTTCTTTTATTTGATCTTTAATCGTTGATCAGCCAAAGAATGCTCTTGCGCATATAGCGGGCAAAGATCCACGTCAAAACCGCAAGATACAACGCCGTGGCAAGCAGCAAAGCAATCAGCACGTGCCATGGGTTGCACACGATCCAGCGACCGACGATCAAGCGATACGCCGTGATCCCCGCGCCGTACAAAAGCAGCGCACTGCACAGGGATACGCCCAACCGCAGCACGTATTCGTAAAGCAGCATGGCAAAAATACGCCAACGCGACACACCGAACAGCTGCAAAAAGCCGATCTCTCTTTTTCTGTAGAATAGCTCGACATCCACCTTGGAGCGGATGAAAATGCAGAACAGGACAAAGCAAATGGCAAATATCCCGAGCAAAAAGAACGACATGGTGCTGAAATACTCCTGCATATTGCGCCCCATGCGGTCAAGCGCGTTAATACCTGTGACGCGCTCCTGCCCACGGATGGCATCCTTGAAGGCATTCCATGCGTCGCGGTCGTCGTAAAGCCCCGGATAGTATCCGATCACCCGATTGTTTTCCTCGGACTCCTGCAGCGTGCCGATCTCGGCAAGCAGATCGTAATCCATATAAATATGCTTGCCGTAATTGCCGTTGTAGTAGGGGTCGCTGCGGTAATTGGTCAAAAAGCTGTCGCTGCGATCGGCGTCATAGGTCTTGGCGTCAAGCGAATACAGAATGCCCGATACGGTCAGCGTCTTTCCCATAAACGCGATTTCCGTGCCGATCTTGGCTGCATACTCCGCGTCGGTGGCGCAATCGCTCAGATATTCCCTGCTGACCAGCACCTCGTCCCGCGTTTTCGGATAGCTGCCATATTGGATCATATCGTCCAGTGCAAGCACCGAGGCGGTCGGCGCGGGGAGGTACAACGCGCTGACGCCGTCCTGCTCTGCGTTGTACTGCTTGTATATCTTGCATTTCTCCGCATACTTGGGATCTAACTTGTCAAATGCCTCGCGGTTGATCTGAAAGGCGTCGTAGGCATAGCCCTGCTTGGCGTATCCCATATACTCGTCGCCAAAGCTATTTTGCAGCGTGGATATTGCAAACAAAAGCAGAAATACCAGTGCAAAGGAGATGTACGCGGTGGGCCTGATGCGTGTAAATCTGCGTTTGATGACAAAGGGCAGCATCCGCATCCCCTTGATCTTGTCCCCTTTTGCCTGCAAAGCGCCACCCTGCGGGATGGGATTTTGGGTGACCTTATCGATCTTACCGTACAGTAAATGGATGCAGGCATGACAAAGGTGGTCAAAGCATTGCTCGTGGGTCGCCACGATGACCGTTCTCCCCTCACCTGCAAGGCTTGCAAGCAGCTCGGCGATAATAGCGGAGTTTTTCTTATCCAGGGACGCCGTCGGCTCATCCGCCAAAATCACCTGTGGATCACGCAAAAGGCAACGCACCACCGCCACGCGCTGCCGCTCGCCGCCCGAAAGCTCGCCGGGGTACTTATGCAACAACGTCTCGATGCCCACACGGCGGGCAAGCATCTCGATTTTTGGAAGGTCGTCACACACAAGCCGCAAATTGTCAAGCACGCTTGCGTCGCCAAGCAGCAGGCTATATTGGAAAATATAGCCCATGCGCAGCGTTGGCTGCTTGACGATCTCTCCCTCAAAGCTTTTTTCCACACCACCGATGATATTGAGCAGTGTGGTTTTGCCGCAGCCGCTAACGCCCTTGATCACGTATAGCTTGCCCGGCTCAAAGGTATAGCTGACACGGTCCAACACGACTCTGTCATACTGCTTTGTGATATTATCAAGCCTTAACATTGCCGCACCTCCTATATCAGATCCCGCGCGCTGACGATATTTTCATACCACGTGCGGTATCGCAGCGGACGCAACAGCAAATGCGAAAGCGCGAAGCAGGACAAGCAAAGCAAAAGCAGATACAAAGCCAGCAGCACGGGATTATACGAAAACAGTTGGAACTTGAAGATCATATAGTGCGCGTTGATGGCATTGCCCGCAAGCGTCAGCAAAAACGCGCCTCCCATGCAGCAAAGCCCTATGACCAGCAGCCTTGCAATGCTTACGTTGACAAAGCAGGAGATCACGCGCCCCAAGGGATATCCCGCATAGTTGAACACCGAAATAAACTTACTGTTATAGGATATCTCGGTTTTTTGAATATTGATAAAGAATAGCACCGAGAACAACAAAATCAGCAAGGACGTGGGCAAAAGCAGCATGCTCATATTGGAAAACAGGCTTTCCAGCTCGTAGTTGCGCCATCCCGGCTCAATTCTTGCCCCGAGAGATTGCAGCTCCTCTGCACTTTGCTCGTAAAATTGCATCATATCACCGTAGGAATCGAAATACACCTTATACGTGCGCTTATCCCCCGTGGCGTGATACAACGGATCTTGCGAAAGCTCCCGCGCAAGCGAGCTGCTGATGAAATAGACGTTCCGCAGCGCCTGCCGCTCCTGCTTGGTCTCATACTTGAAGTTCCCTGCATTGGTGGCGTTGAGATACTCCGCCTGCATGGCGTCCAGGTCTCCTAAAACACCCACCACCTCCAGCTCGGTCTCTCCGATCGGGAACAGATCGTATTTCAGCTTTTTACCGATCACGCGCTCCAGGTGCCGCGGGCTGAGCTGCTCTGCCATCTGCTTGGTGATAATGATCTGATCGGGACCTGTAAAGTACTCTCCCAAGATCAAGCAGTCCACAAGCCCGAAATCCTCTGCCTTGTCGGGCAGCACGAAGGGATACACGCTTTTGGTATATGCCTCCATGCCCTCGATAATGCCGCCGCCGTGCTGTATGGGATGAT
Organism: Eubacteriales bacterium; assembly: GCA_045606685.1. GTDB lineage: Bacteria > Bacillota > Clostridia > Oscillospirales > CAG-272 > SVQP01. The sequence continues at coordinate 9,473 of JAZUSJ010000192.1, forward strand.
ATACGTCGGGCTGGCTTGCCTTGCAGTTAAAGGCGACGTCCGACACACCCTTGCCCGCGCGGATATACTCCAGCGCAGCCGTCCCGTCCCCCGTGGTCTCGACGTGCAGCATGTTGATCTTATAGGCAAACTCTACGCTGGCGTTGGTCTTGTTGGTGGGCGTGTCCGCCAAGAAGCACAACGTGAACGCGAGCAGCAAAAACACGGCGAAAAGCACCTCTGCGCGGCGGTTTTTCCGCTTGGAGCCAAACCATTTGCGCAAAAGCCTGCGCAGCACTCTGCCGCTTTTCTCTGCGACAGGCTCACCCTTTTTCGACCTGTGCCCCGTCGGCTTGCCCTTGGCTTGCTTGGCGTACGGCTTTTTCTCGGCGGGGGCAGCGGGGGCATCCAAGTAGCGATGCTCCTTTTCAAATTCCAGCACGTGATCCGCATACTGCCATGCAACCTGATCATGCGACGCGCATACGACCAGACAATCCCGGCTAAGCTCGGCAAGCAGCGCGAACACACTTTGCTTATTTTGCTCGTCCAACGCCGCGGTCGGCTCGTCGAGCAGCAATATCTTTTTCTTGCTAAGCAGGGCGCGCGCCAACACCAAACGCTGCCGCTCGCCGCCCGACAGTGACAGGGGCAATTGCTTTTCCTTGCCCGCCAGACCAAAGCGCGCCAGCACCTGCGTAATGGCTTGCGCATCCTGCTTGACTAAATACAAATTATCCCACACGTTGAGATAATCCACAAAAAACGGGTCTTGGGTGATATACTCGGTATATGCTCCAAGCGACGCCGTATCAATTTGTCCGACAAACGGCGTACCGTTTATCACGATCTCCCCCGCCTCAAAGGGCAGCAAGCCGCAAAGCACGTTGAGCAGGGTGGTTTTTCCGCAGCCGCTCTCGCCGTATAGCAGATAAAAGCCACTGTCGGAAAAATCATAAGAAAAGTCGTGCAAAACGGACAACGTGCCGTATGCCTTGGATATGTTTTTACAGTAAATCATACTTCATTCTCCGTCATCAATGTGCATGCCGTTCTGCGTGGCAGCATCACCAACCGTCTCCGGGTTAATACTCCGCATGCTCCAGACGCTCCAGGCATACCGCAAGCCTTGCAAGATCCACGCCCGCAATGACCTTGTCGTCATATTCGGTGTTTTCAAACAGGAAATCGCAGTTGTCAAGCACGCCCTGCTCAATGCGTTTGAGCTCGTCATACAACTCGATCTGCTCCTCTGTTGCCTCTCCCGCATCGATCATGTCGGAAAGCTGGCTAAAGCCAAACGGCTTATCGGCGTCCTCATATAATACGTCAACGTGTATGGCGGCAATGGTGCCAACGTGAGATATATACCCAATTTGAAACGTATATCCATCCAAAAATGCATATCCGTTTGTTTCAGGGTTGCGATGTTCTATCATCAAGCCCGAAGAAGCGACCTCAATATACGGACCTACCTCGTAGGGCTCGCTTTGGTTTATCGCTTGATGTATCAGTGAGAAGAATAAATCCTCATCTATTGTTTTCAGTTCAATATCATCCTTGTCAAGTGCCAATAACTCTTCTACCGTCATATGCTCCTTTTCGCTATAGCCTAAAAGAGCCTTAATAGTTTGCATATCTTCAGTTCGTTCTGGGATCACGCTATTTGTCCCATAGTTAATAAATGCGGGACCATATGGGTAATCCTCTGTAGTACTATAACGGATATTTTTTATTTGCCATAAATAAGGCGCACCGCCAAGTTCTCCATAAGTGTAATAAAAGAAATATACCCATCCATCCTCGGTCATATGCATTGCGACCTTCCTTTGGAAAGGAAGACTTGGGTTTTCTACTTTTCCAAACACATATTCGGTTTCGTCATCAGTTTCAGAGTCATTGCCCAACTCCGAAGCATTGCATGCTGAAAAAACAAACAAAAGCAGCATTGCCAGCAACAGGCAGAAAAATTTAATCTGTATATTATTATACATTTTGTTCCTCTTTCAATAACTGATTTTCACAATCCTCTGCAAGTCTCGAAAGACCTGCAGCAGAAAAATGTTAGATGATCTTATTCTAAACAATTCACCAACCTTCTCCTGCAAAATCTCCGTATTCCACACGCTCCAGCGTCACCGCAAGCCTTGCAAGATCCACGCCCGCAATGACCTTGTCGTCATATTCGGTGTTTTCAAACAGGAAGTCGCAGTTTTCAAGCACACCCTGCTCGATGCGCTTCAGCTCGGCATACAACTCGATCTGCTCCTCAGTTGCCTCGCCCGCGTCGATCATGTCGGAAAGCTGGCTAAAGCCAAGCGGCTGATCGGCGTCCTCGTATAATACGTCAATGTGTATGGCGGCAATCGTACCCACCACAGTTTGATACCCAATTTGAAAAGAGTATCCGTCCAAAAATGCATATCCGTTTGTTTTTCGGTCACGATGTTCTATAAGAATACCCGATTCCGGAACCGAAATATAGGGTCCTACCTCGTTGGGCTCACTTTGCGTCAACGCTTGTCTCATGAGCGAAAGGAACAGATTCGGGTCTATGGTTTTAAGCGGAAGATCTTCCTCGGTCAATGCTAACATCTCTTCTACGCTCAGCTTTTCCTTTGGCTGACTACCGTAGCCAAGCAATCCGGCAATTGTCCGCATATCATCGTATTTCTCAGGGTAGATACTGTCTTTTCCCCATTGAACGTATGCGGGACCATCCGGGTATTCCTCGTTGGCACTATAACGCATATTGTTTACTTGCCAAATATATGGCACAGTCACTTCGGAGCCGTCTGCACTATCATGATAATAAAAAAATATATAAATCCATCCGTCCTCGGCTATGTGCGTAGCAACATTTTGTTGCTGAAAAAGGCTTGGATTTTCCACTTTATTACCAACAACCGGCCGGGTTCCACTGCCTTCTTCGAGGTCTTTGTCGTTTTCACGATTCCGACACGCCGAAAAGGAAAGCAAAAGTAGCATAGCCAGCAACAAGCAGGAAAATTTAATCTGTATATTGTTTTGCATTATTTTCCTCTTTCAATAAAGATTTTCACAATCCACCGCAGGTCTCGAAAGACCTGCAGTGGAAAAATGTTAGATGATCTTATTCGAAACAATTGATGTGCGTTTTATCAATCATTCGAATGTGTAATTCGTCTTTTGTGAATTCATAACATCTTGACGAATCACCTTCGGTTAGAAGTATCAGATAGCACAAAATGGCATTAATCTACCCAAATTCTGTAACGCAACAACTGTGCTTCAATATTGTTTGTGGTATCGCCGAGTATGCTACAGATCACCAACCGTCTCCGGGTTAATACTCCGCATACTCCAGACGCTCCAGCGTCACCGCAAGCCTTGCAAGATCCACGCCCGCAATGACCTTGTCGTCATATTCGGTGTTTTCAAACAGAAAGTCGCAGTTGTCAAGCACGCCCTGCTCAATGCGTTTGAGCTCGGCATACAACTCGATCTGCTCCTCTGTTGCCTCTCCCGCATCGATCATATCGGAAAGCTGGCGAAATCCAAATGAATTGGAGGCGTCCTCATATAATACGTCAATGTGTATGGCGGCAATGGTGCCTTCGTTGGATACATATCCAATTTGAAACGTATATCCATCCAAAAATGCATATCCGCCTGTTTCAGGGTTGCGATGCTCAATCATCATACCCGACGAAGCAACTCCAATGTACGGACCTACTTCGCAGGGCTCGCTTTGGTTTATCGCTTGATGTATCAGTGAGAAGAAAAAATCCTCATCTATCGTTTTCAGCTCAATATCATCCTTGTCCAATGCCAGCAGTTCCTCTACAGTCATGCGCTCCTTTGCGTTATAGCCCAAGAGAGTCGAAATCGTAATCATATCCTCTGCACGACCGGGAACAACACTATTCTTCCCCCAGTTGATAAATCCTGGACCGTTTGGGTATTCTTCAGTGGTACTGTAACGGATATTTTTCACTTGAAAAACGTACGGAGCTATAGCGTAGTCATTATCATAGGCGTAAGTAAAAATATACACCCACCCATCCTCGGTTACGTGCATTGCTACCTTTGCCTTATAATAAAGACTCGGGTTTTCCACTTTATTACCAACAACCGGCTGGGTTCCACTGCCTTTTTCGAGGTCTTTGTCATTTTCACGATTTCGACACGCCGAAAAGGAAAGCAAAAGTAGCATAGCCAGCAACAAGCAGGAAAATTTAATCTGTATATTGTTTTGCATTATTTTCCTCTTTCAATAAAGATTTTCACAATCCACCGCAGGTCTCGAAAGACCTGC
>JAZUSJ010000193.1:0-4785 GCA_045606685.1 Eubacteriales bacterium
GGCGGCAGGTCTCCCCCTCTCCGTCAAACATGCAGAGCTGCCGCTCACCGTTCTCTATCAGATTGCAGGCCGACACGCCGATGCTGCGCAAGGGACGGCCGTCGTGACAGGCATCGTACAGCGCCATCGCCTCGCGCCAAAGGTCGTTTTCAAGGCAAGTGGCCGCAGTTCCCTTTTGCCGCTGCTTCCAGGAAAGATCGGTGCTGCGCAGCGACAGCTTGACCGTGGTGCAGCGCATATCGGCCGCGCGCAGCCGCGTGGCCACGCTCTGACAAAGCTGTGCCAGCACGATCTCGGCATCGCGCCTCGTCACCATATCCACGGGCGTGGTGGTGCTGTTGCCGATGCTTTTGATGGGGTATTCCTGCCCGTCAAGCAGCACGGGAGAGCCGTCCATTCCGCGCGCAAACCGCCATGCCATAAGTCCGTTTTTGCCAAGTGCCTTTTCCAGTCTGTCCGGCTCGGCACGCGCAAGATCCCCCACCGTGCGGATCTGCATATACCAAAGCTTTTGCACGGTCGAGCGTCCCACGAAGATCAGATCTCCCACGGGCAACGGCCAGAGCAGCTCACGGAAATTCTCGCGCGAGATCACCGTGACCGCGTCCGGCTTTTTGTAATCGCTTCCCATTTTGGCAAAGATCTTGTTAAACGACACCCCCACCGACACGGTCACGCCAAGCTCTGCTTTGATACGACAGCGGATCTCGTGCGCGATCACCGCGCCGTACTGCTCTCCCCACAGTCTGCCGTTTCCCGTCACGTCCAGCCAGCATTCGTCAATCCCAAAGCTCTCCACGCGGTCGGTATACTGCGCGTAAATGGCGCGCGCCTTGTCCGAGATCTGCTGATACCTGTCCATGTGCGGCGGCAGCAGCACGATGCGCGGACATTTGCGTCTTGCCTCGGCAATGCTCTCGCCCGTTTGCACGCCGTACGCCTTGGCCACTTGGTTTTTGGCTAAGATGATGCCGTGCCGCGCCTCTACGTCCCCAGCCACCGCGACCGGCTGCTGCCACAGCTCGGGGCGGTCGGCACATTCCACCGATGCAAAAAAGTTATTCATATCCACGTGCAATATCACGCGATCCATGTATCTCGCCTCCAGTATAGAACATTTGTTCTGTATACGTATTATATCAGAACATTTGTTCTATGTCAAGAGGTATTTTTATCAAAAATGAATTGACAGAAAAACGGGAATGCTTTATAATGATATCATCAAGATCAAGGAGGTGCGCTTATGTGCGGAAGATATACGGTTTTTGACGACGGTGAGATCCCCGAGCTGCAGGTGCTTTTGCGGCATGCGAGAAGCACGGGACTGCCCTTTGCCACGGGCGAGGTATTTCCCTCCGATCCCGCCATGGTCATCGTGCAAAAGGACGGCGCGCCCTTGGTCACGGTCATGAAATGGGGATATACAGGCTCTTCACGTCTCTTGATCAACGCACGTGCTGAAACGGCCGCGCAAAAACCGACCTTTGCGTCCGACCTTGCGCTGCGCCGCTGCGTCATTCCCACCACGGGCTTTTACGAGTGGTCGCACGACGCGCAAAAGCAGAAATACCTGTTCTTGCCACACACCTCCCCCCTGCTCTACCTGGGCGGCATCTGGCGTCCCTCTCCCGAGGGCGGACAATTCTCGATCCTGACCACGGCTGCCAACGATTCCATGCGTCCCTATCACCACCGCATGCCCATCCTGCTTGATACGCCAAGCGTGCGGCGCTATCTTGCAGACGCGCAATTTGCACAAAATCTGCTGGCAAAAACGCCCTTTGCGCTGCGCTCCGAGCCGGCAATTTAAGGGCTCGCGCCCCACTTGGCCCGTGTTTTTGTGCGAATACTGCATCTTGTATGGGATTGCGACCGCAGACACAGCATTTTGCGATTTTCGTCGATTTTTCGGACAAAAATGTTGTATAAAATCATGTTTTTTCCTTGACAAGACAAGCACTGTATGATATAATGAGTATAATCATGAAAACTGGGGATCATCCCTTGAAAAAAGACATACTACGGAGGTAAAAAACACGATGAAAAAGATTCTTCTCATCGCTCTTGCACTTATGCTCGTCCTTTCGCTTTGTGCATGTAACAATAAGGAAGGCAATTCCGATGATACCGATAACAACGAGATCATCCTCAATCCCACGGGCACAGGCGACAGCACCGGCACAGGTGATCCCTCTGTAGACACGGGCAGCAACGGAACCGGCGGTACCGACGATCCCAACACGCCCCCCACCGAGGAAGTATTTACCGATCTTGAGCAGACCATTTTCATCATTGCAAGCACCGCTACCATTCGTTCCGAGGCTTACGTCAGCGAGTCCACCGTTGTGGATTACGCCGTCAAGGACACCGAATTCAAGAGCACTGCACACAGCGAAAACTGGTACAGAATTGAATTCGTGACCGAGGTGGAGGTTACCGCTGCTGAGGGCGAAACCACTACCGAAACCCAGACGCTGACCTGCTACGTACATAAAATCGCTGCATACGTCAAGGATCCCGCAACCGAAGTGCTGGAGCAGCCCATGACGCTGTACATCATTGCAAACGCGCTCAACGTCAGATCCTACTACAACTTCGACGCAACCGACAACAAGATGTGTACCTTGGTACAGGGTGACGAGGTCACCGCTGTTGCAAAGGGCAACGGCTGGTATAAGATCCAGCTTTCCGATGATGCGGAGGGTAATCCCGTATTCGGTTACATCTCTTCCAACGAAAAGTACGTTTCCACCACCAAGCCCGAGCAGACTACTGAGCCGGAACAGACCACCGAGCCTGAGCAGACTACCGAGGCTGCAGAGTAATTTTTCCGTCAACAATTCATCAATTCCATAAAGAACGGGAGCTTGTCATTCTGACAGGCTCCCGTTTTTGGGTTTTATTCATTTTCTGCGTGGACCTCAAACCAGAAGGTCGATCCTTCGCCCTCCTTGCTTTCCACGCCGTACAGCGCACCGTGGCGCTCCAGCACGGTCTTGACGATCGAAAGGCCAAGTCCCGTACCGACCACCGCACGCTTATGCACGCGATCCACTTTATAGTATCTGTCCCAGATCAGCGGGATCTGGTCGGGCGCGATACCCACGCCGTGGTCGATGACCGAAATGCGCACCTTATCCTCGCGGCATTCCTGACGCACGATCACGGTCTTGTCGTCCCCTGCGTAGTTGATGCCGTTGTTGATCAGATTGTAAAGCACCTGCAAAAACAGTGTTTTATCTGCGTTGACCGTCACGTGGCGGTCAAATTCAAACTGCACGCAATAGCCGTCCGAGGCGCGCAGCTTGTCGTAGCGCTCCACCGTCTTTTGCACCTGATCTGTCAGGTCAAAGGGCTCTCTTTTCAGTTCATCCGTCCCCGCCTGCAGGCGTGAAATATCCAGCAGCGCATTCACAAGCTCTGAAAGACGTTCTGTTTCGTCAATGATCATCTGCATATTCTCGGGTGTGTTTTCCCCCGGAATATCACGCATGACCTCACCGTATCCCTTGATCATGGTCAAGGGAGTGCGCAGATCGTGCGAAATATTGGCGATCAGCTCCTTTTGCAGCCTGTCGTTTTGCGAAAGCTCCTGGGAGGCATAATTCAAGGTTTCAGCCAGCTCGCGCGTTTCGCGATACCCTTCCCCCTCGAAATGCACGTCGTAATTCCCCTTTGCCAGCTGCTTGGCAGCCTGATTCATACGCACGATGGGAGATACGATGCTGCGTGCAAACACCACAGCCATAAGCAAGGCCAACAATATAAAGAACAGCGCGATCCAGGAAAACTGCACCTTGAGCGTTGCAACCGTTGCACTCAAGGGTGTCAGCTCGGAATTCAGCATGATCACATAAGGCGTTTGATCCTCCCCTGCGCGGCAGATGTCCACGCTGATCATGCTCATTCTCTCAGGCTCAATACGCTCGCTTTCATTCGGTTTGTCCGGTGCTTTGCCATCAATGATCCCATTTCTGTCTCCCGAAAAAGGGATAATGGTCTGATAATGTCCACCCTTGGAGGCGGCTTTTTCGTATAATTCGGTCAGCTTTGCACGGGAAATATGATGCAAAAAGCAATTCTCCGATACGTCGGCATCCGAAATCTCGATCGCCTTATTGCTCGGATCAACACGGAACACACGAATACACACCATATACTCCGCCGCATGATCGTACACCGTCTGGTCCAGATTGCGACTGTCGTCTTCAAGCGTTTGCATAATGACGGTGGTGATCTTTTCCATTTCGTTCATTTTGGTGTTGCGGTAAAAGAAATTCAGCAGCATGACCTGGAAGATCCACAGCACCAAAAGCATCAGCATCATAAAGATCAGAAAATACAGCAAAAGCTTGGTGGTCACACCGGTACCCGGATAAGCGTGTTTATCGTTATCCCGTTTACTCATTTGATCTCTTCAAAGCGGTAGCCCATACCGCGCAGCGTAACGATATGTGCGCTGTATTTGCCCAGACTCTTACGAAGCAGCTTGATGTGCGTATCCAGCGTTCTTGCATCGCCAAAGAAATCGTAGCCCCATACCTCGCTGAGCAGCTTTTCTCGCGAGAGCGCGATATTGCGGTTTTCCAGCATATAGAAAAACAGGTCGTATTCCTTGGGCGACATTTCCACGCGCTCACCGTCTATGTATACGATACGTGCAGTCAGATCGGCCTTCAGGCAGCCACCATCCAGCTCCACAATCTTATTTTGCTGCTTGAGCGTTTGCTCGGTATTTCTGCCCACACGCTTCATGACCGCTTCAATGCGCAGCATCAGCTCCTT
>JAZUSJ010000194.1:0-2771 GCA_045606685.1 Eubacteriales bacterium
GGCTTCAGTGATATTCTATTCGCCATGAAAACTTGCGAAGCAAATACCACTCGCCAAAGGCGAATAACACTGCCAAAGGCAATATCACTCGCCACAGGCGAATAGAACTGGGGAGATACTCCGCTTGGAGTATCTCCCCATTCGGCAATCCTTGTTTTTTCGATATCAAAAGCACTCGTTATCCAAATCGGATAGCGAGTGCTTTTTCTTCATTACACGATCAGGTATTTACACCCTTGGATGGACGCGGGATCGTCGGCAGGCGCGTCAGCGGAAAGGTCGTTGGCGGTGCGTACGGCACAAAGCGAGGTGGCATAGCGCTTGGCCACGCTCCACAGCGAATCCTTGGCGGACGGGTAACAGACCACAAACGCACCGCTCCTGCTGCCCGTGCCTTCCCCGAAGCACACGCTGCGCAGCACACGTGCAGACGCCTCATCCCAAGCCTCGAGTGCGCACGCGATCTCGGCATCAATGCCGATGCGCTCCCCGTCCACACGGGCGCGGCAGGAAAGCACCTGCACGTGCGCGCGCCAATCCGAGGGCTCTCGGACGCATTCAAACTCATATTTCCAAGGGAGTGTGATCTCATGCGGTGAGATCTCCCCGTCGGCATAGGTCAGCACGATATAGCGTCCCGTGCCTCCGATGCTGCAGCGGCCGCGCTCCCAATGCATTTCCTCCGCCTCAGCGCTGCCGCACACGTCCACAATGCTGCAGCCCGCAGGGATCTCGGCCTCGGCAAGCGGCATGCTGTCACTTTGCGTAAAGTTGCCGTTGAGTGCGCGGATGGCCACGGGCAGCGCGTATTCGTCATGCACGCATTCGCATTCCTTTTTGGTGGAAAAGATATCCTTGGTATAGCGCACGGGGCGGTTGGTCATGACGTGCGCCTGCAGCACCACCCCCACCTCGGCATGCATGAACGTTTCCTCAACCGCCACGCTCAGCTCGGTGCAGTTGCCGATCACGCAGCATTCGCTGCCCGGCATCGCGCCCTCGACCTCAATGCCTGCCGAAAACGGCAGCTTGCGCACGATATACGTGGGAACGGGATCGGGCAGGCTTCCCTGCTCCTCTGCGCTCATCATCAGCTTCAGCTCAACCTCACCGCGGCAGTTGACCACGCCTGCCCCCGCACTCGCCTCCTGCACGTGTACCTGCCCCTCCGCGCACACAAGCCGCATATTTCTGCCGCGCGTATCGGTCAGAATGTCCTCACTCAGACGGACAAGGTCGCCTACACCGTGATCCATTCGCGCCAGCGTCTGCTCTCCCTGCAGCCGCTCGACCGAAAAAGGATCCACCAAGCCCTCGGTCTGCTCGGCAACAGGCAAATTTCCGAAAATGCGCACGTCCGCGCGCAATCTGCAGCGGATATTGAGCTTGCGCGGTGCGCTGACTCTGCCCACCACGCTGTCCGGTACCACGTCCGCCATGCACAGGCTGACGCTGCCCTGTCCTTCGTCAAACGGCACGCTGATGGCATATTCGGTATGCAGCGGTGCGCAATACAGGCCGCCGTCTGCCGCACAGTACAGCACGTAATAATCCAGCGTTCCCGAAAACTCCGCATTCCCCGCTCCTGCGTAGTGCGAGGGCGGCAGCACGCAGGGACGAATGCGCAAAAGTCTTTTGATCTCGGGCTGATAATCCGGCAGCGAGAAATCCCCCGCGACCTCACAAAGCACGGTTTTGTCACAAAGAGGGATCTGCATTCCCTCGGTATTTTGATTCTGCTCCATTGCATATCTCCTTTATGCTCTTTCATAGATTTTCGTTACAAGATATGCATGCAGTCGGTACGATATGCTTGTATTTGCCTGTGTAATCGGCAATTTATTTTACTGAAGTACTTGTATTTTCCAAAGCAGCATGATATAATGTAAATAATCTACTACATATCGGAGGTCATCATGGAAAAAGCAAAAACATTCTCGATCGTCGCTTTGGTGCTGGGTATTATCTCCGGCGTTCTGGGACTTTTCATTCCCTTGCTCGGTTATGCTGCTGCCGGTGCGGCCATCGTGCTGGCAATCATTGCATTGGTGCAGAGCAAATACAGCTTTGATAAGACCGTCACCACTGTATGCAGCATCATCGGCATCGTAGCCGGCGCAGGCGGTTTCATTACTTCGCTTATCAGCCACATTATCAGCGCGCTGTATATCATGGGACAGCTTTAAGCTATCCTTGTGCGTATCACCGGACAGCAGACAAAGAAACGGTCGCTTCAAACGAAGCGGCCGTTTCTTTTGTATGACTTTGTATGCGATCCGCGCCCCGCGTGCCGCATCACTTTGCCTTTTTCTTGATCTCTTTATAAAACGCAGCTCTTGCGGCGCTGTAATAAGGCCAGACAAACACCAGCGCAAGACCGAGCGTCAGAATGCTCAAAAGCATCCAGCCCGTGAAGGACAAGTCCAGCATAAACAGCTGCCACTTGTGTCCGTCCATCATCTCGCGGCTTTTGGTAATGGCCTCATTGATGCCCATTTTGGGCTTTTCTGCCATAATGTAGGGTGTCATGGCGTATGAATAGCTCTTGACCAAGCCGGGAATGATCAGCAAAAGCGTCCAGAGAAAGGTATACAGCCCCACAAGAAGGCTTGCACCCCATTTTTTGAAAAAGCCTTTGAATATGCCGCCGAAAAACGCGCCTATTTTTGCCTTTTTGGTTTTGATCAGCTCATACGAAAAGATCGCATAGGCGAACGCAACCACACCCGAAAAAATGGCACCAATGCCCGTGGCATCCAGCAAAACGGTCA
>JAZUSJ010000195.1:0-2720 GCA_045606685.1 Eubacteriales bacterium
CTGTGGTGGCAACACCTTTCTGTTCCTCCGCCGGCGGTGGGGCGTTCTCCCTAGCATAGGCAAATAGGCATTTCTCCAGATTCGTTTTACGCATTGTTTTTGTTCTGCTTTCTCTAGCATGATTCCAAAAAATATGATACAGTATAGAAAACGGCATCACGATCGGCAAAGACCGTGCGTATCAAACGAAAGGAGTGTGAGCTATGTCCTCTTACAGCGAGCTGATCAAAAACTTTGAGAGGATCAGAGCCTATATGCGGGAGTTCTATGTTTACGGCTTTAAAAGCCGTGAGGGTTATCAAACCAAGAGCGCCCGCTCCTATGACGATGAGCGCCGCCGCCTGGAAAGCTGGCTTGGGGAACATATGAGCTTCGTGCGCACGCCGGAGGGCAAAAATGTTTTCATCTCCATCGATAGCCGCACCATCCGGCACAACCCTTTGTACAGCGCCTGGAAAGCCAAAAGCTTTACCGACGGGGATATTACGCTGCATTTTATCCTCTTTGACATCCTCCATGACCCCAGCGTAAAGCGGAGCATTTCCCAGCTGCTGCAGCAGATCGACGAAAAATATCTGGCGGATTTTCAAACGCCCATGGTGTTCGACGAGTCCACCCTGCGCAAAAAGCTCAAAGAATACTGCGAAGCCGGGATCATCCTGGCGGAAAAAGAGGGCCGCAAGGTATACTACCGAAGAGCGCCCAGCGCCGATATTACCCAGCTGATCGACGCGCTGCATTATTTTTCAGAGGTTGCGCCCTGCGGTGTGATCGGCTCGTACATTCTGGACAAAGAGGAGTCCGATACCGACGCGTTTACCTTCAAGCACCATTATATCACGGGGGCGATCGACAGCGGCGTGCTGGCCGCACTGTTTTGCGCCATGCGCGAAAAGCGTGCCGTGACCGTTTCCAATCTCAGCCGCCACAGGGAGCTGCCAAGGCGCAATCGCATCGTGCCGCTGCGCGTGTTTATCAGCGTGCAGACCGGCAGACAGCACCTGCTTGCATATCTGCCCGAATACAACACCTTTTATTCCTACCGCGTGGATTACTTATCCAATGTCAAGTTAGAGGATCCAACTCCGCGCTTTGACGAGCTGCGTGCCGAGCTTGACCGCATGCAAAGCAAAATGTGGGGCGTCAGTATCCGGCGAAACAAATGGGGCAAGGAGCTGCTGGAGCACGTGGAATTTACCGTCAGGGTAGGGGAGAATGAGCAATACATCGTGCAGCGTCTGGAGCGCGAAAAGCGCGTGGGAAGGGTGGAAAAGGTCGATGAGCATACATACCGCTTTTGTGCGGACGTATACGATTCGGGCGAAATGCTTCCCTGGATCAGAACCTTTATCTGCCGCATCGAGCAAATGAATTTCTCCAATCGCACGGTGGAAAACCGATTCAAGAGCGATCTGGAGGCCATGTACCTGATGTACGGCATCAGAAAGGAGGGGGACGCATGATCTTTTCCGAGCTGTACAGCGCCTACTATAACACGGTATCCGCCATCATTTCCGATATTCTGGACGGAAAGCGCACCGAGCGTGAGCTGCAGAAAACGGTGGTTGCGCATGCCTTTGGCGAGAGCGTGCTGACCATTCTGCCCGCGCTCAAAAGCGAAAAATGGCAGCTTGTGCATGCGGATATGACCACGCCGCTTTTGCATAAGCCCACCCTGCCGCTGACGCTTTTGCAAAAAAGATGGCTCAAGGCCATCTCGCTTGATCCGCGCATCAAGCTCTTTGACGTAGCCTTTCCCGATCTTGAGGGCATCGAGCCGCTCTTTACCCCCGAGGATTATTGCGTTTACGACAAATACGGTGACGGAGATCCCTTCACGGACGAGGAGTACGTCAAGCACTTCCGCTTTCTCCTGGAGGCCATTCGCCAAAAAATGCCCATCAAAATCAACATTACCAACAGAAAAGGGCAGGACGTGTTTACCAAGTGCATTCCCGTGCGCATGGAGTATTCCGAAAAGGACGACAAGTTCCGTCTGATCACAAGCGGCTGTCACTTCATGCCCACCATCAATCTCTCCAAGATCACGGCTTGTGCGCCGTACAGAGGAGACCAGCGGATCGGCACGACGCGCAAGCCTGTGCGCTACGATACGCTGACCGTGCGTGTGACCGACGAGCGAAACGCGCTGGAGCGGTTCATGCTGCATTTCGCCCATTTTGAAAAGCAAGCCGAAAGACTTGACAAGCGGCACTATCTTGTCAAAATCAAATATGCCTATGACGATCAGCTTGAAATGGTGATCAGAATCCTTTCCTTTGGCCCGACGGTCGAGGTGGTGGGGCCTGAATCATTTCGGAGATTGGTGGTCAAAAAGCTCATGCAACAACTAAACTGCGGACTCAGATAATGAGTTCGCAGCTTTTTTTCCGTGAAAAGCAGTAAGAGGCATGGTAAAATAGGTACGTAAGGTAAATTCAAGCAGGTGTTTGAAAGAATCACCGCGGTACACAAGGACCTTCCAAGGTGTATGCCCGAATGCGCCTTACCTTGAAAGCTTTACAAGCTTGCTATTTTCGTGGGTTCGAATCCCACCGTGCGCGAAAGCGTATCGCCGGCGGAACGGAATTGTCCTTTACGGACGCAAACGGTATATGCAAGGCCAAGCGTGCATATGCAGGATCGTTTTTTACTTGAATTTCACACTTGCCTGCAAAAAGCGGCCACGGCCGTTTCTTGCAAGCCGACGCAGCGGCCTT
>JAZUSJ010000196.1:0-32666 GCA_045606685.1 Eubacteriales bacterium
GTCGCCAAGCGAGGCTTGGGGGTCTCTCCCCCTCCCCTTCGCGCCGTCTTCCGCGCTTCACCATTTTCCGTCGCTCAAATTCACCGCTTTTTTCATCGGTTTTCGGTCTTGGGGTGTCTTATTTCCTTTTGCCGCATTGCAACAGTAGTGAGCAGCTTGGAGGTTGCTCCAATCTTTCGCCGCTGCTTGTGGCGAAGAATAGCCGAATTCGCGCCATCGTGAAATCGGCTTAATTTCGTCTATCACAAACGACAAAGGATGTTGCGCGTCGCTCGGCTCGTCGTAATGGATCTCGCCGAGCCTTCCTCGACAGATGCCGCAGGGAGCCGCCATTGCCTTGAAGCGGGCGCGGTACTTTCGGCGGAGAGATCCGTTTGAGGAGCGGGGGTTATTTTTCACAGCCATGCCGTGGCCTTTTTCTTTCTGCCGTCCAGCTTTATGATGGGCGTGTCAAGGCTTGCCGGTTTAAAGGATGCAAGCTCACCGTATCCGCCATAATTGAGCGCGGCGGCTGTGTTGACGTATAGCTTGTCGACTTGGGCGACCGTTTCGTTCACTGGTGATGTACGGAAGAAAGACGTTTTTACAATTGCGGGAGTATGCAGATGAGAATGGATGTAAACGTCTGCGTCGACTATCGAGGCAAGCTGCATAAGTCGGTTGACCTTCGCCCCCCTCAGTTCTCCCTGCGCCTGTTCCGTGTACGGCGTAAACACTATAACGCACAGGCTCTCCGTGCCGTCCCGACCTTCTCCATTTGCCGAAGCGTATGAACAGCAGAACAGACGCGGGGGAATATCGTTCCCCTATGCCGAGCTGGTCACACATGATCTGCGTCAGATCGAGTCCGTCGTTTTTATAGATTCGTAGCTCATGGTTGCCGGGGGTAACCGCGAGAAGCTTTTCCTTTATCGGCTCGAACAGCTTCACGCATTGCTTGAGCTGCTCCATCGGCGAGAGATCTGTATACACGTCCGAGACGCTGTTTCGGATTGCACAGTTCATGAGGTCGCCGTTGAGAAGCGCAAAAGCGTTCGGCGTTTTCTTGAGATAGTCGAGCCATTCCGTTATGCGTTTGCCGTCGCTTGCGGGGTCTCCTATGTGCCAATCCGCAAGCGGCAATAAAAAGATTTCGTCGAAGTCTCCAAGATCGTGCGCGATAACCTTCATCAGGTTCCTCCGTATGGTCAGACGCCCCCACCAGCGTCTGGTTTTCCCTCAATCCTGCGCGAGAAAGGATAAGCGCGCCGGATAGCTATTCCCTTGAAGCGGCAGGACAGCGCCACGCCGAGGATCTTGAACGGCTTTGTACGGCGTGATACTCTTACAACGCCCGAGGAGGAAGACGTTCGGCTGCCCTTTGACCACGTTTAAGCAAAACGAAGAAGAGCAAGGATTTCTCCCTGCTCTTCCGCATTATGAATTATACTGCCGAAGTATAGTGTCATTCTATCCCCATGATTTCACCCACATGGGAGATTGCCTTTTTTCGTATACGCATCATCTGTTTCCATGAGTAGGTCATCTCAACGCAGACTTCCTCCCATGTCTTCATGTCGATGTAGTAGACCTTCAGCGCGAGGAATTCGCGGCGGTCTTCCAGTTTGTCGATCACGCCGAGGATCTCCGTCTTTGTGGCGTAGAGCCTGTCGAGCAGCTCGTCTATCTTGTCCTCCAGTTCGACCAGGCTGTCAAACTTGTGCGGGTCTTTCGTTGTCTGCGCTCCGTCGCCGTCGTAGGATTGCGTGATCTTTGTAAGACGGTCGCGCGTTTCGTCCCGCGTCCTGATCAGGGACGTTATTTCCCGCTCGATCCATCGTCCGCGGGCGAGCCATTGTTTCGCGTTCATTTCGGCACCTCGATTTCGTATTCGTCGAGAAGCACGCGGCGCAGATCCGGCACGCTCACTCTGCGCTCCGCCACCTCCTCCGACAGTTTGCTGATCTCGCGCCACACTTCGCGGATGTGTTCTCCGCCGTTGAACTTGTCCACCAACACGGAGAGGATGATGACGGTCGCGGTCGTGACGCCGTCGTTTACGCCCTGCTCCCAAGCGCGGTTGACATCTGCCTCGGTTGCGGGCTTCCGGCGCGGGTTAATCTTCATTCTTCTAGGGTTGAGTTCTTCAGGCTTCTTCACTCGGCTCTTCTCCTCTCTTCAGCACGTCATCCACGAGGAGGACGCCGCAGGCAATAGACACGGCATCGTACCACGACTGCCTGTTATAACCCTCTATCCGAAGCGCGGCCACCATCTCGACGAGAGCGGAAGCCACTTCCCTGTAGGTCATCGGCGTCTTCTTGGTCTCATTGAACATCGTCTTCCTCCTCTTCGCAGTCTTCGTCCGGCGGATTATTCCACCACGCGCCGTTGGCGGCGGAGCAGTAGCCGGTCCGCTCAGTCTCCTGTATCCAAGGGGCGTCAGGGATCAGCATCGGCGGACTCCGTCGTTTTCTCCAACTGCTTGAGCAGCTTCGCGGTCATGTCGTACACGCCGTTGATATAATTCACATACTCAGCGGCCTGCTCATTCAGGCCATCCCACATCCACTCCTGCGCATCTTCCAGAACGGCATGCTCGGCGCGGAGGATATCAAGTTCGTCAAACAGCATCGTCTATCTCCTCTCATTTCTTGTCGGCTACCCACAACCGGGCGCGGTACCGGATCCGGCCCGTGCGGTAGTCGTAGTCTTCTTTTCTGAACTCCATATGCTTCGCGAGCTCTCCGGTTATCTGCCGCGCCAGATCGGCGAAGACTCTTTCGTCTGTGACGTAGCCTTTCTCGATCATGTACGGATCGATCAGCGCAGTAGCGTCGACCGGCTGCGCGTTGAGATAGATCGTGTCGATGGAAAGGAACGGCGTCCACCGAAGCACGGTGCCGCAGTACGGGCACTTGTCGCTATAGCCGATCGGCGCCGCACAGTTCGGGCAGTTATAAATCGGCTTGTTAGTAGAATCAAATATCGGCATCGGGTTACACCTCCTGTTTCAGCCATTGGAGCGCACACACCGCGCAATCCGTTTCGCCATCGCATATATCGTGTTGGCAATAGCTGATTTTGGGATGTGATATCCACTCTGCCAACTCCTCATCCGTCATGGTACGGATGCGGTCGGCGTTTGTGCGTGGCTTGACTTCGGGAATCGTGCCGCTAACTGTGCAAGGGATAATGCAAGCCGTAAACTCGCAGTACCCTCTATTGTTCAGATGTTTGCAACCGCCACAGTTCTTTCCGTCAAAAGAAACCCACGGAGTATGCATCACTCGCCCTCCTCTGCCTCCCGATAAAACGGGCAGTTGTTTTCTAACCTCGTCGGCAAAGACACATCTAATACGCCCGTTATTTTCGGATTTTCTTTTTTTCTGTTGTTCAGAAACTTTCCAACAAGCGGGACTTCAAATGTGTATGCGTCCTCTTCGATAATCTCTGTTTCGCCCATGTTTCGCCCGTTGAGAAACTGCATATAATGGACAAACTCATGCGCCACAACAAACAGGCATTTCGTAGTACCGATACGTTTTGCCGCAACGAGGATTACCCTTTTCCCGTTGTCCTCCCCAAAGTACCCATAGCACTTGGTTTCTCCGTCTATAATAGCGTCACAATCGTACATGACGCGGACGGGTATTCTCGGCACTTGGTATTCAGCAAAGAGCCAATTTGTAAAATGGCGAACGATACGCTTTTTCTTCTTCATGTCTCGCCCTCATCTGCTTTGATGATGGTGGGAGCGGTAGACAAGCACTTTGCCGCCTCGTGCAAGCCGTCCTTTACGCCCTCAAAATACTCTTCGGGAAAGACTTCGTAGTCATGCCACGCTTGTTCCTCTCTGCGGTAGATATCGAGCGCGTCCGCATCAATCAGCCTCCCATGCGACGGGACGGTGACGGCCTTCGCGCCTTCAACTAAAGCATAATCGCCAAAGCCTATCGGCCTCCCGATTGTCCCGTCTGGATATATTCGGATTGAACGCCAGTTTCCCTCTTTCGGCATCTCCATGCCCTTGATTAAGATGCTCATGAGTACCTCCTTTTGCACTCTTGACACTCATACCCAATAAACATTTCGGGCTTATATGTCGGCATCGGGTAAAGCATTACATCATCGCAAAGTCGGCAAACCACGGGAAAATACCCGTTCTTCTTCCATCTTTCGCGGTCTTCTGCTGTAATCTCTTTTGCTTTCATGCTCATTCCTCCTTTTTGGTAGCCCGTCCGCGATTTGAACGCGGGTCTGCCGATTATAAGTCAGCGGCTCTGACCGATTGAGCTAACGGGCTTTTTCTCATTCCTTCGGCGGCTCTGGTAGCGTAACAGCCCGCCAATAATCAGCGTCCTTTGCGTCCATTCCCTCTCCTGCGTCCGTCCATGTCCGAAAGTATGCGTCTCTGTATTTGCCCCCGCGCCCGAAGCACCCGGCGTGTACCATCCCGCAGCTGAGCCACTCGATGTTTCCAACTTCTGCACCGAGATCGCACTCCGGCAACCGCTCTGTCACGGGAATCCACTTCGGCTCAAACTTAACAACGGTGTTGTTGCCGCTACGGTCAAACACCATGTTCGTATTTGCCTCATAGCCCTCAACCGCCGCTCTCAATTCCTCAATTGCATCGGCGGCTTGTAATCGTGTCTGCGCTGAACACTCACCTTTAAGGCAACATTTGTATCCATCCCACAATTTACAGCTTTCGCATGATGTTCTCAGCCGCTTTATAAGTTCGTCATACATCAGCTTTCCTCCCTCATGTCAGCTCCGCAGTTGGGGCAGAAGTTCCAGTCGGGCTTTTCTTCCCATTCTTCAAAGCGCTTTCCGCAAATAGGGCAAGACCACATATCGTAGACAAGTCCACCGTCTGCGTAACCATCTGCTTCTCCGTACCATTCCGCTCTCACCACAGGCCGCACATCGGCTGCGGGGATGTTCTCGATGAGATAGCGGTCTATGCGCTGTTGCGCTATCTTGTGATGGCACTCTTCTGTCGATAGGCACATTGACATCGTTATCGGCTGTGAAAGCAATTCTATTGCCGCCTCGCGTTCGATGTATTCAGCCATTGTCAGCCCTCCGGGAAATGATACTTTGCTACGGCAACGGCGTGCTTTTCGATTTCGCTCGACCACAGCGCCGTGCCTGGTCCGTTGATACCCTCCCATATCATCGGGAAAGACGCCTGTCCGTCGAATAGGCTGCCGAGCGTCGGCGTGCGTTCGTACTGCGCAGAGATTCGCTTGAGCAGATACCTCCAAAACGGCGTTGCGATGCCGTTCCCTTGGAGCCGGTATCGTGCCGAGTCCGGCAGCTCATACACTTTGCCCTTTTCGTTGACGCCGTACTTGCTCCAATCGTCCGGCATCCCTTGCAGCCGTTCGCACTCTTTCGGCGTGAGTCTGCGGACGATGCACTCGCCTATCACAGGCCGCTCTTTCTCCTGTGCGTTCAGCGTGGTCGCTGTGCCGTCTTCTGTGATGCCGTTATGACCTTTGCGGTCGGACATCATAATCGGTTCTTCTGCTATGACTTCTCGCTCCTTTCCGTTTCTTGCTCCTGTGCCTTTGAAATAGCTTGCGTCAAGGGTTTGGCTCACTTCGCCCCCCCTACGCAAGAGGTCATTTTGTACTTCATCGATCACCAGCATATCGTTATATGCGTCCTGTCCGTTATAGCTGCCGGGATGTGCCCCGGAGGTAACGGAGCCTGTTACGTTCTGATAGCTCATCTTCGATTCGATTCTCCACTACAAGGGTCTCGCTGCCCCCCCCCATACGATCCGCCGCATACTGTTGTCGAAACGGCTATATCGTCCTCGCAGTAAACGGCGGATTGACTTACTTGGTTAAAGGTTTTTGTCTCGACCACTATCGGCACATTGCCCCCCCTGTTCCGTACCGCTGGATCACAGGCATTGCAACGTCCGCTTCTTCAAATATCCCGTGGCGGTACTTGTTGTACAGTTTCTTCATATCTCAACACTATCGGCTGATTGCCCCCCCCTGTTCCGTACTTGGCGCTTACTGTCTCGCAAATCTCGCCGAGCGGTTTATAGCGGGAGTCTTGATTGTGGGATTCGTAGACCAGGACGCAAGGCACATGATGCGGATCAGAGCGTCTTGCTGTGAGTGTCATTGCCGCCCCCCCCTGTTAAGACTTGGTTGTAGAGGTCAAGGCCGATCGCGTCTTTCAAAAATCAGCACCCCCCCTGATTGCAAGCCGGACAGCCGCCGTTGTTATCGAGCGTCCGAGCGGTCTCCGCGAGATAAATGCCGCTGTGTGGATTTTTCGACTTCATCGCGTTGCTGTCGTAGGAGCTGATGCCGTATACCAAACGAATAGCGTCTGATCTTGGCACACGCCTATCGTCCCGCTCTTTTCCCATTGCACCAGCGGCCCCTTTCCCGCTTTGTTTCCGTTGCTGTCAACGTCTCGCCCCCCCCCTAATTTTGAGGGTTGCTGCATTGCCGCTCAAGGGCTTCTCGCAGCTCATGCGGGAGTTCCTTGCCCCGCTTCTCCGCTCTCCGCAAAATCCCCTCGCACGCCCTTGCGCTCAAAGAGTATTTCAGGGGCGGAGAGTCCTCCAAAATCTGCGACAAGCGCGATACGTTTTCTTCGCTGGGGGACTCCCCAAAACTGCGCGTCGTGAAGCCGCCAAGCAATGCTCCATCGACCATCCGCAGAGTAGTAACACCCGGATTTTGTCCATCCTCCGTCAGGTACACACACACACACAGCGGCGCCCGGCTCTGCGACTTTGATGATCTCCTCGATGACGGCGGCGAAGTCTGCTCCCTTCGGGTTTCCGCTTGAGAAGGCTCCGGGCACGTTTTCCCATACCATGTATCGAGGTCGAACAAGCCAACCTGTCCTTCCATTATCTCGTTCATCGCGTTCTCTCATCTCCTTTACGATTCGCATTTGCTCCATGAACAGCCCGGAGCGTTCGCCAGCGAGTCCGGCGCGTTTCCCCGCCACGCTCAAGTCTTGGCACGGAGAGCCGCCTGTGATAACGTCCACTATCGGCAGCTCGTAGCCGCTCAACTTTGTGATGTCGCCGTAGTGCTTCATTCGTCGATCTCCTCGACCGAGATCGGGTCGATCCATTCCGTCGCCTCAAACGTGCGGCGGCGTTCGTCGAGGATCTCGTTCCGCAGATAAACGTTGACCATGAGCGAGGCCGCCAGCGCGGCGAGCAGAATTATTACAACGTAGATCATGTCATGTCTCCCTTATCTTGATGCCGTATTTCTGAAGCATCAGCTTTTTCTTGATGCGGTACACGTCCGTTTTCATGCCCTTCGCGTCCTCGACGATGAATTCGCCATCCTCGCGGTAGGTGAAGTCGGCGATGTATTTGCACTCATGTTCGATGCACTTGCCGTTTTCGTATTGCGACGGGATGAGGAGGAACGGCACTTGCAAACGCAGATCGGAGATCATTCCCGCACGCTGGAGGATCTTCAGCTCTGTGTACCGCCCCGCCTCGTGCTTGCTGTCAAACTTGTGTCCGTCCCGCTCGACCTTCTTTGAGCCGAATTTGCTATACATAGCTTTTACCAAACCTCCTTCGAAAATCGTCTTCCGTCCATCCGTAGACGAGCATCGCCTGCCGCTGTGCGTTTTCCTTGAGCAGCCTGTCGAGCTTGCCGTCGGTGAAGTGGATCTTGTCATGGCACGCAGGGCACACGTTGATCCACAGGCCGTAGCGTTTCGATTTCTGCCTGTTCGCGCCGTGGAACACTTCATGCCGTGCGAGATCTCCGTGCCGGTAGCAGACATAGCAGAAGTCGAAGGCTCCGAGGATCGACGGAGCATAGCCGTTTTTGTCTTTCATCGTTCCCCTCCGTAGATCTTCTCTAAAAACTCACGGGCTTTCTTCATGCCCTCGCTTTCTTCTTTTTCTTGTTTTTCTTCTTGAAAAGAAAAAGAATTATTATCCTTTTCTACACTATCCTCTTCTATACTATCCTTACCTATACTATCCTTACCTGTGTATACATGGCCGTGTATACATGGCTGTGTATACATCGTATAACCGCCCTTTTCGTCGAGCGCGAGCTGCGATTTTTCCTCGACGTATTTTGTCGGCTGAATGCGGTCTTTTTGCAGATAGTTGTTGATCCGCCAATGTTTGATAACGATGACGCCGCTGTCAAAGATGAGGACAAATTTTTTTGCGATCAGCAGCTTCATGTCGTCGTCAGATGCCCCGCATTGACGCATGATCGAGCGCGGGGCATTGACGAAGCCGTCGTCATCTGCGAGCATCCCGAGCGTGAAATAGAGGTTTCTCGCGGACATTGGCATATCAAGGAAAGCATCGGAGAGGACAATGGTCTTTGCAAACATCCTCCGTTCTGCCATAGCTCAAAACGGCAGCTCGCCGTCGTCGCCGCCGAGATCCTGGAACGGCTGCTCTTTCGGGTGCTCTGGCGTTTCCGCTTTGCGTCCGCCGCAGAAATTGATCTCGTAGACCGTGACGGTGGTTTCCTCGCGGGTCTTCTCCTCCTTGTCCTTCCACGTTCTGACGGAGAGCCGCCCGGCGACAATGGCCATGTCGCCCTTCTTGAGATACGACGCCGCCGTGTCGGCCACGCGGTCGAAGGCAACGCAGCGGATAAAGTCGGTCGCGTCCTTGCCGCGGTCGACGGCGAGCGTGAAGTTGGCGAGCTTCTTGCCAGTCGCCAGCTCGCGCAGTTCCGGGTCGCGCGTGAGACGCCCTTGCAGATTGACGGAATTAAGCATCTTTCTCCTCCTTGATTTCAAAGGCCGCAAAGATCGCGTCCTTGTGGTAGTAGTCGCACAAGCCGTCACAGGCCGCGACGAGCGTGTTGAGCTTGTTGACGAGCTGCGTGACGGGCGTTTCCCACGCCTCCGCAGCGATTGCCTTGAGAAGCTTCTGATAGTCAGACATTGCTCGATACTCCCTTCTTGAAAATGAGTCTTTTGCACAGGTTGCGTGCCGTGTGGATTGGTTTGTTGTTGTCGTTGTGCAGAACGTGGCGCATATACGACATTTCAAAGCGGCCTGTCTTCAATCTGCGTTTCTGCTCGCTGGGGTTAAAGCCGCAGCTCTCGCAGGCGAAGCCGCAAACCACGCCAGGGCAATTTAAGGGTTTCATATCATCCTCCTATTAATGATTTCAATTCCGCTTCGTCCATTGTCTCGATGCCGAGGTTTTTCGCCTCTCTGATCACGCCGTCGATGAGGATGCTCATCTCTTCGGTGTTGTACTCCGAGGAGCCGACCCAAAAACGGAAGTGGACGAAGGTCTTGCCGTTCAATTCGCTTTCCCCGAGCTTTTCGTGGTACTTGTACGAGCGTTTGAAGTCCTCGGCGTATCTTTCCTCGACCGAGACCGCGCCGCCCTGTCCGTATGCTTTGAGAGCGTCGAGATAGATGTCCTCTTTGCTCTCCCGGAGAGCGTTTGCGATCTTGGTGATCAGCGCCCACAAATAGGCGTTTGCGTCGAGGCTCCGTTTCTCTTTCCACTTGCGGACGGAGATCTCGACAGGCTCCGCGTGGAGCTTGTCATACTGGCCGCGGAAGTCTCCCTCAAGCTCAAAGGTCACTCTCTGCTTGCGGTCGAACGAGAGGGAGAAGTCCACGATCCGCGCCTTTATTTGCGCTGCCATACGAAACACCGCTGCCCGTTGCAGAGGATGGACAGGCCGGAAATCTCCTGCTTTTCGTTGTACACGATCTTCTCGACCGTGAACGTGTCATAGCACTTGCGGTCTTTGATGTTGCACTTGTCGGCGGAAATCCAGATGCGCGGGGCCGTGTAAAGCTCTCTGCCGATGCCCCACTTGAAACCGGCACGTTTGAAAGCGTCGCTTGCGCGGCCTTTCTCGGCCTCTGTGTTGCTCTCGGTGCCTGCGTCCCATTTCCAAACCCAGCCGCCCTCGTCCTCTGAACAAGCGAGGATGCCGATGCCTCCGTACAGTACGCCGTCCACGACCTTAAAATCGTTCTGCCATGAAAACGCGCCGTATTTCTCGTCGAGCAGATTTGCGTCCGTCCGTGCCGTTTTGTACAGGAGCAGCGAAAGCCCCTTGTCGCTGATCTGCGAGATGCGGCACTCGATCTCGTCAGCCGTCAGAAGTCGAAAGCCGTTCATGTTCCTCCTTTTCCCACAGCGGGCACCATCTTCCGCGCCCGCGTGTGTCTACGATGTATTCGCCAGTTCTCCGGCATTGGTTTCTGCTGTACGTTTCAAGCAAGGGGCAATACTTGCAGCACTCTTCGCCCTTCTCAAACGCGATGTCTACAAGCATCGTCGTGTACTCAAGGATTCCGTTAATCATCGATCAGCTCCCATGCGTCATACGCCGTCACGCACTCGTTGCATCCGACCGTGTCGCCCTCGGCGTTGCGGTAGATCGTGTCGCACGACGCGCCGCAAACAGGGCACCTCGGCTCTTTGCCGTCGTTCCACGGCGGGAGGCCGGTCTCTTCCAGGCTGCGAATGATAGGATCGTCTAACATAGCGAATACCTCATATAACGCGTCCGCTCGCCGTAGCGGTTTTCTCCGCGCTCCGGCGTGCCCTTGACAGCGACGCCAGCGTTGCGGAGATCCCGCACTCGTTCGGCAAGGCACATCACGCCGAGATCCTTTACCGCATCAAGCGGAGTGATGGAGCCGAAGTCCCGCATATACTGCAAAACTCTATCTGCTTGCTTCACGGTCGACCTCCTTTACAAACCACACGACCGCCGCCGTTGCTATAACCGTCAGCGCGATCCAGCTCACGACCTCGTTGTTCAGCAGAAACAAAAGCGCGAGCCACTTGATACTTTTCATCTTTTGTGGTATCCTTTCTTAAGCACTTTTCACTTGCCGTCGTTTCCGTGCCAGCGGAGCGGCGGCTTTCCTATTCCCCAAAAAAGGCCAGAAACGGCCGACGGGGAATTTTGACGCGGCTCCCTATGACCACCACAGGGAAACCGAGCAGCTCCGGCTTGTATCGAGCTTGTGCGCGAAGTAAGTCCGGGTCGCATCCAAGCACGGGCGCGATGTCTGCCGCCGTGAGCCACAGGGCGGGGCTTTGCTTGATTTCTGCGAGTGTCATATCAGCCTCCTTTCTTTTTCACTTCGTGGCCGAGAAGATAATCGACGGAGCAGTTGAACAAATTCGCCATGATCAGGAGTTTGTCTGACGGGATCTTGCCGCTCTTCTGCCAGTTCTGCACGGTCTTGCTGGTTACGCCGAGCTGCGACGCGAATGTGTCAATCGTCATGTTCTTCCGCGCTCGCTCTGCTGCGATGTTGGGAAACATTTATTCACCTCCCTGTTCTCAATTTGGGATTCCATGAGATAGTATAATTCCTGTTTTGAGAATTTGCAAGTAAAATAATTCCCGATTTGGGAACGATTAATTTATAGAGTTTTCACAATTGGCTGAAACTTCTTGTTGCCAAAATTCTCAATTTGTGTAATAATGTTCGCGAAGGGGGTGCAAATTGTGAACAGGCTTGAAGAGTTAAGATTAAGAAGAGGCTGGAATGCGACAGAAGCCGCCGAGAAACTCGGCTTTCCGAAAACAACGTATTATAACTATGAGAAAGGAAACCGACAGCTTTATCCCGAGCAGCTCATAAAGATCGCTGACTTCTATGAGGTCTCAATCGACTATCTGCTTGGCAGGGATGACCGCACCGTCGTGATCCGTTCGCCGCTTGACGAGAAATACGAGGCGCTGGACGAAAGAGGCCGCAAAGTGGTGGACGCGGTCATGGAAGTGGAGAGCGGCGCGAAGGTTGTCGAGATACCCAAAAAGGAAACAAAAATCATCCCTCTGTTCGTCGCCGCGGCTGGCCCGGGTGAGCCGGTAGCCGACGAGGGCTTTGACGATTACGAGGTCGACGCAGACAGCGACGCCAATTTCGCCGTGAAGATCTCCGGCGACAGCATGGAGCCGTATCTGCACGACGGGGAGGTCGTTCTCTGCAAGCGCAAGCGCCCGGAGATTGGTGACCTTGCCGTGATAATGGTCAACGGATTCCTCATCGTGAAACAGTACATTACCGACGGCTTGAACATCTATCTCCGTTCGCTGAACAGAAACCGAAAGGATCTCGATGTCGACATTTGGTCGAGCGGCAACGATACCGTGGTCGGCTATGGCACCGTGATCTTTAAGAAACTGCCGCTTGTGAGGCAGTAAAGGAGGCTGTGCAATGCGTTTTGCAAAAGAAAAAAAGGAGCCGGTGGATCGGCTTAACGAGTTCCTGGATCAGATGGAGAAAATCAGAAACGCCCCTCCGCTCGCGCCTGACGAAATCAATGGTCTCAAACTGTCGTATCACTACAATGACGTGAAGATCCGCGCAACGTATCAGATGTCCGGCGATGATAAGTCGATAAAGAAAAACAACGTTCTCGACCTCGGCGTATATCGCGGCGAGATCCTTACGCTTTCGTTTGATACGCGAACAGTAGACGGAGGCTACGATCCGAAGAACGTTATTGTTTCGTGGAAGAAAACAAAGCTCGGTGATCTCCGCGCGAACAGGATGCGCGACATGGTGAGAGAGTGGCGGCAAGCGCGTCTGCCGATCTTTTGCGCGATGGCGTTTCCAGCGCGAGACCGCGGCTTCTTTATCGAAATCGGTTTTTACGGAAAGCCTGGTGCAAAATGATTTGCCGCTATTGCCATCAGAGCGTCGCAGACGCGCCTTTTTGCGGTCTTTGCGGAAAACGGCAAGAGATACTGCGAACGGCTAAAAAGCGCGGAAACGGGCAAGGAACGGCCTTAAAACGCGGCAAGACGTGGACAGGCATCCGTCCGGGCTATCGTTTCGCAGACGAGGACGGCTATCACCGCGTAAGACCGACAAAGGGCGGTTTTGCGACAAAAAAAGACGCCCTTGAATGGGCGTCGTCATCGGTAGAGATCCGCGAGGGGTCTCCGAAACTTATCGAGTTGTGGGAGCAGTACAAGACGAGCGAGCTGCCGAAACTGTCGGCAAACAGGCAGAGCGCATATAAGACCGCTCGGAAGAAGCTGGAGCCGCTCATGGGTCGGCAAATCCACACGCTCACGCTGGCCGAGCTGCAAGAGCTTATAAACGAAAAATGCCCCACTTTCTACACGGCCAGGGACGTGAAAACGATCCTCAAGGCTATGTATAAGCGGGCAATGGTGGACAGTATTATTCAAAAAAACATCGCGGATTTTATCGTGCTGCCGAAGATGGAGGAACACGAAGCCACGCCGTTCACGCCGGAAGAGCTGACAAAGTTATGGAACATTTACGACAAAAAAGACTATTTTGTTCCCTATATTCTTCTGATGTGCTACACGGGCATGATGCCCGCGGAGCTGCTGGCGTGCAAAAAGGAAAACGTCGATACAGAGAAGCAGGAGATAGTCGGCTGCGGTGCTAAGACGAAAACGAGGAAGAAGTCGGCCATCGTGTACCCGGATATCCTCGCGCCTGTTGTCGATACCATAATGGCCACGGACGGCGACAAGCTGATCCATGTAAACAAAGATTTTTTCTACGACGAGTTTTACGCCTGCCTTGAGCGTGCGGGCGTTGAAAAGAAAGTCCCGTATAGCTGCCGACATACCTATGCGACGGAGGCCGTCAAGCTCGGCGTGCATCCGGCTGTCGTGCAGAAAATGCTCCGCCACTCGACTCAAAAGGTGCAGGAAAGATATACTCACCTGTCCGCAGAAGAGGCTCACGAAGCGGCAAAGTTATTTTCGCGTGGTTGACAAGTGGTTGACAAGAAAGCCGCAAAGCATTGCAAACACTCACTTTTGGACTCCCCTGCTAAGG
This sequence comes from Eubacteriales bacterium, assembly GCA_045606685.1. Taxonomy (GTDB): domain Bacteria; phylum Bacillota; class Clostridia; order Oscillospirales; family CAG-272; genus SVQP01. Next base: position 13,790 of record JAZUSJ010000196.1, read on the forward strand.
GAGTAGGGTGTCTATAAAACGCCGCGAGGGTTCAAATCCCTCCTTCTGCGCCAAAGTCCCCCAAATCGTCAAAAAATGACGAAATGGGGGGCTTTTTCTTTGTTTTTGTTCAATTATCCGCAAATTTGAAAAACGCGTTTTTCAGGCAAAAATGGCGCTAAATGGCAAGGAGTGGCTGTGCGTGGTTGACACGGTGGTTTACAAATCCTTGTTTGTTTGCGGGGAAATCCCCGCTGGGGAGTCGCCGCGATAAAATAGTATTTACTTCTCGGCAGGCGCTTCCGGGAGACCCGTTGCGATGCTGTTAAGAATGGAGAGAAGACCGGCGAGGGCGGCGCTGGACAGAACGAGCAGCCAGTTGACCTCTTCGATCAGAGCCGTGGTGCCGATGGTAGCGATGGCCGTCTGGCAGATGGTACGGATCGCGCGGATCAGGGCAGCTTTCCAGAATACTTTGTTCATGATTTTATCCTCCGTGTGCTTTTTCGTTAAGGTGTTTTTCGATCTTGTTTATAGCTTCGGTCACAGGCCCGTTTGCGCCCAATTCTTTGACTCCTTTGAGGCAGGCCAAGATCCCGAATGTGAGGAGCGCCAGCTCCTCGTTGTTTTCTTTGATGGCGGCGTCGTGTTTCTTAACCATTTCCCCCGTATCGTCCTTTTTGTCCTCTTTCGCGGCCTTTCGCTCGGCTTTCCACTTCCAGCGGTCGTGGATCGCGTTTATGAGCGCGACGCCGCCGGCCCCGCCGAGAAAGGCCAGAAGGAAGGTTTTTAGCACTTCCATACTAAACCACCCCCAATAAGGCTTTTCTTGTGTCGTGTTCTGCTATACCCGTGACCGGGAGATTGCGTTTTCTCTGAAACGATCGGACAGCCTCCTGCGTGAAGTTCCCGAAGATGCCGTCTGGCGTCTCTGCACCGCGCCAGTCGCGCTTACCGCCGCAGTTGTAGCCCTGGGCGATCAGCTCGCCCTGGAGAGCTTTGACCGCGTCACCCGTGTCGCCGTGCATGAGAACGGGAACACCCGAAATCGTGAACGTGTCAACGGTGGGCGCGTCCGGCTCTGGATCTGGCTCTGCGGGCGTCGGATCTGGCTGGGCTTCACCGTTGACCATAGCAATAAACCGCTCGGAAAGGGCTTCGTCGCCGTCCACGGGGGCGTTATAGCCGTCGATCCGTGCGTGATCGGTGTATTGCCACACATCGCAGGAAATCTTTGGTTTCATGCCCCACGAAGCCGCCCACACGATCACGTCGTCGCCGACGTAGGACGGGCCGACCTTCGCCCAAAGCTGTCCGCCGCTCCCGTATGCTCCGGCGATATATCCGGCGGCTTTTACCTCATCGCAAAACGCTTTCACGACTGCCGTCAATGCGCTGTCAGAAAGGGCGAGTTGCGCTCCGTCCTCCACGTCGATGTAGAGGCCGAGCGGGAGCTTGCGGCCTTTGAGCAGTTCGACCGCCCGCTTCGCCTCACGTCTTGCTGCGTCCTCGGTGACGGCATGAGAGAACACATAAGCGCCGACCGGGATTTTTGCGAGGGCGTAAAACTCGTCAAAACACGGGTCTGTCCACGTCTGTCCCTCCGCGATTTTGAAAATAGCGAAGTCAACCTTATTCAATGCAGCGGCAGTTATTCCGTTTTGCCACGAGGAAATGTCGATGCCGTGAAGATCGGATATGTTCATGTCTGCTCCTCTTCTGCGGCTTTCCACGAGTCCCTGAGATAGACGGAGTTATCCATGTCCGTAATCATGGCCTCAACAAAAACTGCGTCCGGGTCATGCCCGTAGGCATAAGCGCCCAGATATGCGTGGTAGCCCTGCTCGGCAGCGTCGAGGGTGTCGTGGATGACAATGCCCTTTGAGGTTGCGGTCTTCCCGACCTTGATCTGATGCAGAAAATATTTATTTGCCATGTGTTGCCCTCCTTATGATACTGTGCAGCCGAAGCACAAGAAACGACGGAAAACAGATTTGGCTCCAGCTTTCGTATTTTGTAAAACGATACGGATTTTGTCTCCATTTGCCACGACAATAGGAGCTGCTGCCGCCGCGCCGAATCCCGCTGCGTTTGAAGTATCGTATCTCGAACCAGCCCCCATAATCAATGTGCCGTTGTGATATATAGCCACAGTATATTGCCCGTAGTCGTTTGCGTAAGAAACTATCGACGCACACACAATAACAACACCGTCGCCGCTCACCGTGTAAGTCGCGTCCGCAAGGTAGGTCGTCCCGCTCAAAGAAGTGTTTAAGACGATTACCGTCGGCATAGGCGAAGCTCCAAGATTGGTACGCGCATCTGCGGCGTTGTCCGCTTCTGTGCCGCCCTCGCTGATTGGAACGGGGGCGGCGAAATTAGCCGAAAGCGAAAGCTTCTGGAAAGGGTCAGAGGCAGACTCTCTGAATTTGAGGCTGTTGGTTACAAGTAGCATAGACCCTCACCTCCACCGACCAATTGCTATCCACCAAATTTTCAAGGTCTCGCTGCTGCTCAAAGTTCTAGGTGTATAGTCCCAAGCTCTGATGTAAGCGGACGATTCCGTAGACAGAGAAACATCATGGCCTATTGCAACAGCTCCGCCGCTGACGAATTTAGATGACCCGAACACTCGGTAATTTGTGTCAACAAAAGGTATCGGCAAGCTTATAGAAACCGGCATCTGATACGTTTGCCCAACATATTGAGCGGTTGAGCCTTGTTGGACTATTAAACTGCCCCATTGGATAAGCGTACCGTCAGGCATCTTGCAATGTCCGCTCGCGCTGTCGAAATCGCTCAATTCCAGCACTTGATGCACCGAGCCGTCATCGTCCGTGTCAATCCACACCAGCTCGTCACCTGTTGGCTGCGTGTCGGATATGGCAATGCCGGGAGCGCTCCCGATAATACTACCTTCTACCTCAAGATCGCCGCCTATATGCACATCCCAATCGTCCGCGATTTCGAACGTCTTGTTATACTCGCTGACCTTGCCGATCGCTATGCCGCCGTTCTCCCCCGCTCCCCAGTTCATGCGCGTGGAGGCGGTCGGGAGGACAAGCTCCGCGACCGCTGCGCTCTGTCCTGTCGAGAAATCATCCTCAAGGACGAGCTGCACGTTGTAGGTGCTGTTGGTGTCGACGGCTATCGGCTGAGAAACGCCCGTTTCCGTGTACGCGGAGAGCGTGATCGTTGCGGTCGACCATGTCGAAGCGGAGATTTTTTTGTATTTTACCGTCAGCGTTTTTGCGTTCTGATTGCCGAGCGGTGATACCTCCACGGAATAACCGACCGCCATGTAAGCCCCGGCGTTGTTTTCCGTCCCGTCTGCGTTGCAGCGGTGAGCAGAAAATGAGCTGATCTTCGGCGCGTCATAGTCGTAAATTTGAATCGTTGCGCTTGCGGTCGCCGTTTGCCCTCGGCTGTCACGGATGGTAGCCGAGATTCCCGTGTTATTGACGGACAAAATAAAATCGGTCGTTGCCGGGGAGCTTGTATAACTCGCGCCGTTTGCGGTAATCTGCGTCGTGGCAAGCGTCGCGCCATAGGCAAGCGTCGGCGTGAGCGTGACGGTGATTTTCGACTTGCCCTTGACAAAGCGCCCGTATGTCGTGAGGTTGCCTGTCGGGTCTGCCGTTGCAATCGAGACAGACGGGGCAACGTCGGCAGCTTTGAGCGTGAGCGTACAAGTCGCGGTCGATTGGCCGAGCAGCGTGTCGCCGTTGTACGTCTCGCAGATGATGGTCGCGGTCGCCGCCATCGCGTTCGTGATCAGCGGGGCATAGGTAGCCAGCGCGGGAGTCCATGTGAGCGTCGGGTATGTCGAGCCTTTGGTCATCAAGGTCTCGGTATTCCCCGCGCACGTCACTTTGACCGTGTGCGTAAAATCAGCGTTAAACCGCGACAGGGTGATCGTGACAGGCTCGCCGATGTAAGCGTCCGTCGCGGTGACGGTCGTGATGCGCGGGCGCTTCGTGAGCGCGACGCTTTTCGTTGCCGTTGTGCGGATACCGAAAACGCCGTAGGTCGTATTTTTTACGCCGAAGCACGAACGATTGTCCGCGTTTGCCGTGCCGCCTGTCAGAGAGACAGACATAGAGCCGGAGCCGTCATCGTTGAGCGGAATCCATACTGTCGCGCCTGTCCCGCTCGACGAGATATACGAATAGCTCGTCGAAAGCTGCACCTGATACGATCCGGCGTTCATAGACAGGACGGTCGTCCCGTTGAAAGTGAGCGTACCATAAGCCACGCTCGACCCGATGTATCCGGCGGAAGTGTAGATATAAACGCCGTCAAGCCTTACCTTCGTGCGGTTGTTCACGAGGTCATATTCGACCTCCGTAAAGTCTACGCGGATATAGTTGGTCGGCGCGGTGCTGAATTTAGGGTTTCTATAACTGTCTGAAAAATATACGCTTGCCATGTTCAACTCCCCACCCATGTGAAGTCGAGCGAGCCGTTCGTGCGCGGAATAAAAGCAAAATTTCCGAGGATCAACCGACCGCCGACAGGAATCCTCAAAGTAATGGGCGCGACGAAATCCGAGGCCGTCCAGTACGTCATGGCCACGCCGTTGACGTAGATGCCGATACGGTCGTTTTCGACCTTGAGCGTGACCTCGTTCCCGATTTCGCCGAGCGTGATCGTGCCGCCCGCCATCTGAATGTACGATTGCAAGCTGTTGAATTTCGCGTCGGCCTGCGCTTGAACGTCCTGCACGTCTTGTTGCAGATTTGAGAAGTCGATGCGGATGCCGTCGGCGGTCTGCTGCACGGTGGTCGCAACGGCGGAAACAAGGCCGTCCGTCTCGCCTTTGGTGTAATAGCTCTCCGTAACGGTGAGCATAATATTGCTCTCGCTCTGCTCGATTGCGCTCTGGTTGCGGCGCTCGACCTCCGCGATCTGCGTAGCGGTTTCCTGCGCGACATTGGCCTCAACGGTCTGCATGGCTGCGGCAAGGTCGCGTTTGTTCGTCTCGGTGAGAGACAAGGTTGTCGCGCCGAGCGTGAGCTGATTGTTTGCATGATTGAGGAGGTCGGTTTCAAGCTTCTGCACAAGGTAGGTCGCCGCGAGGTTGTGCGCTCCGTGCCAATCGTCAAGGATTTGGACATATGTGCCGAGGGAGAAAGTGTTGAAGTCGTACCCGGCTGCGGAGAGATCCGCGGCCGTGATGGTCACGGTTGATGGGAGCTGCCGCACGATTGCGAGTTCAGCAATGGCCTTTGTCAAAAGGTTTGTGTCGACGGTCACATCGTCCCACGTCACGACCTTGACGATGCGGGAGCCGTATTGCGTCTCCGCGGCCACGGAATAGACGATGTCGCCCTCTTTGCAGATGTCCGTGTCCGTATAGTCCGCAATGCCCTCGATCGTGAGCCGCTGCTGCGTCTCTTCGTCAGCTTTGCCAAGCGGCAGAATGGCCGTCGCGATTTCCGCGCCTTTTCTCTCGGTCGAGATGCCCAGCAGATTGACTCCGGCCTTTATCGGCTGATTTGCCAAGACGGAGAAGTCCGCAAGGTAATCGAGATAACTGACGCCGTTTTCGTGGCGTATCCACAGATAGCCGCCGAGCGTGTCGAGCAACCCTTCGTTGATGAGCTGCCACGTTGTCGAATACTCCGTGTCAGAGCGCGAGATATAGTTGTTCGGGTCTGTGACCGTTACCGTGCCGACGGTGAAACGGCGGTCGGCAGAGACTTGCTCGTTGTGTCTCCCGACAAGGAATGCGAGATAGTCCGCAGGGGTCGCGTGGTCTTCGTCTTCCGGGAAGACAAACGGCCTCTGTATGCTATCGTTAAAGAAAGCAAGCTCCCCCTCGCACAAGCACTCCCGCTCGTTGTGCCAGCCAATCACGTCGTCGATCATACGGCTGCGGCTTTTCAACGTGCCGTTGTAGGACGCGAGGAGCGTGCTTTTCAGCCTGTCGATGCTGCCGTATGCCGGAGATTGCGGATAGAGCGTAAAAATCAGCGAGTCGGCCTTATTCAGCTCTTGCGTGAGCTTCGCGGCCGTGAGCTTATAAGCAGGGAGGCGCGGATCGTAAACGACCGCGCCCGCCTCTGTGTTTATTGTCCAGCTCACAACGATCCCTCCCGCCATGTGAAGGTAACGGTCGCGGAGCCGGTTATGGTGATTTCAGTTTCCCCGGCTGGGAGGACGAGCTGCGGGATTGTCTGCTCCCCTGCGGAGATCGCGACGCTGTGTCCGTCCCAGGCTATCGTTGCCGAGCCTGTCGACGTGACGGTCGGCACGACGGGCATACCTTCGTTCGCGAGGGTGACAGTTCCCGCCCCGCTCGTCACGGTGGTCTCGGCGTTTTTCAGTTTGTACGGCTCGGCGGTCATTTTGACAGGGATCTGTCCGCTGTTATAGCCGCTCACGCCGCCGAAGCTGATGATGCCATGCCAGTAATGGCTCGAATCGTCCGGGAGGACAAGGGAAACCTCGCGTCCGTGCCAGAGGTTGCGGATTGCGGCGAGCGCCGTCGCTCTGTCTGCGTCCGTCATGCGTTTCGCAAGCGTGAACGAGATTTCCCTGTTGTTGTAAACGGGATAGCCCTGCGGCGAATAGCTCATGTTGAGGGAGCCGTTGCCGCCGGGAATGTCAACGAGGTTTTCCTTGAGCGTCGGCTCGCCAATTTTGAGATCAGCGCAAAGGAAAAGGCCGTAAGCCGTCAACGTGTTTGTCCCGTTGATGGTGACGCCGTGAAGCATTTAGGCTTGCCCCCTTCCCACAAGCACGGCACGATTGCCGAGCGCGTTGTCCATGCGGTCGACGATGCCCCCGACCATTCTGTCGCCGTCCAGATATACGCCGATGTTGTCGATCTTACGCGAAAGCGCGTTGACAACAGAGATAAGTGCGCGAAGGTCTCCCGTCGCCTCTGCGTCCGTTCTTACGCCCAGCGCGGCGTTGACCGCGAGGCCGCTCTCAATTCCAGCCGTGGCCATAGCTGCGACGTTGTCGATTGCGTTCGTGACAGGCTTGGTGTCTTCCGTAATGCCTTTGGCAAGGCCGAGCGTGATGTTCTCGCCGATGTCCGCGAAAACGGTTGACGGCGAATGAATTCCGAGGATTGCCTTCGCGGCTGCGATGACGGAGCGGCCAGCTTCACGAGCAGCGGCGACAGCGTTCGCGATTCCCTGCTTGATACCATTGGCGAGGCCGAGGATCAAGTTCTTGCCAGCGCTGACGAGCTGGCTTGCAAAGTTCTTAATGCCGCTGACGATGCTTGAGCCGATTTGCGCGATAGCAGAGTTTACCGCCCCGAATGCGCTTTTGATGCCCTCCGGGATTTTTGCCGCGAAGTTCTTCACCGCTGCGAGGAGCTGCGGCCCCATGCCCTTGATCTTGTTGATGGTGTTCGTGACGTGCTGTTTTGCCGATTCAATCACTTGCGGGCCGACCTGTTTTACGCCGTCCACGATCCCGGTGAAGAGCTGCACCGCCCCGGAAATCAAAGCCCCAGCCATGCTCAAAAGCCCCTGGATCAGAGCCATGACTATATCGGGCGCGGCCTCTACAAGCGCCATGCCGATTTCCGGGAGCGCCTGCACAAGCCCCATGAAGAGCTGCACGCCCGCCTCGACGATGACGGGAACATTCTGCACAATGCCCTCGACGAGCTGCGTGATCAGCGGCGGGATTGCCTGAATAAGCTGCGGGATTGCCTGGACGAGGCCGAGTGCGAGCGCGTTGATGATTTGCAACGCCACGGGAATGAGCTGCGGCAACAGAGTCAGAAACGCTGAAACCAGTTGAGGGATCAGCGTTGTGATCGTTGTGATGAGCTGGGGCAATGCTTGGGCAAGTCCTGTTCCGAGCTGCAAAATTGCGTTCATTCCGGCCGTCAGAAGCTCCGGGCCAAGCCCGGACAGCAGTTCGACAATGATCTGCGGCGCTCCGCCGATGATGTTGACCAACATGGGAAGGAGATTTTTTGCAAAGGCAACGACGCTTGATGTCAGCCGCGTAAGCTCTGAGTGAATATCCTCGCCGAGTACGAGCGACGCCATCAGATTTTGAGCGGCCGCTTTCATCTGGCCGAGGGAGCCTGAGAAAGTCCCCTCCGCCTCTCTCGCAAAGTTTCCTGCATACTGCGATGTCCTGTCCATGAACATCTGCAAGGCGAGTTCCGTCTTCTCGGCGTTTGAGGCGGTATTCCACTTAAAGTTCATGCCTTTTTCGAGGGCGTAAGCTTCAAGCGTGGTCGCGTTCATGGCGACGCCGAGGTTGTCCATCATCATGAAGTTGCCTTTGGCAGCTCCCGCGATGGCCTCCATTGCCGCAGACGTGTCGATTCCCATGACAGACGCAACATCCGCCGCCCGCTGCATGGACGCCGTTGTGAGATCAAGGGCTTTCTGCTGCTCGATTCCGGAGCCTTGAAACAGAGATCCCATTTTGTTCGCGGTCGCCATGTAATCAGACGCGGAGAGTCCCATGTTGCGATAAGCCGCGGTGGCGTGGGTCTGTATCGTTCCGGCAAAGTCGCCGAATACAGCAGAAACGCCGCCGAGGTTTTGCTCCAGCGCGCCGCCGAGATTGAGCGAGTCTTTTACAAGTTTCCCAACGCCAGCGGCCGCGAGGAATTTCGTCGCGGTCTTCAGAAAGCCGCCGGAGAAAGATTTTCCGCCGCTCTCGCCCGCTCCGCCCAGATTTTTTTGAATGCCGGAGGCAATGTTTTTGGTTGTCGGTATGATTTGCACATATGCTGCTGCGATTTCTCCGGCCATATGTCAGCCTCCTATAATTTTACGCCGCGCCGCTTCGAAGTCTTCAAGGGATTGGAAGGTCTTGAAATCCTCCGTCGGTTTCTCTTTTGTGAGTTCTTCAAGCATGGATTTTGGCCGATTGCGGCCAGCCGCTCCGTCCTTTGTCTGCATCCAGGCGAGCGTTGTCAGCCTGTCCGCAATAACGCACAAGAGAGTTTCTTCCGTGTTCAGTTTCGCCCCTGCCATCGCCATCATGACGCGGCTGTCTTTAGATAGCCCAAGAGCGAGCGTTGCCAGTTTTCTCACCGGCAGCGCTCGCAGGTCGTAGATGTGATATGTCTCGGCCATGTCACATTCAAGCTCGTCCTTGTGTTTCGCCATGATGGCCGCAAGGGCGATTATTTTTTTTCGGCGTCCTTCATGCCCTCCATAATCTGGGCAAACTCCGCGGCAATCGCGGTAATGGGAACGCGGCCGTTTTCGCTGCGGCAATGCTCATAGAGCGCGGTCTTCTGCTCCGGCGTGAAAATCAAGCCGAACAGCGCGGGGAGCTTTGTCGCGTCGCCCTTGTCGACTTCGACGATCAGCTCGAAAACTTCCATATCGTCGAAAACGTCCGGGGTCATGTCGATTTCAAAGCCTGTTTTCGTGACAATGTGAGCCATATCTTTCTCTCCTTTTTACTTCTGCATCAGGTTCCGGGCGTGGACGCGGCCTTGATATACTCAACATGAGTATCGCCGCTGATCGCGTTGCTCGGCAGAGCGTTCAGCGTGATCTCGTAGCCGATGGCCTCATCGTCCTTGTAGACGATGTCGCCGACCTCGGCAACCTGGCCCTCGGGGATGACGATACGCTTCGCCGCGTTGTTCGTGAGGATCATGTCGATGACCCACACGCAGGCGGGGAGCTGCTTGCTGTTCGCGTGGACCGTCACGCCCGTCGACAGAGCGCCGCTCACGTTGGCGCTGCCATAAACGGCCTTGAGGACGTCCACGTTCAAGGACTCGATGAGGGTGAACTTGAACTGATCCTCCTTCGCCGTCTGAAGCGTCAGAACGGTGTCGCCGCCCCACGCCTTGACGGTATCGGACTCGGGGCTGTTGGTGTTGGTCACGCCGTCCTCGGAAACATAGCCGAGATGCGTGAACGAAGTCAGCGCGGTGGTGGTGTCGGTCGGGAGCGTAGTCCCGCCAGCCGCCATGTAAATGGCGCCTGCGACCTTCGGCTTGCCAACGCTGACATTGGATACGGTGTTAGCCATTTTATGCCTCCATGTAAGTAATTCTGAATACCGCTTGATAGCGGTATGTCTTGGTGCTGGTGTCTGTGAAGTTGTAGTCTGTGTCGAGATAGCAGCCGCCGACAGCCGCCAGCGTGACGATGTTCTCCATTGCGGCCTTAACCTCTTCGTTGAGCTGTGCCGCGTCGAGCAGGGACGTTGTCGCGCAGCTTTGGACGGCAATATTCGCCGTGGGAATTCTGTTGACCTTGCTGCTGCCCGTCTTCTCGATCACGACATAGCGAGACGGTGTCGGTTGTTCGGGGACTTCCATCTTGACGGGGACATTCAACGCCGCCGAAAGAAAGTCGAGGACGATTTTCTCAACCATTGTATTTTGCTCCTCTCACTTTTTCGAGGGTGTTGTTACGGTAGTTGTCAGCCCTTGCCGCAGCGGTTGCCGGATAGACTATCGCGCCAGTTCGTTCGGGGTAGTTGACAACGCGCACCGCGTATCCGGGGCCGCATATTTCGGCTTTCTGTTTGGCGGCGGCCATGCAGAGGCCAGCCACAGCGCTGCTTTTGAGAAGCTGCTCGCGTACTGCGCGTTTGTCGAGCTTTACTCTGACATTATTCATTTTCCCCCACCATGCTTTCGACCTTGACCTTCTTGTTCCACTTCAATGGAAGAAGATGGTCAAGCCCTTCCGTCGGCTGACCGATCACGCGCCAACGCTCGCCGAAAAAGGCGACCGTGTTGCCTTCCCAGACGTGCGTGTCGCCCTTCGGTATGCCGAGCTGATATTTTGCGCGTCGGCCTGTGAGGTTGAGCGTGTCAAGGATCTCCTCGTCGCTCAAAGGCGCGACAAGTACGTTTTCGACAGGGACGGGGGTCAGAGTATAGACGGGGGCGTTGAAAGCGTCCACGCCTGTCTGTTCGCGCGTGTATAGCGTGACGGTGATGCCCTTAATCATGTCACACGCTCCCCGCGTCCTCTATCGGGCTTCGCGAGCCGATCTTATTGCCCATGCCGAGGAGCTGCTTCTCAAGCTTGCCGAGATAAAGCTCTCCTGTCGCTCCGTTGTTTCCGACCGTCCAGCTCTGCGTATAGCCGAGCGCAGACATAGATCCCTGCGTCGCGCCGAGCGGGACTCCGCTGTCGTCGCCCACGGCACGCTGCACCATACGGCAAGAGACGACCTTTTTCGCGTCTGCGTTTGCGTTCGGTGCAAACGTGTCGATGATTACGGCCGCGTCTTCAAGCAGATTTGTGATGACGCTTTCCTCTTCGGGAGTGAAACTCCGCGAAGTTCTGGCCTCAACATCTGCCACGGTTGCGTATGCCATGAGTTCACCTCATTTCTTGCGTTTGGGTTTCTCCTTTACCGGCGGAGGAGGAGGCGGGGCGATTTTGTGCCCCGCCTTGAGATACTCTTCGATGCGCGTCTCGTGGACGTACATCACGCCGCCGGTGTGTGCATTGATGAATTCAATCATCAGGCCTGCGGGGTGGCACCCGTCAGCAGGTTGAAGCACGCGGTGTCGGCGCGGAAACCGACCTCGATCTCGGCGCGCACGGCGAACATATTGTGCTCCCAGAGGTTGACCTGCTGGCTGTTGATGGTGAGGCCGGTCTGATCAGCGAAGCGGATCTGGACGCCCTCGACCGTGCCAAACATGGCCTGGCTCCAATCGCCAGCGATGCCGACGATGGCGGGAGTGCCCGCGCCGGTGCCGACAGGAGCAGCGCCAGCCTTGTAAACGCCACGGCCTTCGACGACCTGCGCTCCGATCAGACGCGGCAGGGCACCGTCAGCGGCGGAGTTGACAAAGATCGGACGGCCCGTGCTATCGACAGCACCGAGCAGAATGCCCTCGGCAGCGGGAGACAGCGCGAAAGCGTTGAGGCTGCCCTTGTGGTCTGCGATGTCGGCATACGCGGCGACGAGGCCCTTGTATGCGGTGTGGGAGCCGGACGCGATCAGGCTCTGCGCGGTGCAAGCCGCGAACGTGTCGAAGTTCTCGCCGGGAGCGTCGCCGTTGCCAACGACGGTCTGGTCAAACTTGAGCGCGAGAGCGCCGGGGAGGCGGGCGACGATGGCGTCGTACAACGCAGCGGCGTCGCGACGGAATTCGTCGGAGAAGGGGACGATCACGGCCAGCTTGTAAGCCTGCATCAGCTTGGTGGACAGGCTGGGGTTGCTGACGTTCTTCGCGCCGGTCTCGGCGACCCACGCGGCGGTCGGGTCGCCCGTGATGACGGGGATGGACAGGCCGCGGCCAGGGAGGGCGACCTTGCGAGCGAGACGCATGATGGCGCTTTCGCCCTGCATCTTCTGCATGATCTCCTGCGATACTTCCGCAGGGAGGGTGATGTTGGTGCGGTTGGTGGAAATACCAGACATTGTTGTAATCTCCTTTTGTTATAGATTGTCTTTTGCCCATTCCGCGAATTTGTCGCGGGTCTTGTTGTTGGGCATTGTGTGGAGTTCTCCGCCGTCCCTCAGAGAGGGATAGCCGGAGGGCGTGGCAAACGCGAGGATTGCTTTTGCCTGTTCCGCACAGGCGTCCTCGGTTTCCCCGGTCAGCAGCTCAGCCGGGACGTTGGTGTCTTTGGAAACTTTTGCCCGCATGACGCGCAGCTCTTCCGCGCGTTTCATGCTGTCGAGTTCCGTTTGCAGGGCGTTCGCTCTTGCCGTCACTTCATCGAGCGCGTCGGGCTTGTTCTTCCCGATCTCCGCCTGGGCGGCGGTAAGCTGCGCTTTTACGGCCTCAAGTTCGCCCTTTGCTTTGTTGATGTCCGCTCCGTTCAGATCCATAAGCTTGTCGATCTGTTCTGCGGTCGCTTCGGGGAAAAGTTCGGTGATGTCTGTGCGTTTCATGTTTGTCTCCTTTTCGACTACGCTTTTTTACGAGGTTGCCTCTCTTGTCTTGATAGTTTTACGGCTTTCCGGCCTTGATTTTTATGAAAATAACGCCGCCTTAACGACCGCGTTCTTTCAACTTGATTTGCAATTTTGAAATGATACTGCTGTCAGCCCATTTATCCGAGCCGACGATGTAGCTCCGCCATTGATTTGTGACGGGGCCTCCGACTAAATAATCGACATGATTGACGATGTTCGGCGACAGGTTGATGGCTGTGTCGGTGCCGTGATGCGTAATGAAATACTCGCGGAAGAGAGTGTCGTCGCCCTTGTTCATCTTGAACAGGATCTCTCCCTCTGCCGAAAATGGCCCGCCTGCCTTCACCCATGCGGAACAGCCGCGCGCGTATTCGTTCGGTATTCTCACGCATTGAAAACTGTGCCAAGCGTCCTCTGCGTATACCTCGCCGGCTATTTCAACGTCGTCCGTGAAATAGCGCGAGCAGAAACCATAAACAACGCCGCGGTCAAACTCGCGCGTCTTTTCGGCGAAGTCGGCAGAGATGACGACATCGTCCTGCAAATGCCATGTGCCGCCGTCGCCTGTGCAGCTCTCAAATGCCGCCATGCACGCCGCGAGATTTCCCATGCGCTCCGTGTCGTTCCACACGGTTATATCTTCGCGCTTGATGCCCTGCGCGGTCATGGACGGGATCATGAATTCCTCGACATACCATAGCCGCGACGGGCAGGCGTGTATCATGTATTTCGGCATATATCCTCCCAGCTCATGGCTCGGTACTTCTGCACAAGCGGCTCGTCCTGCCAGCGTTTGCGGCTCCACGGGAAGTTTTCGCCGATGCCCGCATAATGCACGATCTTCGGCTCTGCGCACGGTGCCGTGTAGCTGCAAGCGTTGTATGCGCTCGATATGAGCCGTATATGCTCACGGCAGAGCGTGTTCATTACGTCCTGTTCGTTGGCAAACGTGTATTCCGTGTTGAGCGTGCGGATGATAACATCGTCAAGGCCGCGCAGCGCGGGCAAGTTCATCAAAAGCACGCCAAAATTGACATAGGGCTGATGAAATCCTTGCTTGTTCGGCTCTGCCGCGCCTGCGAGCATATAGCCGTCCATGTTAATGTCCCACAGCTCGCAGATGTCTGCCGTTACGATTGCGTCAATGTCCAGCGACAGGACGATGTCCTCTTTGAACATCTTTGAGTAAGCCGCGCGCATCAACGGCATATATGTCCACGGGCTTGAGTAGTTTGGGCCGTTCTTGTCGAAAAAGGTCTGCCCGCTCACGTTCACGACTTCCACGTTCGGAGCCGAAAAAGGAAGCTCGTCATCTTCCGCGAGGATGTATACCTTGTCCACCTGCGTGTGATACAACAGGCTTTTCAGCGCGGTCTCGATGTCTCCGTACACGTTGCGCGTGCCGGAGTATACGGCTGTCCTCATTCGATGTCCGTCTCCTCGGCGGCGGAGCTGTTACGCTCTTCCCGCTTCGCGTATGCGTCGCGTTTCTGCTCGTTGATGACTTCCTTGTTTCTCGCGTAGAATTCGCGACGCATGGAGTTGAGCTTTTGACGGCCTGTTCTGCCGTCCGCGCTGTCGTACATTTCGCGGTATTCGTCCGGGGCATATCCGGCCACGTTGGACGAGCTGTCAAATCGGATCGCGTATGTGCAATCGCAATTCGCGTGAATGTGTTCAGCGTGTCCGCCTTTGATAGCGTCCCTTGACGCTGGCGTCCATCCGCGTGAGGCGAGCATGACGCAAAACGCGCACGTCATTCCGCGCGGTATCCACGCCCACTCTGCGCCATCGCGCAATGCGTTCTGCATGGTCGTGTCTACGCCCGCCATCTTGACCAGGCGGGAGACCGCCGCGCCGATTGCTTCGGCGTTTCCCGTCGTTTTGAGCGTCCCCACGACCGTCCGCGCAACATCGTCGTAAGTTGCGGTCGCCGCCGGATATGCGGCTTCAAGCGTCTTTCCTTCCGCGAGCGCGACCGCGTCGTACATCTGCGCGGTCAGCTCCGTCGCCGCTTCTCCGTACTTTGTCGCGATAGCGTAGCAATACGCCAACAGCTCGCCCATCTGTGCCGAGTTGGTAAGCGCGGAGAGATGGGCTTCGTAATACGCCGAGACCTTCGCCGCGGCTGCGTCGTTAATCTTGCGTAGGTCTGCGACATATTTGTCCCATACCTTGCTCGATATTTTCATTCAACATCCAGCTCCTGCAATACGGCGAGACCTCGCGCCCTCTGCTCCTGTGCCTTGATGCGGCGGATATCGGCCTTGCTGAAACCGATCATTTCCGCGAACACGTCCGTCTGCGCAAACACAGGACGCACGGACGCGATCTTGATAGCGGCGTCTGCCGTCACGGCGACGGAGGGCATGGCGGGATTTTTGAAGTGTGCGACGATGTCCTTTTGCTCGTCCGGCAGCGCGTCGATTGTGGTCTTGCCCGCGATAGCGAGCGCCATGAGCGCAATCGTGCGGAGGCTGTTGCCGTTGCCCGCGTTAAGCTGCTCTGCCATGCCGACAAGCGTCTGACTCTGCGCGAGGATCGCGTCGGAGCTTGTCGGGTTTGCATCATTGACAACGCCCACGTCGCTGACGGTAAGGCCGGTTGCCGCCGAAAACTGCGTGGCCAGGAGTCTAACCATTTCGACGTGCGGTGAGATGCTGCCCTGCTGGAGCTGGCCGAATGTCGGCTTCTCGCCCGTCTCCGGGTTGACCGTGCTTGCGAGGATGTTGCCTACATACTGACGGAATTTCTGATTGATTACCGCGTCATATTGCTCGTCGGTGATGCCGAGCAAATATTTCTGCGGAGCCGTGGAGAATTCAAGGCCGATTGTCGCGTTTGCAATCGTGCGGACGTAGCCCTGGATAAGGCGACGCACAGGCTCCTTGATGCGGGAGCGGCCGAAGGGCTTGTTACTCGTCGCATTCCACACAAGCGGCTCCATAAGAGGGCGCCCCATCTTGTGCGCGTATCTCGTCGCGCTCCACTCGCTGCCGTTTCTAATCAGCACGATGACGGCCGCGTCGTTGTAGTAGTAAACGATAGACGGAGAGATTTTCTTCCTGTCATCGTATTCCGGCGCGGTGTCGATGATGGCGAGGCCGCTCTTTATGCGTCCCTTGTCGCCGTCCCAGCGTGCCGCGGCTGTGCGCGGAGAATGGAAACGGATCTTGCAGCCGATTTTTGCGTCTGCCGACAGAGTGGCGAATACACAGCCGAATTTCAGCTCGTCGCGAGCGGCTTTCATGTATTCAAAGAGCAAATCGTTCGCGGTGACGATCTTGTCCAGCTCTGCAACGTCTTCTCCGTTCACGCCGACAAAGCCGTCAAACATGGATCGCGCCGCCAGAACGTCGACCGTCTTCGCGCCCCACGCGCAGCCGATCTCAAGGCCGCGCAAACCGTCCGGGAGCGCGATGCCGAGGTTTACCTCGCCCAGCGAGATTTTGCCCTCGTAATAACGCTCCTTCTGCGCGTTCCCTCCGATGTGGTCGTCGTGGATATGGCACAGCGCGAGGATGTCATCCTGTTCCTCTCGCGTGAGGCCTTTGATATTGTACGGATCGATGTTGATATACATTCTCTTGTCTCCTTATCCGATACGCATCGTTTTAGTGGGATCGCGTTTCGATGTCTTCGCTCCCCAGAGTGCGAGAGCTGCCGCCTCAATCGGCGCGGAATTGTCGCCGCCAAATGCCCAGCCGCCGCCAAGCGGCCGCTTTGTCGATGTGATTGCGCTTTCCCGCAAAGCCTCTTGCCCGTAATACCATGTAACGGACTGCTCTGCGAGCGCGTCCATCAGCAAACTCGCCGATGCGATTACCTCTTTGACGCTCGGCCTTTTTATGGAGTCTTTTTGTTTCCATGTGTCGGCTATTTTGTCGACAAGCACGTCCACGCCGTTACGTCCGTCTATGACCACGCACGACGCTTTTTTGCTTCTCTCGTTGAGCCAATCGGCGAGCCATTGCGTGCCTCGGCCTGTCGGCTCCTCTCTGATCAGCGAAACGCGGGCGCGTCCGTCTTTTGGTATCACAGCGCCGCACAGGCAAACGCGGGAGCCGTCCGGGCTGAATTTCACGCCGTATGCGGTCTTACCTTCCGGCTTCTCTTCCTTGCTCTGGCAAGCGTCCCATACATTCGCTGGGATCGCGTAGTCAGTTCGCTCCGTCAGCGTCGGCGTCCACCATCCAAGCCGCTCACGCGCAAAGCCGTCTTTGCTCATGGTTTCGTACTCGTTCAGAATCGTCTTTTCTGCGATTCGATAACCGAGCGCGGGATTTGTTTTGTATGCGCACTCTATAGCCTTGTTTTCGTCACGCAGTTCCTCAGAGATGTTCCGCGTCTCGATTGACCACTCAAGCCACCAGGCGTTGCCAGTATCTGCCGAGTGCGCTGTTTCGTGCATCTTGGCAAACACAGTTCCTCGGCAAGCTGGCCCCGGGGGTGTCCCAATATAGATTTGCTGCGGCATCATACTCTTGTCAGTAAGCGACGAGGCTGCCGACATGACAGGAAGAATAGCTTCTTGCTGTTCTGCCGTCATTTCTTGTGCCTCGTCAATAATGATGACCGAATATGTACCGCCGCGAGATCCGCTGTTCGTTCTCGTTGCAAATTCTATGCTGCCACCCTCAACGACATTTCCGTCGCTGTCACGGTAGTCTTTGAAGTATATTCCTTCATACCCTCGCACATGGCTGATGTGCTTAACATCGTTACAAAACTCCGGGAATCTCTCCGGCGTCTCCAACAGATCGCAGAGGGCTTTGAACATCTTGTTTGTTGTGGTGCTGTGGTGCGCTGAATACAAAACCTTTCTGTGTTCAAAATCTGCCATGTAAACGGCATAATATCTCGCGGCATAGCTTTTGCCATTCTGCCGTGGTTTAGAGATCCCGATTGTCAGCGCCGCCGGTGAGCCGTCTGCGTTTCTTGCCAACAGGTATTCCATCTCTGTTTCTTGAGACGGGTAAAACGTCGCGCCGCCGTCCTCCTTGAACATTTCGACCACTTCAGAGCCGTGCGAGTGGTCATATTCTCCTACGACAGAGAATGTCGGCTCTTGATTACCTGTTTTCATGTTTCTTCTTCAGCTTGTCGTGCTTGGATTCTTTTTTGGCTGACGGATCTGGGAGGGATTCCAGCTCCGCCATGACCTCCATCAAGCGCTTTGAGTTCGCAGCCATGTCTCGACCGCTCTCGCAGTTCTCAATCGTTTCTGCGATTTTATCGCGAAGAGCAATTAACGTTGCTCTTTTGTCGCCGCTCATTGCGGCCTCTGTTAATGTCATTCCGTCGCCCTCCTTTCTTCCCTGTCTCGCTTTCCAGCGTTGCATCCCATGTGCGCAAGCTGGACATTTTCCCATGTGTGTCCTCCTCCTTTCGAAATCGGCACAACATGGTCTACGGTCGGATAGGCGCGGCGGATATGTCCTTTCTCCTTTGCGGATAAATCAACAGGCTTTCCGCAAATTTGGCAAATGCCGTTGTATTTTATAATAACGCGAGAAAGCGTGATCGAGTTGTCAAATAAATCGACGCCATAAAAGGCGGCTCGTTTGTCCCAATGCCCGCCGCCGCACTCTATCTTGATTCCCAGGCTCTTCGCCCTTCGATAGACGCGCTCTTGGCTCATTCCATGCCGCGCCGCGATCTCTTTTGTCGAAAGCGTCTTTGCTTCTTCGGTTAGCTGTTCGTCTGTGATTTTGGCTTGCGGTTGGTTTTTCCCGCTGTGGTATTCCCTGCCGTCGAGTTTTATTCCGGCTCTTCGGACAGCCCTCGCAACAGTCTCACGGCTAACACCGAGATCCGCTGCCGCTTTGGTTTGAGAATGGTGTCGAAGATAGCACTCGACAACAATGTGATCTTCCATGATTATCGCCTCCATAATCATCAGCCTAAATAAAAGGCATGGAAACGCATAGGCTGTGCGCTTTTCGGGAGCTACCCTATCCATGCCCTTTATTAACTTATGCCCCTGCCGCCCATGTGGAAAAAGCCCTTGCTCTGTTCGGCGCTAAGTCGGAGGCCAAGCGGTCTTAGG
>JAZUSJ010000197.1:0-11304 GCA_045606685.1 Eubacteriales bacterium
TCTTTGGAAGGCTCCGCTACCCAAAGCAGTCACCGAATCGGGGATGGTCACGCTTCTTAACGATGCGTTGATAAAGGCCTTCTCGCCGATCTGCTCGATACCCGTAAGGTCAATGCTTTCCATGCGCGCGTACGCAAAGGCGGCGTTTCCGATATAGCGCACCGATGCAGGAATGGTATACGTACCGCGTACACCTGCAGGATATGCCACCAGCGTGCTGCCCGTCGCATTGAACAGTACGCCGTTTTTGGCGACAAAGCTCGTATTGCCCGCCTTGACGGTATACGCGATCAGATTGGTGGTTCCCTCAAAGGCAGAGCCGTCAAGCGCAGTCAGCTTGGAGGGGATCTCCATGCGCAGCAATTTTGCACAGTTTTTAAATGCATCTGAACCGATTTTGGTCAGTTGGCTGTTTTGGCCAAAGGCCACGTAAGAAAGACGCACGTTGTCATAAAACGCGCCCTCGTCGATACATGTCACGGTATCGGGGATCTCTATATGTAAAAGATTGCTGCACCCTTTGAATGCAGAGGGGCCGATCCTTCGCAGATTGCTTGGGAGCGTGACCTCGCGCAGGCGCGTCTGATCCGAAAATGCCGCTCGGCCGATACTGCTGACAATCTTACCTTCAATCGTGTCGGGGATCTTGATATACGAGCGTCGTCCCGTGTAGGAACGTATCTCGATGGTGCCGTCGTCCAGCTCCACATAGGTATACGGAATGCCGTCATCCTCGTTCACCCAATGCGCGTACAGCGTCAGATCTGACGAAAAGCGATCGGTATACCAGTTATATTCCTCTGTAAAGTAGGGATCGTAATACCAGCCGTCAAAGACCGCGTACAAACGCTCAGGCTCGGGAATATTTTGCAGCGTATGGTCACGGATAAAAATCTGCTCGACATTCTCCAGCTCATCGGTCATCATGTTGAAGGTGACCTTACCGCGGCTCTCCAGAATCAAGGCACTTGCGTCAATGGCACCGTATCCGTAGTACCAATCACAGCCAAGATCGCCAAGATCATAGCACGAGGCGTACAAGGCCTCCTCCACCTGATCAAACGTAGCGTAGCGGTTTCTTGCCAAATACAACGTCATAACGCCAGCAACGGCGGGAGAAGCCAAGGAAGTACCGCTGACGGTTCCGTATTCACCGCCCATCTTGGTCGTATACGTCGTTCCGGGGGCAACAAAATTCACGTTATCCCCATAGTTTGAATAGGATGCAAGCGTCCAACCGTTTGCATCCAGCGCACCGATGCCGAATACGTTGGGATCCGCTGCAGGAAATTGCTCCGTGGCAGTGCCGTCGTTCCCTGCTGCAGCAATACAAATGATATCGCTGTCGTATGCCAGCTGCGCTGCAGCCTTGTAAATATTTGAGCCATAGCTGCCAAAGGACATATTGACCACAGACACATCCTGTTCAATGGCATAATACAAGCCAAACACCAGATCCGAAGAGCGCGCAAAGGTACCGTCCGCATTGCACTCCGCTTTGATGACCAGAATGGTCGCCTCGGGCGCAACGCCGACAATATTTCCGCTATTCATGGACGCAGCAACCACACCTGCCACCGAGGTACCGTGTCCCTGCTCGTCCTCGATCAAGGACCAGTCGTAAGAGCCGTCCGCCAAAAGATAGTCCTTTACCACCTTATCCTCGGTTGCATTGTAGGAATACTCGCTGATGCGACCTGCAAATTCGGGGTGATCGGTGTCAATACCGGTATCGATAACGGCTACCGTGATCCCCTTTCCCCGTGTATTGTTCCAGACTGTCCCCATATTGAGATAGTCCAGATATTTCTGCAAGGCATAATCGGAGTCGCTGACCGAGTATTGCGGACGTGACGGCACTCGTTCTCCGTTCCCATCCTGCTCCTCTTCCAATTCGCTGACTCTGACCTGATAGTCGGGCGTCATTTCCTTGAGAAATTCGCGGTTTTCATGATCTGCATAGACATCCTCGATGGTTACGTCACCGCGCAGCGTCAATCTTGCAAATTTTCCGTCAGCGGAAATGCGCAGCTCGGCATTCAACCTCTCTGCCAGTGCCTGCGCCTCGCCAAGATTGGTGTCAACCAGCACAATGGACTTTTCATCGTATTCACCGCGACATGCCTCAAGCTCGCTCTGCGCCTCCTTTTGGTTCTCGTCAAGCTCGCTTTCATGATGCAAAATCAAGCAAGTCACAAGTCCTATACAAACGCAAAGCAATACTATCGCACAAACAATCAGCCTTTGCTTTCGGTTTTTCATAATCTCTCTCCCTTTAATCAGATCCTATTTTCTTTACAGAATAAACAATCGCCCAATTTTATCTTATCACAACTTGTCCAAAATGTCAATTATATCTGCCAATTTCCTTAGAAAAGCAAGCTGTCAATATTGCTTTTTTCTCTTCTGTATGGTATAATATGGGAAAGAACTACACGGAAGGAGATCGAACATGACCAATCGCATCCGCACCGCGGTGCTGCTCTGCACCCTGTTTTTGATGACGACCTTACTATTTGTCGCTTGTGACAGATCCGGTGACACAAATCCGGAGCAGACGACTGCTCCCACCGAGTCAATTATCACCCAAGAGGAGACCCAACCCATGACCGAAGCGCCAACCACAGAGGAGTTCACGACCGAAGAGATCACCACCGAGGAGATCACGACAGAGCCGCCCGAAAGCACGCCCGACGGCACCATTCCCTTCGTACCCGATCATCCCGAGACCATTGATGCGGATTGGAAGGCCATCTGGCTGTCCCAGTTTGATCTGCAGTCCATCTATACCGAAGGAAACAGGCAGCGCGGCGAAGCGGATTTCCGCGCCCGCATGCAAACCGTGCTTGACAACGTGGTGCGTGACGGCTTTAACACCGTGGTGCTTCAGTTGCGTCCCAATGCGGACAGCATGTACCCCTCCGAGATATATCCGCCCAGCAAATATGCCGCAGGCTCTTACGCAAATGACTTTACGTACGATCCCATTGCCATCATCATGGAGCTTTGCCGCGAAAGGAATCTTTCGGTTCACGGTTGGATCAACCCCATGCGCGGTATGACCGAGGATGAGATCAAGCAGGTTGACGACAAGTACCTGATCAAGCAATGGTACAACGACGCCTCCAAAAAGGGCGATTATATCGTTTTCGTCAATAAGAACTGGTATCTCAATATCGCCCATCCCGAGGTAAGACAGCTCATCTGCAGCGGTGCTGCTGAGATCCTTGCACGCTATGAGATGGACGGCATCCACATGGACGACTACTTCTACCCCACCACAGACGCTTCGTTTGACGCAAAGGCTTACAACGCATACAAGGCAGGCGGCGGCGATATGGATCTTGCCACGTGGCGCAAGGATTGCCTGAGTACGCTGGTTGCCGAGCTTTACGCGACGGTCAAAACGCACGATCTGCGTGCGCTGTTCGGCATTTCCCCTGCAGGCAATATCAATACGGTCAGGGACAGCCACTATGCCGACGTTGACACATGGTGCGGAAATCCCGGTTATCTCGACTACATCTGTCCGCAGGTCTATTTCGGCTTTGAGCATGCCAGCTGGGCATTTGACAAGACCTGCAAAATCTGGCAGGACATCATCAAGACCGATTACGTCAGCATGATCGTCGGCATGACCTTCGGCAAGGCACTTTCGGGCGTAGACAACTACGCGGGTGCAGCCGGAAAGGACGAATGGACGCGCCACAAGGACATCATGCTCCGCTCCTTGCAATATACGGAGGAGCTTGACAAATGCGTGGGCGTGACGGTCTTCTGCTATCAGTACCTCTGGGAGCGCTCCGACGGCTCGATCGTCGCAGGAACGCGCCAGGAGCACGAAGCCTTCTCCGCTTATCTCAAGGAGGTCACTTGGCATAGCACAAAGGACTGATCATAACACAAAAAATGAGGCTGAGTCATTGACTCGGCCTCATTTTTTCACGGTTCTGTATCCGGCAGCTTTTGAATACCAGTCTATTTCTCCGATAGGATATCGTTCATGTCATTCCTCCGTTGTCGTTTGTTTATTTTTCAAACTCGTACAGTCTGTACAGCTTTTGGGACAGCTTGCCCGCATACAGCCCGGCAAAGATGCTTTTTTCGAGGCCGTGCAGCTGATCGGTATGATAAAAATTCATAATTCACCTCTGTGCATCGCTCGTCCTTCCAATATGCTTGGGCGTTCCGTTTTAACAAGTCAACACCCAAGGCTTGGCAGTCAGAAAGGATCCGGTGATCCATATCGTTCAACTTTTCGGTTCTGCAAATCAATCTTAAGTAAGTCATTTTTTATATTCCTGTTTATTTCTGCCACCACTTGCGTTCTGCTGAAAATGAGATCATCACAGACTCTTTTTTTTCGTCCGCAAGGATCTGCGCGCCATATTGCACGTATGCGTCATAAAATGCCTTGTGCTCGGTGTATTCTTGCATGGACAAGGTGATCGCACCGCCGTGCTGCTTCATCTGGTCTGCCATGTTCTTCTGATAATCGTCGGAATACGGATCGACACCCGGCAGACCGAAATAGCGTTGCACGGCATCCTTAACCTGCTCATCAAGGTCGCCAAACGTCCATTCGTTCAACCGCTCCTTGATGGCATTTGCACCATCAGTGAAATAACACGCATACGCGCTCATAACTTTCTCGGTTGCCTCGATGATCTCGCTTTCGCTGTACTCTTGCACCTCACCATACGCCAATTCATAGGCAAAATCGTACTGCTTCATCACAGCGTTTGAGAAATTACCGTCAAAAGCTCCGAAATCGGTAAACTGCGCAGCTAAAACAAAGCCGTGACCGTTTTTACCGTCGGGGATGCGAAGTATCAGCTTTGTTTTCTTGTCGCCGCAAATCAAGGCGTAATCATTGTTCTTGATATGTTCAAAGCCCTTGCTTATCAATACCTGTTTGATGGGCTTTTGGAGAATAGATTTTTTCATTATACGATTCCTTTTTTAGAGCTTCATTTCATAGAAGCGGATTTCTCTGTAACATTCATTTCCTTCGTCATCGAAATCGTCAACGTATCTGCCAAGCTCAAGTCTATACAAACGCAGATCTCCCGAGGGGGCAGACAGTGCTTCGTTGGGAATCAAATCTCCGCGATCTTCCCATTCTTTAACAGTTTCCCTCAGCCAATCAAAATCAATAAATCCTTGAATTGCGCCGTTGATCTGCTTCTCAATGTTTTTCTTGTTTTTGGGATTCATAGAGAACCAAATCATGCTCGAAAAATGCTCCGTTCCTCTTGTACCGTACTGCATCGCGCGTTCGATGGTCAAATCGTCAAGAACAACCTTAACCGCAGGATCCTTGATAACCTCTGCCAATTTGTCTTGAACATTTTGGCTGAGTGGTCTCATCCAACTCTCATGTACTAAGTCAGCCTTTGACACCTTCAAATTGAGTTTATCGTCAAAGACCTTTCTGAAATAATACTGATTTTCTGCGCCGTTTGCATTGCATTCAGCTAAAACTTGATAAATGCCGCTTCTCATTTCAATACGAAAAAGCTCGCCATTTGTAAAACTCATATTCATTTCTCCTTTTTTCTCATTGTTCTGTCAATATTTGCTCCCATTCCTCAACAAACAAATTGCTCTGACGGGCAAGTTGCTCTATCTCATCGAAATCAAGCTCACAGCCGATATGGATATAGTATTCATATCCCGTTTCAAATACAAAACCTTTTGAAATCAACCGTCCCCATATTTCTTCACGCAGACACAGTTTTATAAATTCTCCGCTTTGATGAGCGTTAAGCTGCTGACCGTTTATCCAATGCAACTTTTTGTAATTTTCAAGACCGGTTATCGCCAAACGTTCGATTCCTTGAAGCTTACACACTCCAAGCACAAAATCGACGTAGGATTGCTCTACTTTGTAATATTCATCCTCGGTGAACACCTTGCCGTCATATACTTTTCCGATGTCGCATATTGCCGTCCATTCGTCTTTTTGATAAATCCCGTTCACTCGATATTGGGGATCGTATTTTGAAATTCTGTAATAGTTCATACTGTTTCAGTTATCTTCAGTTATCTTCTTTGTCTTGTTTTAATGTCTTTATATAATCGCTCCGACTACCATCCCAAAGGCACAAAGTACATTTTCCATCCTTGAATTCGTGGTCGCAGTTTTCATAGCCGTACAGAACGTGCGCACATTCGGGGCAAAGCGACACCATCTTGGAGGTTGACGCAAGGTATTCGCTGCCGCATTCGTCACATATTGCGATCTTTTTTTCATCGCTCGCTTGAGTCTGTGAAGTCCAATATGCAAAGAAATCAAGGTAGTTTTTCCTCATAGTTTCATCCAAATCATCGGGGGATGCAAGAGTCACTTTGGGCAGTGCAATATGATCGTGGTCATAGAAATCATCCTCATAGCGACGATCTCGGATAGTAGTACCATCCAATCGCAGCACATATAAAAAGTCTATCAGACCACAGCTCTTTTTACAAGATTCACAGCACAGGCATACGCCGAAATGTTCCTCTCCATCGCTTTCGGTATATTTTACCAACGCAAGATCCTTCGCAAAGCACGGGTACATCACATCATCGTTATCCGGAGGACAAATCCCTTTTTTCTCACAAAAGTTCTCAAAATAGTTTTGGTAATCAGACACCTCTAATAACGTCTTGTTGGGTCCGAGCACACACTCTGCCGGGGCATCTGCATCAAACTTGTCGCTTTCGAAAAATATCTTTCGCTTCAAAAGTTTGTATCGTGTCTGTTCGGTTTCTTTTGAAAAATCTGCGTATTCCTCATAAAAACGATCAATACAAACAAGTGCTGCATTATAAGACGAACACAAATATTTTTCTTCATACGAATCGGGAGTTTCCTTGATACAAAGCTCATAAACCGTCCCTTCTGGAGCTTCAATAAAACGCGCAAGGGTTTCCTGCTCATATTCGATGTACGCCTTTGCCAATGCCGAAATGTCGGGAGAAGCTATTTCTGCGTACCGCCCTAACAAATCCAACCGCGCATCAAAAGAAGGCGCGTAAGTATATATGATCTCCAACAGCTCACTTTCCTTGAACTGATGGTGTGTTTCTTTTATCTTCGCCCTCAAATCGGCTGAAGGCAGTAATTCTATAATTTCGTTGGTCATAAATATCTCTTTCAATAAATGATAAATTTAGTTTGTGGTCAAGAAGCAATTAACGCTCTTGATAATATCTGTATTTTCAATTACCTGCTCGATGTCCGTTAAAAAGCGTTTCTTTTCGTTTCCCGTTTGGCAGGCATAGTAAGCAAGGATCGCGTTTGAAAGCACATCCAAGCCCACGTCATTGAAGGGCTTTAGTTTTTTCTCAACCTTGTCTTGTGTGCTTTTGCCAAGCAGATCAGTAATCCCGCTGCCTAAAAGTTGATCGTAGAGATACATCGCATTGAGAGCTTGCTTTACCTTTTTCTCAACGCGAAGTCCGTAATATCGCAAAACGCTGTCGTTCCAAAGGGCAAGCGTTGTATTTGTCACGGGTATTTGAGACACAGCGGACAATATGTAATTTTTGGCAGCCTCGTCGCTTTTATCTCTCTGCAACAGCTTCACGGTTTGCATATTCAACTTGAAAGCAACCGCCATTCCGAACGTATTTTCATACTTTTCGTTTCTATAAACCGTCTGTAATGCTTGGATATCCTTGGATAATGCCGTTAGCGACTCTGCCAGCTGCTTTGCATCATGCATTTTGAATATGCTTTGCTCTATCTCTTTTCGTAATTGGTTTGCATGATTGACCGTGTTGAAAATTTCCATATCTTTCTTAGGTATTTGCATTTCATTCTTCATACTGATTCCAATGCTCTGCTTTCTCTTTAAAGGCTTCCTTTACCAGATCCGTGACAGAGCCTGCAAATGCCACCATATCCTCGTGGCAAAAATAGATAAACCAAGTAAAGTCCTTATCGGTATATACCCACTCCGAGCAGCTGCAATCCTCGATTTTATCTACTTCCATGCAGAAAGGAATGTCATACGCCGATTCACCATAGGAATAGATGTGCTTTTCAGAGCAGCCGAGAAGCTCGGATACCTTATCCCATTCGTTCTCAAAATACTCGGACATCATAAACGCTTTGTTCGGGATATGGTCTTGTTCGCTCCCGCAGATCGGATACCAATAATCGGTATTGACGTAACCCCAAACATCCTTGATCTTCTTGATGATGGCATCGGCTTCTTCTCCAACGATTACGCGCTCATAGGATTTCATCTCCGGCAGAATCGCATCCGGCGCACAAACAGATCTCATATACTGACGAAATTCATCGTAAAACTTAGAGATTCGATAGCGTATGACGGCAGTTTCATTTGCACTATGCTGCAATCCGGCATCATAATGAACCTCCATCAGGGATTCGATCGCGTCCATCAACGATTCCACCGAGTCAAAGTCCTTGTCGATCAGCATGGAAAGCTTGAACGACAGCTCTCCTGCCGTATGTGCTATCAGCCAAATGCGTCCACCTGCTTGTGCATATTCCTCATGGAATTTTTCACTCTTTTCAATGCACCAACCGTGCAGTGCGGAAATGATATTGTTATAGTTCATTTTCTTTGTCTACACCCCATATCGTATTCTTTTTTCTCCATTCTACTTTCGATTTATGCAATTTCTCTCGTCTTTACCGTTACAGCGTGGCAAGTAGAATAGTTCTTTGATATTCTCCCAATTTTCATCGCGCAATTTCATAATCGTTTTATTATCGGCAGATACCTTGATGATGTACGATGTGTTTCGCACCCCTACCTTTTTGGCTGACCAGCGAACATTTTCCATCGGAATCGTTAGTTCCTTGAGGGGCTTTCTTAATGTCACGCTTTTATCCGTATGGTTTATTATGATGGAACACTTATCAAGATAAGCAATTCTATAAATCACGTAACATATTGGCAAAGCGCAAGCCGGTAATAACGCAATAAGCCTAATGTCTATTAGAATAGCGAGAATTATCGGTGCTATAACCACAAATACAGAAAGAATCAAATATATTGCCATTCCATTCATAGGAGTAGGTTTAATCATTACCGTGTTATTCTTTCTCATTTGCTACACCCCATAATGAATCACATATTTTTGTTCTTTGATAGCTTCATCAATCAGAGCCGCCAAAGCCACCAAATTGGCGTCCTGTTTATAACGCTCGTCCTTTACGACAATATCAAGGAAATCGGTTAAGGACTTAGGAGGAATGATCGTAATCCCCCAACGCGAAAGTGCCTTTTGCGGTTGCAAAACACCTTTGTCGTAAACATTGAGTGTATCTATGCGCGACAGATCGTTCCACCAATCGTTCAGATACAAATCATCGTCGATTGCTACGCAGTGATATTTCTCGGGATGATACCCCGTATAGTCCTTCTTTTCGTTAAAATCGTTCATAATTCCAAATTCTGCTTTTATCATATATCGTGTTTTCTACGTTCAGTTTGAATATTCCCCCGACTCAAACACCGTTTCAATGTTTGGGTACTCGCTGTAATGTTCTTCCAAATACTTCTTGATCGTATGATATTTTTCGATATCTTTTTTATGAGAGAGATCACCGATATGAAGCTCACATATTTCGCTGTCATACGCTCTTCCCGCCATGACAAACTGATGCTTCATTTTCTTTTCGTTTTTTGCAAAGCCGCTTGCATTGATCTTTACGGCGTATTGCGATATTCCATCTGTACCGCTGACAATACTGATCCCGTCAAAATATGCACATATTCTAAAGCGGTCGGCACAAGCTTGACTCTGCTGCCCCGAGAATGAGAAATCGGGGTTATCCCAATTCTGCATCACGGAATCCAAATTAATGGCTTTTCCGTATGAGTGTGCAATGATACGGTAAGTATCAAAAAAATTCCATAACTCTACTCTCCAAGATTGTTCCGAAAAGTCACCAAGAACCTTCAAAAGGCTATCAATGGCTTGCTCGGTATCACAACAATTCAGTTCTTTGGGAATCACGAAGTATCTGCACGAATCGCTTTGTCGTTCCTTGATCTTTGGGATATCTATCTTTTCCACACTGAAATGGCTTCGATAAAACGTATCCACCACTTTTGAAAAATCATGCTCTTTGTCAAGGCGGTAAAACTCTTGGTCAAGAGCCTCTGTCACGTCACTCTCAAATGCAACATCAAGCGGTATTACCGAGTCGAAATAATTACAAACCTTAGAGATATATGGGCTGAACGCAGGGTGCTGCAAGAGTTCCCCACACTTGTGCAAATAGACATAGGTTTGCTTGCTTGAGTTAGTCATGTACTGTTCCACCCCACCGTTATCTACCTCATTCGCAAACGTAGTTAAAACGTGGTAGACCATCAAATTAGCCGGGAGTGTGTCGAGCTTTTGTGAAGCTTCTAACTCTAAAAGATAATTGAACAGATATTCATTATGATATATTGATTCGGTTCTTTTGGGAAGTTTAATAATCATATTTTAATCCTTTATTCTCCGAAAATCTTTAATGCCTTTCTTGCCATCGCCCTGTACTCACCATTCTCGTGGGTTGCAAGTTCTTGTAGATGCGGAACGATTATGGGATCGTGACAGGTTTTACCCAAGCGCATAAATGCAAATGTCCATTCATCGGGGTTCTTTTCAAACAGCTTGATGAGTATCGGTAGGGCTTCTGTTACGTGAAATTTACAGAGAATATCCATAATCATATCGTAGCTCTTTCCATATTCATCATTCGTAACGATAGTTAAATAGTCGGGAATATATTTTCTGTTCCGCAGGTTGAACAATGAATTACTGATCCTATACTTCATCTGCTCGTCTTTTTCGTTTCTGTATAAAGTCAGTAATTGTGGGGTGCAAGGATGATAACTTCTAAAGCACAATGCACCGATCAATTCCTCATTGAAACCGCTATCCTCAAATTTTCTGAAGTGCTCAAAAATGATTGGAATAAATCTGCTATCCTCACATTCGGCAAGCTTACTCAAATTACTGAAATTGTACCCGAAAGCATTAACCTCATCCAAAATATGCTTTGTCAGCTCTAAATCATGGGCAGACCACGCTAATCTCTGTGCGTCACGATAATGAGCATTTCCGTAGTAACTGCCCATTATCTCAAACACTTCATCTTTGCTAATCATTTGCTATCTAACCTCATCAAATTCGATATTATTGACACCAAGCTCTTTACAGAGTAGCACAAAGGCTTCAGAGCAAAATATCGTTCCGTGTCTATCGTACACCTTGAATACATCAAATTCTTTGTTTCCACCAAAATATAAGTCGTCTTTTTCTCTATTGGGGTTCATACACAAG
>JAZUSJ010000198.1:0-28921 GCA_045606685.1 Eubacteriales bacterium
GTTTTCCTATGAAAAAGAACCTGCATCAGCAGGTTCTTTTTTTGTCTTCCCCAGCGGGGAAGGCTCATCATAGCAGCCTTTCACGGATAACCGGATAAGACGGATGCACACAAAAAGCCCTCTCCGCTGGAGAGGGGGGACCGCAGCGGAGCGAAATTTCAAAGCAAATTGCTTTGAAATGAGAGAAGCGATTGTGGTGGGTGAGATTCATCCTACGGACGCTCCTTCACATCACCCAAAACACACCTGCTTTGCGGCAGGAGCAAGCCCCTGCCCTACGTAGACAAAAAACGCACCCGCTGTAGAGCAGGTGCGTTCATTTTTCGATTTATGCCTGCACGGCAGCCTCTTGCACAGAAGCATTGGCCGCCTCTTCCCTTTTGAGCTTGCGCACGCGGTAGGTCCAGGTGACGATGCAGCAGATCAGATGCACGCCTGCGGTCAAAATCCAGGAAATGGGATACGAAATATACAGCGTCTGAATCGGCTCGGGGAATCCGGGGCAAAGCAAAATGATCCATACAATACGGAACACGCAGGAGCCGATCAGCGAGACCATCATGGGTAAGAACGATTTACCCATGCCGCGCATGATGCCGCTGAACACGTCCATCATGCCGCAAAGGAAGTAGGTCATGGCAATGATCTCCAGGCGTCGGATACCCGCATCATGTACCAGCTCTTGACCGGGACGGTAAATATTCAGCAAGGATCTACCGATTCCAAACCTTTCAACACCGATCGGAATGCCCATACCCAAGCCGATGATGGTAACCAGCCCCAAGCAGATCAGGCTGGCGCGCAGCACGCGATCGTACTTTTTCGCGCCCGTATTCTGCCCGATAAAGGTCAGTGCAGCATGATAGCACGCATTCATGGAGATATAGATAAATCCTTCAATATTGCCTGCGGTGGTATTGCCTGCCATGACTTCGGTAGGATACGTATTCACGGTACTTTGAATCAGTACGTTAGACAAGGAGAAAAACGTACCCTGCAGACCTGCGGGGATGCCGATGCGCAGCATCTTTTTGAGCGAATCCTTGTCCACAGCCAGCTTTTTGAAATCCAGATGGCAATCGTCGTCCAAGGTAGCCATGTGATAAAGCACCATGCCCATGGCAATGTACTGCGAAACGGCGGTTGCGATACCGACACCGATCGCACCCATATGGAACACGCAAACAAAGATCAGATTGAGAAATACGTTGGCAAGCCCCGACAGCGTCAGGAAGATCAAGGGATTCTTGGAGTCGCCCTTGGAGCGCAGGATGCTTGCCGCGTGGTTATACACCATGGACGCGGGAATGCCCACGAAATACGCGCTCATATAAGGCGCAGCCTCTGCCAGCACATCATCGTTGGTACCCATCAGCACAAGCAAGGGCCTTGCCATAAAGAAGCCGAAAATGCCCACTGCAATTCCCGTAAAGACCGAGGTCAGAATGGCAGTATGTACCACCCTTTGCACGCCGTCGCGGTCACCTGCACCGATTCTCTGTGCCACCACGACGCCTGCACCAACCGAAAGTCCCATAAACAAATTGACGATCAGATTGATCAGCGCACCGCACGCGCCAACCGCCGCCACGGCCGCATCCGCATTGTCCGCCCAGTTACCCACGACCACCATATCGGCTGCATTGTACAGCAGCTGAATGATACCCGTAAACATGACAGGCAGCATAAACAGGATGATATTGCCGAGCATTGGTCCCTTGGTGTAATCCTTTTTCTTTTCATGGCCGTGTACACGGAAATTTCTCATTCTTCCGCCTGATTTCAGCATTTTCCTCACTCCTTTGACAGCACTCTGCGAAAATCACATACAAAGGATATTATATTACATTTCGGGCAAAGAGTCAAGAGATAAGGGAGAGAAAATGCGTAAAGCAAATTGCGTAAAGCGGGGGCTTGCTCGAGGATGACAGATTGGGATTTCTGCTCCGCTCAGGATGACACTCAGGGGAAACTTCGCATTTTGTTACCCATTCACATTTTCTTCCCCGTTTCCGTTGACACGGTGCTATATTTTTGGTATAATAACTATGTATGTATTTTGATTTTCGGAGGACAAAATGGCACATTCCGACGAGATTTTTGAGAAAATTACAGATTTACGACGCGAGGTGGCGCACCACGCAAAGCTCTATTACGTGGACGACGCGCCCATCATCTCGGACTATGAATACGACCGCATGTTTTACGAGCTGCTGGCCTTGGAAGAGGCGCATCCCGAATATTTTGATCCCGCCTCCCCTACGCAGCGCGTGGGTGGCAAGCCCTTGGACAAATTCGGTAAGGTGACGCACCGCGTGCGCATGGATTCGCTCTCGGACGTCTTTTCCTATGAGGAGCTGACAGATTTCGTTTCGCGCGTGCATGCTGAGCTGCCCGACGCCGTCTTTTCGGTTGAGCCCAAGATCGACGGCTTGTCCTGCTCGCTGATCTACGGGAACGGTGTGCTTGTCACGGGAGCTACACGCGGTGACGGTGTGACGGGCGAGGACATTACACAAAACGTGCGCACCATCTTCTCAATCCCCTTGACGCTGCCCGAGCCCTTGACGCTGACCGTACGCGGTGAGGTCTATATGCCGCGTGCAGTATTTGAGCGCATCAACGCAAAGCGCGAGGCAAACGGTGAGGCACTCATGGCCAATCCGCGCAACGCTGCGGCAGGCTCCTTGCGCCAGCTTGATCCCCAGATCACGGCACAGCGCGCCTTGGATATTTTCGTATTCAACTATCAGGAGGGCGACCTGTACGCTGACGGCCACGCCCCCGAAACGCATATGGAAACGCTGGATAGGCTGGAGGCTTTGGGCTTCCCCGCAATTCAGCTGCGCACGGTGGTCTCTACGGCAGACGAGGTCATCTCTCACATTGAAAAGATCGGCAGCATGCGCGACGACCTTGCCTACGACATTGACGGTGTGGTGATCAAGGTCAACAGCCTTTCCCAGCGTCAGATACTCGGACAAGGCGTCAGCACGCCCAAGTGGGCGGTGGCCTACAAATTCCCGCCCGAAAGAAAGCAGACCAAGCTGTGCGAAATCACCATTCAGGTCGGCCGCACGGGTGTTCTGACACCCACGGCAGAGCTTTCCCCCGTCAAGCTTGCAGGCACGACCGTTTCGCGTGCGACGCTGCATAACATTGATTTTATCCGCGAGCGCGGCATTATGCTTGGCGACGTGGTTTCGGTACAAAAGAGCGGTGATATCATCCCCGAGGTGGTTTGTGCGCATCCCGAAAAGCGCGACGGCACGCAGATCCCCTTCCACATGCCCACGCATTGTCCCTCCTGCGGACACGAGGTGGTCAAGGCTGAGGGCGAGGTGGCGGTACGCTGCATCAATCCTGCCTGCCCTGCGCAGCTTTCGCGCGGCATTGAACATTTTGCATCCAAGGACGCCATGGACATTGACGGGCTTGGCCCGCAGATCGTGGACGCGCTGATCGATGCGGATCTGATCCATGATGCAGCCGATCTGTACGCGCTGCGTGCCGAGCAGATCGCAACTCTCGAACGCATGGGCGAAAAATCCGCAGCCAATCTGATCGCTGCCATTGAAAAATCCAAGTCTGCAGGACTGGAACGCCTGATCTTTGCGCTTGGTATCCGTAACATCGGTCAGGTGGCCGCAACAGCGCTTGCGCGCCGTTACGGCACGCTGGACGCTTGCATGAATGCCACGGTCGAGGAGCTTTGTGCGCTGGACGATTTCGGGCAGATCACGGCCGATTGCGTGATCGAATACTTCTGTCGTGCCGAGAGCCGTGCGCTTTGCGCACGCCTTGCCGCCGCAGGCGTTCTGACCGAATCCACCGCCGCCCCCGTAGGTGACAAGCTGGCAGGCCTGACCTTCGTGCTGACAGGCACGCTGCCCACCATGGGACGCAGCGAGGCCGAGGCTCTGATCGTGGCGGCAGGCGGAAAAACCTCCTCCTCGGTTTCCAAAAAGACCTCTTACGTGGTCGCAGGCGAGGCTGCGGGCAGCAAGCTGACCAAGGCACAGAATCTTGGCGTGACGATCATTGACGAAGCGGAATTGCTCAGAATGTTGTCGTAATTCCAATCAATTCGGTTGCACGATATATCGTCGGTAGGAGGCGACATCCTCGACGCCCCGGGCGGGTACAAAATCATATATTGGATATGCGGACAGTCGAGGACGTCTGTCCCTACAAGAAGTTGTTGCTGCAGGACGGGGCGTCGAGGACGTCGCCCCCTACCGACAGACGGTTTGCGCATCCACATGTCTTTTGCCGCTTATGACATCGGACGCAGAATCATACCCCCGTATAGTTCTTGATCCCCTGATAGATCCCCTGCGCAAACAGCCCCGGATTTTCGTTCATGAGCGCAGCATCGCCCGGGTTGGTGATAAAGCCGAGTTCAAGCAGCACCGCGGGCATGGCTGTCTTGCGCAGCACGTAAAGCCCCGAGCGCACGAACGTGCCGCGATCAGGCAAGCCCGTAACGTCGGTCACGCTCTGCACGATATCCTGCGCAAGGCCGTATGCGCGTCCCTGACGCGCATAGACAAAGGCTTCGGTTCCCGTGGCCGAGGCGATCTCGGACGCATTGGTATGCAGGCTGATAAAGTAATCAGCTCCCCAGGAATTTGCATCCTGCACTCTTGCCCGCAAACTGGAATTGAGTGAATTCCCCAACTGCGTTTGTGCCGTCGGGCGCGACAGCCGCACCTCAAAATCGGGATCTGCCTCCAAAAGCTCTGCCAGCTCTACCCCTATGCGGTAGGTGATATTCTGCTCGCGCAGGCCGTTCCCCTCCGCGCCCGCATTCGGGTTGACGGGATTATGCCCCTGATCTATGTATATTCTGATTGCCATAAATAGCCCCTTTCCCAATGTTTTATTTTCATTTTATGTTACATGAAAGGAATTTGTGATGAGTTCCATGAAATCCAACGAATACCGCGAGGAAAAGAACGCCATCGTGGGTGGCACGCTGTATCTTGTCGCCACCCCCATCGGCAACCTTGCCGATCTTTCCGAGCGTGCGATCAAGGTGCTCTCAGAGGTCGATTTTATCGCCGCTGAGGACACGAGAAATACGCAGAAGCTCTTGACCGTCTTGGGCATTTCCAAGCCTATGGTGTCGTATTTTGAGCATAACAAGCGCGAGCGCGGTGAGCAGATCATCGAACGCTTGCAAAACGGGGAATCCTGTGCGCTTGTGACCGATGCAGGCACGCCTGCCGTGTCCGATCCGGGCGCGGATCTGGTGGTGCTTTGTGCCGAGAGAGGCGTGAGCGTGACAAGCATTCCCGGCTGCTGCGCGGCCATCACGGCTCTTACGCTGTCCGCGCTGCCCACGGGACGCTTTACCTTTGAAGGCTTTCTTTCAACCAACAAGGCCGAGCGCCGCGAGCATCTGAACGACCTCAAGTGCGAAAAGCGCACCATGATCCTACATGAGGCACCGCACAAGCTGCGCACCACACTTGCCGATCTGGCCGCAGCCTTTGGCGGCGAGCGTCGCATCTCCCTTTGTCGCGAGTTGACCAAGCTCAACGAGGAGGTCGTGCGCACCACGCTGCAGGGAGCGATCGCGCTTTACGGGCAAAAGGAGCCGCGCGGTGAATACGTGCTTGTCATTGAGGGCGCTGCCGAGGATGCAAAGCAAGAAAATGCGTTTTGGCAAAATATGAGCGTCCCCGAGCACGTGCAATACCACATGGACGCAGGCATGAGCCAAAAAGATGCCATCAAAGCGGCGGCAAAAGAGCGCGGTGTACACAAAAGTGAGGTCTACGCGCAGATGATTGAGCATAAAAACAGCTGATTTTGGCAGGATTTTGTCGTTTTATTGCACAATTCCCCGAATTTTACCGACAAATAACCGCGCTCGTTGCACAAATTTGCAACATTTTTGATTTTTCTTGCAAAAAACTGTTGCACTTGGCACGCATGTGTGATATGATATTAATATGATTTATTTTTCCCTTGACAAAGGAGACGACATTATGGAAAAGTGTAAAGTCGGCGTCATTGGCGCTACAGGCATGGTTGGTCAGCGTTTTCTGACCTTACTGGAAAACCACCCCTATTTTGAAGTCACCGCGCTGGTCGCGTCCCCCCGCAACGCGGGCAAGACCTACCAAGAGGCGCTGGACGGAAGATGGAAGATGACTACCCCCCTGCCCGAAAAATACAAGAATATGACCGTCATCAGCTCCGAGGACATCGAAACGGTCAAGAGCCTCGTTTCGTTCGTATTCTGCGCTGTCAATATGAAAAAGGACGAGATCAAGGCGCTGGAGGAGGCTTACGCCAAGGCAGAGATCCCCGTTGTTTCCAACAACAGCGCACACCGCTGGACGCCTGACGTCCCCATGGTCATTCCGGAGGTCAACGCAGACCATTACGAGGTCATTGAAGCTCAGAAAAAGCGTCTTGGCACAAAGCGCGGCTTTATCGCGGTCAAGCCCAACTGCTCGATCCAGGGCTACGTTCCCGCGCTGAGCGCGCTGAAGGATTTCGGCATCAAGGAAATGGTGGTCACCACCTATCAGGCGATCTCGGGTGCGGGCAAGACCTTCAACGAGTGGCCCGAAATGATCGACAACATCATTCCCTTCATCGGCGGTGAGGAAGAAAAATCCGAGCAGGAGCCGCTGCGCATCTGGGGCAAGGTGGAAAACGGACAGATCGTCAAGGCAGATGGCCCCGTGATCACCTCGCAATGCATCCGCGTGCCTGTGACCGACGGCCACATGGCGGCTGTGTTTGTCAAGTTTGAAAACAAGCCCGACAAGGACGTCATCCTGGAGCGTTGGAAGAGCTTTAGCGGCAAGCCGCAGGAGCTTGGACTGCCCAGCGCACCCGAGCAGTTCATTACTTACATGGAAGAAGACAACCGTCCGCAGACCAAGCTGGACCGTGATATTTACGGCGGCATGGGTGTCACGGTCGGCAGACTGCGCGAGGACACCATTTACGACTACAAGTTTGTAGCACTTGCCCACAACACGCTGCGCGGCGCAGCCGGCGGCGCACTCTTGTGCGCAGAGCTGCTTTATAAGCTGGGGTATTTTGATTAAATTTGCAAAAGTAAAGGAAAAAGGTATCGGACAGATAAAGTCGCGGATATTATGAAATAAGGGCTGAGTCAACAATGATTCAGCCCTTTGATTATTCGAAAAACTATTATTACCCAATCTCTTTACACCACCCCTTCCCCTCGCTTAGCTACGCAGCGAGGGGAAGGGGTTGTCTTAACAAATCGGTAAAGCTTTATATCATGACGAAAACCACATTAGATCAAAAAAGCAACAGGAATCTGCTCAAAATTGAACAGATTCCTGCTGTTTTTCCGCCAACATATCAGTCCAATACCTCTGTCCTTTTGTTAGGCAAGATCTTTGGATAACAAATCATCCGTACTCACACCAAATTTCATGGCAATCAATAGTACTGTCCGAATATCCGGTACCGCTGCACCTCTTTCCCATTTTGAGACTGCTTGAGGTGTCACATGTAGCATATTTGCGAACTGTGCCTGCGTCATTCTCTGCCGTTGGCGCAAACTGCGAATATTTCGTGCAATCTGACTCAGCATTTCTTTTCGATCGGAAGCCAAAGCTCACAGTATCTTTGGTGTTTCATCTCGCCTTCATACCAATGCGTAAGCAATAACTCCGGTGCATTGGCAAGCTGATATCCAGAGCTTGGCAACCATTCACTCACAATTCTCTTTCGCAAATCCAAAAAGACTGCCGTAGGAAATCTGCATCGCTCGGTTTCAAAAATTGCATACGTGCCTTTCGGGATGGTTACATTTTCAAAATACTTTGCACATTCTTCACCAAGTATGCCTCTCTTATTTAAATTGTTGCGACAGTATTCGTTGAGTTGACTTGCAATATAGAAGTCATACCCTTCATCATCAATATTTGTGACTATATCAAACGTATTGACCACGTCCCCGGATAGCCCCTGAAGGATATATTGTAGAGGTCTTGTAGTAACATACATTTCTTCCTCTTGTTTGAAGCGTTCTCCCGGAACACCGGTAAAGCGACGCTTATACCCGGTCAAAATCATTTGTTCTTTTTCTTCAATTCTGTAATTCATGACACTACCGCCTTCCAATGATATTTTGATAGACAGGCGAGAAAAGGATTTGAGCGTTTTTCCGTTTATACGCGCTTCGGATGGCGACATGCCGTGAAACGCGCGAAATGCCTTGGCAAAGCTATCCGGGCTATCGTATCCGTATTTCAAGGCCACGTCAATGACCTTTTCCTTGCCATCTGCAAGCTCAGCGCCTGCTAGCGACAAGCGACGCATACGAATGTACTCGCCAAGCGTATAGCCGCAGAGGATACTGAACACTCTTGCAAAGTGATAACTTGATGAAAAGCTCTCTGCAGCGACCTTTTCATAGTCAATTTCCTCGGTCAGATGCGCTTCAATGTAGTCAATTGCCCGTTGCATTCCCACGATCCAATCCATCTCTTTATCCCTCCCATCTGGCAATATTCTATCATAAGCGATAAGAAAAATCCCGACATTTTCTGCGTTTCGATGTCGGGATCATTCATTTGTTCAGGCCGCCGTAGCACCAACCTTTTATAAATATTCCTCAATCAACGCCGCCACGCTGTTTGTGGTGCGGCTGACGCGCTCGAGCACCACGGGCATGGCACTTTGCATGGCATAGCCGCAAAAATCGGGGGCGAGAAGCATATCCAGATCGTTCTCACCGTCGCCCACGGTCAGGATGATCTCGGGCTCAATCTCGCGGCACGCGCACAGACAGCGAATGCCGTTTGCTTTATTGGTACCTACCGGGACAAAATCAATGCCCTGCGGACTTGGCATCAAGCCCTTGATCCGCCCCGGAAACATGGCCTCGCAGGCATCCCTTACAGCCAAAGCATGCTCCGGACAGGTGTAATAGCCCGAAACCTGATATATACGGTCCACACGCACCCGGTCAATCATCAACACAGTCTCGTCCGCACGAATATCGCTGTCAGCCAAGGCAGATACACTGCCCCAATCATACGAAGCGGACACGTAATGCGCTTCATACCGATGAATCTCGTGCAACAGCGTCTTGGCCATGCGTGGAGAAACACAGGACTTTCCTACAGCGTTTCCCTCGGCGTCTGTCATGACTGCACCGTTACAACCCACCAAAAAGTCATAAGGCACAGCATCCTTATCCATAAACTTTTTCAAAGAGCCAAGGTTTCTGCCGCTGACCATGCCGAACAAATTGCCTGCGGCGCGCCATTTTTGAATGGCATCCAAATTTTCTTTACTGACCGTTCCGCCCACGTTGAGCGTACCGTCGTAATCACAGGCAAGAACCTTCATCAGTCGATCACTAACTTTCCAAAGTATTCGGGGCGGTGAAAATCGGGCGTCTTGGTCTTCACGCGGCTCCACGAGCCGTAATGCACCACGGCCGTTTGGTCTCCGCACTTATAAAAGTTGCCCTTAAAGGCATAACCGCTCACAAAGCTCTCCTTACGGATGCCGTAGACCGCATCCAGAATTGAGAATGGGATCTCTGCAACAATGCCCCACTCCTCATCCGTAGCAAAGGGGGTAACGACAGGCAGCTGTCCGCCCGTCAGATTGATCAGCGGCGTGCGGTTGTCCCTGCCCACACCGCAAAAGGATAGCAGCGTACCCTTCGCATTCATTTCCATGTTGATATATCTGCCCGATTCATTGTCCCAGATCGCAAAAAATTCCAAGCAGGAATCGGTATAGACGGGCTGATTGTACTCCTCGTAGACAGCACGGGGATTGGTTTCCTTGCAGGTCATGCGCAAAACAAAACCAAAGGACTCGATCATGATCAACTGTCCGTAAGTGATGGGCATATATGTCTGACTCCAGGCATACTGATCGATCAAGGCCTTGGGTACCCCTGACCAATCCTCGGGGATTTCGGTATAAGTACGAATACGGTATTCCTGCATATTGAACCTCCAAAAGGGATTTCTTTACGCTTATTATAGCAGAAAAGCGTGGGGTTGTCAATGCTCTTCAAGAATGTCACCCCCGAGTGTCATCCTGAGCGAAGCGAATATTTCACTGCAGAGCAGTGAAATGGAGCGAAGTCGAAGTTTTGGAGAGGGAGCGGCAAGTTGCCGCGAGCCGATCCAAAACCTGACGAGGGAAATCGCAAAGCGATTTAGCGAGGAAGGGATCTGCGAACGGTTTATGACATGCCTGCCTACACAAAGTAACATTTGAAAGCAAACAGTATGGGATACAAAAATGTAACCAAGGCTGAGCAGACACCCCCAAAAATCCATCGGAGATCCCGCCTACGGCGGTTTTGCTCCGCTCCATTCTATTACGCTGCGCAAAACTTCGACTCCGTATGAAATCCCGAATAGAGGTATTTGCAAAACAATACCATGCAATCGGGCTTTCATACTCCGCTCAGGATGACACTCGGGGTGACGGCTCTGCAGATAAATGAAGCATAGAAAGTATGGGCACAGAAAAAGACGGCATTTCTGCCGTCTTTTTCGCATTAAATGTGATAGTTCCCTTCCGCATCCAGCTTGATCGCGGTTTCAAAGAACGCGCGGGATGCGTTGACAATATGCGCATTATCCGCGCAAGCCGCGGTTTCATAGGAGGAGTGCATGGCCAGCTGCGCCATGCCGATATCCACGGTACACATGGGAAGCAGCGTATCCGCAATGCTGCCCAAGGTTGAGCCTCCGGGGCTATCCGAACGGTTGGCAAAGCTTTGTGTGGGTACGCCCTCTCTTTTGCACATTTCGGAAAAGAGTGCGCAGGAAACGCCATCCGTTGCGTAGCTCTGCGACGCGTTTGCCTTGATGACCACACCACCGCCCATACGGGGCGCATTCTGTGCGTCTGAAAGCTCGGGGTGATTGGGATGCTTGGCATGCGCATTATCGGCCGAGAGCATCATGGATGCAGGCAGTACGCGGCGCAGATCCGTGCCGTTGGCCTCGCACACGCGCTCCAAGGTATCGCGTAGCCAAAGTGCGCCTGCCCCCTGCTTGGTGCGA
This sequence comes from Eubacteriales bacterium, assembly GCA_045606685.1. Taxonomy (GTDB): domain Bacteria; phylum Bacillota; class Clostridia; order Oscillospirales; family CAG-272; genus SVQP01. Next base: position 11,046 of record JAZUSJ010000198.1, read on the forward strand.
CTGCCCGTTTCCTCGTTATCAAAGCAAGCCCATACCTGCAGCGTGTTTTGTGCCGTGGTCGACTGCAAAAAGCCCAGCAGCGTGCCGTATGCGCACATCAGGTTGTCAATGCGCGGTGCTGAGAAAAACGCGTCGTCCGCGCCCCAGATAGTTGCAGGAGTGCGGTTATACAGATACAGATCCGAGCCGATCACACTCTTTACATCCACATCCGCCGCCTCTGCCACGGTTGCCATCAGGCTCCCCTTGGCACTTGCCATGCCGTAAAGCGGCATCATATCGGTCTGCGCATTGAATACGTATCCGTCGTTGTGCTTTCTGTTCTGGTGAATGGCCACGTTGGGGATCAGCAACAGATCGCGATCCACCTTGACGTTGCGCGACTTGACCGCATCGCCCTCCTTGATCACCAGTCTGCCCGCCAAGGACAAGGGCTTATCCAGCCATGTGGACAGGATCATACCGCCGTAGCGCTCGGTATTGAGCTTGACGTAATCACCGCACCCGTCCGCCTCGCAGACTGCCTTGAGCTTGAAGGTTGGGCTGTCGCTGTGGCTGGCTGCCAGCATGATAGATTCGATCTTGCCTGCAGGCATGCAGAAAGCAATGATCGAGGTGCCGTTCTGCACCGTATAATAGCAGCTGCCCGGCTCAAGCGTCCATGCTTCCTGTGCGCCAAGGCGAATAAAGCCTTGCTCGTCAAGCATCTTTGCGGCCGAGTCAACCGCTTGATAAGCCGTAGGGCTGTTTTCAATAAATTCCAAAAGCTGTTTTGTATAGATATACATATGAAACTCCTCTCATGATACCTTGTCCGCGCCCACCGCCTGAGTAAAGCGTGCGCGGAACTGTGCATCGTCGGTGCTGTTTGCCAGCGCCCACATAGTCTTTGCAAACGCGGCCTCGGTGGTCATATCGTATGCCTCCAGTAAATTGAAGCGCTGCTTGATGGTAAAGCCCACGCGGTAGACCTCCATATCGCTGCCCTCGTGCGCCACCTGCGTTTTGATAATGACCTTTGTATCCCGTTCTGTCAGCATCTGGATCTTATCCGCAAAGGCCTCGCTATCGTAAACGGGAATGCCGCCCACTCCAAAGCTCTCGATGATCACGGCACGGTACGTATCGGCCAGATAATCAAAAATACCGGGCTGGATGCCGGGTGTCAGCTTGAGCACGAACACACGGGGATCAAGCGAATCGTAAAAGACAGGTGCTTCGGCTTTGGGCGCACGGATATAGTGCAGCACCCTGCCGCCGCGCACCACCGCCACCTCGGGATAATCCATGCTGGAAAAGGCGGAATAGCTCTTGGTGCGGATCTTGGTGGCACGTGTGCCCTCGATCACCTTGCCGTCAAACACGATACGCACGCCCTGTGCGCTGTCATCTGAGGCATAAATGGCTGCATTGAGCAAATTTTCACGCGCATCGGTGTCGCGCTGCGAGATCGAGCGCTGCGCACCCGTCAGCACCACGGGCTTGGGGCTTTGCTGGATCAGATAAGAAAGCACGGCTGCACCGTACGCCATGGTATCGGTGCCGTGTGTGATCAGAAATCCGTCATAATCTGCATATGCATTTCGGATGGTACGCGAGATCTCCAGCCACTGCACGTGGCACATATTGGTGCTGTCCAGATTGAACAGCTGCAAGGTATCGATCTCGCACACGCGAGACAGCTCGGGTACGGTTTCCAAAAGCTCCCGGGAACAAAGCCCGGGAGCAAGACCCGATTCAGTTGGCGTGGAGGCAATGGTGCCTCCCGTTGCGATCAACAAAATCTTTTTCATAATTTCACTTTTCCTTTTTTACCGCCTGCTACCGGCTCACAGGTCACGTTGATGCCCAGTCGCTTATAAATACGCTCGTCCACAGGCGAGAGAATGACCGAGAAGTGCGCATCGCAGCAGCGCAGCTTATCCAGCTGGGCAAGTGCCAACGCGGCATTTTCATGCGTTCCCGAGCTGATCGACAGCGCGATCAGCACCTCGTCCGAATGGAGTCTGGGGTTGCTTTGGCGCAAATACTCGGTTTTGAGCTTACAGATCGGCTCAAGCGCATCCGCGCTGATGATCTTTTCCTCCTTGGGAATACCTGCAAGCTGCTTGAGCGCATTGAGCAAAAGCGCTGCGGAGGGACCGAGCAGCGAGGAGGTTTTGCCCGTGACCACTGTTCCGTCCGGCATGACCATGGCACCTGCAGGATGCTCAGTTTGCTGTGCTCGCAGCAATGCAGCTGCAATCGCGGGATTATAATCCGTACCCACACCTGCTTGCTGCATCAGGATCTTCATCTTGGCAGTCAGAGTTCCATCGCTTCCCTTCTTCTTCTCGGAAACAGCGGTCTGATAATATCTGCGCAACACCTCACGGCGGGCAGCTTCACATACCACCTCGTCATCCTCAATACAAAAGCCGGCCATATTCACACCCATATCGGTGGGCGACTGATAGGGGGAGGTTCCCTGAATGCTTGTCAGCATGGCACGCAGGACAGGAAAGATCTCCACGTCGCGGTTGTAGTTGACGGTGGTTTGTCCGTATGCCTCAAGGTGGAAGGGATCGATCATATTGACGTCATCCAGATCAACCGTAGCCGCCTCATAGGCAAGATTGTCGGGATGGCGCAAGGTGAGATTCCATATGGGGAAGGTTTCAAACTTGGCATATCCTGCACACACACCGTTCTGATGCTCATGGTACAGCTGGGAAAGACAGGTTGCCATTTTTCCGCTGCCGGGGCCGGGAGCGGTGATCACCACCAGGGGCTTGGTGGTTTTGACAAATTCGTTTTTTCCAAATCCTGTGGGACTGACAATCCTTTCAACATCCGAGGGATAGCCCTCGATCTTATAATGCAGATAGCTGTTGACACCCCGCTCTGTCAGCTTCCGACGAAAATCGTCAGCCGCCTGCTGACCTGCATAGCAGGTGATCACAACGCTGTCCACCGTAAAGGACAAGTCACGGAAAATCTCGATCAGACGCAAAGCATCCTGATCATAGGTGATACCCAGGTCGGCGCGGATTTTATTCTTGGCAATGTCCTCTGCATTGACCACCAGAATGATCTCGGCCTCGTCGCGCAAACTCAGCAGCATACGCAGCTTACTATCCGGTGCAAAGCCGGGCAGCACACGGGATGCATGATAATCATCAAAAAGCTTTCCCCCGAATTCCAGGTACAGCTTACCGCCGAACTGATCGATGCGTTTACGGATCTGTTCGGATTGCAATCTTACGTATTTGTCATTATCAAAACCGATTTTCATGTTCCCATCCCCTTTTTATATGAAATCAGAATACTCTTTATTGTAGCACAATTCGGCACAAATGTAAATAGAGCATTCGCAAATTTTCTCGATTTTTAGCCGATCAGAATATTGGCTGCTGCACAGAGCGACTCATAAGCCTGAGCAAACTCGGCATAGCTGCGCATTTTTTCGCGGTTCCACGTATTCTCGGAGAGTGCGGCCATGCGCTCTGCAACCAATCTGCGCTCCTCGGCAATGCCCTCTGCAACGGTCGGGAAGCTTTTGGGAATGGTGTCTCCCCATGCCAGCAGCTGACCGCCAAGCACGTTTTGGTTGGCGGGGATCTCGATCGTTACGCCGCGGTAAGGAGAATCGGGATGCACGGGCGTCCAGCGGTAGATGCTCCAATCGTATACCTCTTTTTGCGACCAGTATGCCGCAGTGGTGACCACGTACATCGGTCTCCACGAGCTGTTGATGATCTGAAAGCCACCCTCGAGCAGCTGCGGTGTGGTCTGGTAATAGTTTTCCCAGCTGTGCATGATGATATCCTTGGAAACGAACTCGTTGACAGCGGGTGCAAAGCCTTCCCATGCCATGACGCGTTTGCCCTTGGACATGACCGCATCCGCCATCTTCTGCACGAAATTGGCAAGCATGCGCTCGGCAAGATATCTCTTATCGGGATGATCAAAATCAATGCCGCAGGATTGTGCATACGCACGGCAGCCTTGGTTTGTCGTCCACTTTTCAATCGCAGCCTCGTCACCGCCCACGTGTACGTACTCGGCGTTGGGGAACATATCGCAAAGCTCGCAGAACAGCGCCTGCATGGCCGCCATTGCCTCCTCGGTCTGCGGAATGATATGATCCGTGCCGAAAATTTCGGGATAAGCAAGGCAGAATTGCGTGCAATGTCCCGGCACGTCGATCTCGGGAATGAGCGAGATGCCGCGCTCGGCCGCGTACTTGTTCAGATACGCAATATCCTCGATGCTGTAGGAGCGTCCCTCGGTGGCCAGCTTGGGGTACAGCGCGCTTTGCAGCGTGTAGCTTTGGTCGTCGGTAAAATGCAGGTGCAATCTGCTGATCTTATAGAACCAGCAAAGATCCACGTAGGAAAGCAGATAGTCAAAGGGGTGCCAGTTACGCGCAAGGTCGATCATGACGCAGCGATGCTCGCAATCGGGCAGATCGCGGATCTCGCAAACGGGCAGACTGACGCGTCCGTCGCGGACCGAGAGCAGCTGGCCCAGCGTTGCCAGCGCATACTGCATGCCCTGCTCGTCGGCAGCACAAAGCACCGCGCGAGCGGTCTGCACGCGCAGAGAATACTCACCCGGCTGCATATCGGGATCGGGGCGCAGCACCACGGATGCACCGCGGCCTTCGGTAAAGCGCACGCCAACCAGTCTTTGCGCGTATCCCGCAAACGCTTTGGCGGGACGGATAAACGCGGGATCACAGATCTCCATAATGGGCATGATGGCCAAAGTCTCTTGTCTGTAAACGGCATATTTGGGGCACGGGATCAATCCGGGCTTGAAATTTTCCATAATTTGTCCTTTCTCTCCGCACAGGAGTGCTCATATAGGTCTATTGTAGCACATAACCGCGTATTTTGCAATAAAAATGAGAATTTTTTGGTATAAAAAAGCAGCAGGAATCTGCTCATTTTTGAACAAATTCCTGCTTTTTTCTTAAAGACTCTTTGCGATCTCAGCAGCCTTATCTGCAAGGATCTCGAGTGCGCCATCCTCAAAGGGAGATGCCAGCCCTGCATCCTTGACCAGTGCGCCAAATGCCTTGGTGCCGCCACACTTGACAAATGCCAGGTAACGCTCCAACGCAGAATCGTAATTCTCGCAAGAAGCAACCAGGAACCCAATGGCAACCGTTTGCGCCAGGCAATAATCAATGTAGTAGAAGGGGCTTTCATAGATGTGCATCTGATACTGCCATCTTGTTCCCTCTTCGAGATAAGGAATGCCCTCAAGGCCGATGTACGGACGGTATTTTGCCTCCAGCTCCAGATAAACCTGCTTGCGCTGTGCGGGTGTCAGCTCGGGCTTTTCATACATGACGTGCTGGAATTCATCCACGATCACACCGTAAGGAATAAAGCTCAACGCCTCCAGCAAATGACGCTTTTTATAGAGCGGAGCCATTTCGCCAAAGAACTTGTCCATATACTTCCAGCAAAGGAATTCCATGCTCATGGAGTGGCACTCTGCGGTTTCCATACCGCCCACGTCCAGCTCAAAATTATTCTGATCACAAGCGAATTTAGCAGCCAGCGCATGACCGAACTCATGCGTCATAACGTCCACGTCACCGCAAGAGCCGTTGAAGTTGGCCAAAATAAAGGGCTGCTTGTATCTGGGGAAGCAGGTGCAGTAGCCGCCGCCCCACTTGCCGTCGCGTGCGTCCACGTCAAATGCCTCGGCCTCCTGCATGGCACGCATAAAGTCACCGATGACGGGATTCATCGCGTCATACATTTCCTGCGCTGCGGCAAAAATGCCGTCCTTATCCAGCATGGGCTTGGGCTGCTCGCCTGCCATGTAGATGGCATCGTCATAGAACATGATGCTGTCAAGGCCCAGCTCCTCTGCCAGCCCTGCCTTGATGGCAGCCACGCGAGGCACCAGCGACTCCTTGACGTTATCACGGAACTTGCGCACCATTTCGGCATCGTAGTCCATTCTGCCCATACGGTAATAGCCAAGCTCCACGAAATTCTTGTAGCCCAGCTTGGTGGCCATGGTGTGGCGCACCTTGACCAGCTTATCGTAAAATTCGTCCAGCTGTGCAGCGTTTGCCTGCAGGCCGCGGCCGATCGCCTCGGCACATTCGCGTCTTGTTTCGCGGTCACCGTCCTCCAGATTGCCGCGCAGCGCCGAGAGCGGCATGGTCTGACCGCGGAATTCAAACTGCATTTCGGACATAAACTTGGAATACTCGGTCACAATGCTGTTTTCCAGCTGCATATCCTCGACAATGGAGGGATCAAAGCACTTCATGCCGATCTCCAGCTGCTTGAAAATGCGGGGATTGAGCAGCTTTTCCAGCTCAGCGCGGTAAGGCGAGGTCAAAAGCAGCTTGCCGTACTCTGCCTGCATGCCCGAAATGTGCGGGCCGATCTCGTCGTAATACGACACCTCCGCACTGTAAAACTCATCGCGCGTATCCAGCGTAAAGCGGCAGTTTGCCAAGGATGCCTGCGTAGCATAATCGATCATGCTCTCCATGAGCGCGTCCTTTGCGGCGACGACGTCCTGTGCGCACGCAGCTGCAGCATTGGCCTTGCAAAACGCATCAAAGGCAACCTGTGCCTCTTCCAGCGTATATCTCTTGTAAGGAATTTGTGAAACCTTCATATCAGTTCCCCCTTTTTCAATAAATTACCTTTATTATAGCACACAGATTCCGATTTGTCTACTGCTACGGGCAAAAAAAGGGGCGTTGCCAAAAGCAACGCCCCAAAAAGGCTATTTGATCAGTCCTTCTTCTTGAGCACGATTGCGGTGCCGAATACTGCTACCAGAGCAAGTACGCCTGCGCCAACAACGCCCTTGCAGCCGCCGGACTTTTCAGCCTCGGTGGGCACTTCGTCAGAGCCTGCGGGAGCCTGGGTTGTGGTCTCAGAGCCTGCAGGAGCATCGGTGCTTTCCTCGGGAGCCTTGGTGGTCTCTTCCTCGGTGGGCAGATACTGCTCGTACATATCGTAAGGATCGAGGTTGTAGCACTCTACCCATGCGATATCCACAACGGAGCCTGCTACGCCCTCTTCATCATAGAAGGGAGCAAAGCCCAAGGTCTGGATGTAGTCCATCCATCTTGCTTCACCGTTCATGTCGACCAGCAGGTAGTTCCAGTTACCGTCGGTAACCATCTCATCCCAGTAGCACTCGTCAATGTGGAAGTCGAGATCCTGTCTGGTCTGCCAGATAATGCCGCATTCCTCAGCCTTTTCGGAATTGGTGCGGTACTTGATGACCAGATATCTTGCATCGGAAAGCAGGTTTCTGGGATATACGGTGCTGTATGCATAACCGCCATCCTCTTCAGCGGTCAGACGCAGGAAGGTGTCCTCACCCTCGGTGATCTGCTCAACCTTTACGCCCTCGCCTACCATGGTGTTGAATACGTTGGCATCAGCAAAGTTGATCACCTCGCGCAGCTCATATTCAAGCTTCGCCTGGGGAATATTGAGAGAGGGATCCTTGGGGTCAAATACAACGTCATCGGGCTTGCCGGTGAAGGTAATGCAAGCGAAGTACTCGTTCATCTTCATGGAGTACTGACCGCCGATACCCTGGCAGAACAGAACCTGTGCGTTGGTGTTTGCATCGTTAGCGCCTGCGATCTCAAGCACGAATGCAAAGTTTACCTGATCGTTGTTCTCGGGATACTTTTCCCAACCCAGAGCGGGCTGCAGGTCGATTCTCAGCTCGTAGATCAGACGCTGGGTAGCCTCGTCATAGGAAGCTGCGAAATCATCCTCACCGGACTCATAGCGTGCAGGAGCGGGAGCCCATGCAAAGGTAATATCTCTGTCGTTTACGTTGTCATAGCCAAAGCCAAGCTCAACGTAGGAGGAATCCTTACCGATCGCATCGGTGTTTGCCATACCGATCTGCAGGCAGTTGTGTGCAAACAGCATCATATCCTGACCGGGCTGGCAGGAATAACCGTCAACACAGGTGATGTCAAATGCCATGTACAGATACTGGCCATCCCAGCACCAATAAGCCTCAAAGAAACCATCCTTGATCTTGTTGTACAGCTCGTCAGCAGCCTCTGCACCGTAGCTGGTGGTGGTTGCCAATGTGATGTAGTCTTCAAAGTTTTCGAAACGAGCATACTCGTTCTTGTTGATCACGCCATCAATGGTGGGCTTGATTGCCTGATAAGGCACGTTCCACTTCATGGTAGCTTCGCCTGCTTCGCCTGCAAGAATCTCATCATTCTTTTCGGCAGCGTACTCATAATAGCCTGCAACCTCAGTACGATCTGCAGCTGCTGCGGGAACTACGCAGATAGCGGCGATCATGAGAGCGGCTATGATCAGAGCCATCAGTCTTTTCATGTTACACCTCTTAAAAATAGTATTAACAAGTGACGAACACTCGCCATCTTATTACTTGTATTATACCGAATTTTTCCACCCGTGTCAAGAGTTATTTTTATTATTCTTTCTTTTGAGCAAAATACCCATCACGGACAGAAGCAAAAGCACAGACGCACCAGTAGCAGAGCGGCATCCCCCGCCCCGACAGCCGAACGAGCCTGCCTGACAGCCCGTCAAGTCCACGTCACCGAACACCTCATAGAAAAGTCCGGGACGCTCGACAGGCAATTCATCCGGTATTTGGCCATGATCGCTCCAAACGCCCGTCACCTCTTGCGTTTCATACGTTTCCCAATCGGTTTCCACCGCGATCCCGCTGTCCGGCTCGGTCACAGGCTCCGGCGGCTCCGGCTCGGGCGGTTGCGGTTTTGTGACGGATTGCAAAAAGCCGGGTTCAAGCGTTACTGCGCTGTGCGCGTACAGCTCGGTCGGATTCTGCCGATAAAACTTCATCCACTCCAAGGACATGACCAGCCTTTCCGGATCTCCGCTGAGCGGCTTGAAGCCAATATTGCTGATCTTACCCGACCAGCCCGGGTGATTTTGCATATCCATCAGAACGTAATCCGTACTTGCAAGAGCAGGCCACTCAAGCGATGCGAAATGCTCCCCATCCTCGTTGCTCCAGGTCAATATGATCCCTGTCATGGAGGAGGTTGCCTTAATGGCTACGTATCGCGCGTCGGCCGTGACGTTTTGCGGATGACGGCTGCTGATCACGCTTGCATCAATGCTCTCAAAGCGCACGATGCAAAGCGATGCTGAATCGGGTGTTGACACGTTTGCATACGTTCTTTCCAGCGTGGCATTGGTGCATTCCAGCCCATGAAACACGCCCGATGCGGAAAACGAGAGCTTTTCCACAAGCCCTGCGGCCTCCTCCTGCGCGGCTGTGACCTCCAAGGCGGGCACGTCCAGCACCAAGATAGCAAGCAGCATGGCCACGATCGATACCGCCGCAAATACTTTTTTCACGCATTCGTCCTCCTTTCGGTCTTTTTTTCATTGTATCATATATTCTTCATCTTGTCAACAGGTGCAAAATTTGCAAAATCCGATTGCAATCGTGCGTATCTTGTGCTATAATGAAACAAAACAAGGAAAGGATTCACCCATCATGAAGCATTTTACTCTGCAGCCCTTCCCCCAATACCCCGATTGCTCGCTGACCGCATATCTGCACGACATAAGCCCCGAGCTGAACATTGTTGCGCGTCGCACCGTGATCGTTTGCCCCGGTGGTGGCTATGCGTTCCTCTCGGCACGCGAGGCAGAGCCTATCGCGCTGCAATTTTTGGCGCAAGGCTTTAACGTTTTCATTCTGCGCTACTCGATCTGCGAAAATGCCGCTGCCAACCGCCCCTTGATCCAGGCTTGCCTGACGGTCAAGTATTTGCGTGAGCATGCAGCACAATACGACGTGGATCCGGGCTATATCTTTATCAACGGCTACAGTGCGGGCGGCCACCTTTCTGCCTCTTGCGGCACCATGTTTGATCTGCCCGAGATCCGCGTGGCTGTGGGCTGTGAGGACAGCGACCTGCACCGTCCCACGGGTACCGTGCTGGGCTATCCCGTCATTGCAAGCAACCACTACGGTCATGCAGGCTCGTTCAACATGCTGTGCGGCTCTTCCGAGGCCACAGATGCCGATCGCGCATACTATTCGGTGGATAAGCACGTCAATGCCAAGACCGCGCCTGCCTTTATCTGGCACACGGCCGAGGACGGTGCAGTTCCCGTGCAGAATTCGCTGCTCTACGCGCACGCGCTGGCCGATCACGGTATTTCGTTTGAGCTGCACGTCTATCCATTTGGCCCTCACGGTCTGGCGCTTTGTAACAAAGAGACCTCCTACGGCCAACCCATCCTTGAACGCCCCGAATGCGAAAGATGGATCCTTGACGCGGGAAGATGGATGCAAAACTTCTGACAAGAAGTTTTGCAGTTTTATTCGCCTGCGGCGAGTGATATTGCCTGCGCAGTGATATTTGGACTCCGTCCAAGTGATATTCGCTGCGCGAGTTTTGGGCGAATAAAATATCACTGTGAGGCAAAGCCGAACAATATCACTCCGACGCAGTCGGAATGTCACTAAAAAAGGATAGAGAGTCAGACTCTCTATCCTTTTTGCATTTCTTCCATCGGAGCATCCACCGCGACGCACGCTGCAATGACGTGCGCGGGCTTATACGGCCTGAGTTTCGCGGCACAGGCACAGAGCGTCGCACCCGTGGTGACCACGTCGTCCACCAAGATCACGCACTTTCCCGACAGTTCCGCACAATGCGCAGGAATCGCCTCAAAGGACGAAAACGCATTCTTTCTTCTCTGCTCCTGCCCCAACATCTTTTGTACGCGTCCGCCCGTGCGGCGGATCATTTTTTCGGGCTTGGGTATGCCAAGCTCACGCGCCAAGGCCACACAAAGGCCTTTTGATTGGTCAAAGCCGCGCTCACGCTCAGCACGCCTTGACCGCGGCGCCCACACAAGCACGGTATTTTCGGGCGTTTGTCCCAGCACCAACAGCTGCTTTTTCAAAGCGGGAGCAAGCTCTCTTGCCAAAAACGCATGCAGCTCAGCACTTTCCTTGTCCTTGAGCTTGAAGATCACGCGGTTTCCCACACCGGATCGCTTTTGCGGCTGGTATTCCACCAGTTTGATCAAAGTGTCGATCCCATGCCTTGGCATACTGTTGACCGGATTTGTGCAATCCGCAACGGGATAGGCGCAGCAATGGCAAAGCGCATTCTTTTGCGCGTCCCACTTGACAAGACAGCTTTTGCAAAGGGCAAGCGGTGCTTCTGACCGAACTCCCTCCAAAAGCACGCCGCAGGCAGCGCATTTGGGTGGATACAGCAATCTGCGCAGCAATTTCATTCTCATGCCTCCACCTCGGTACGCAAGCGCTGCGCAAGCCCCGTATATCGCATGGACTGGCGGTTATTGGCCACCATTTGTGCCACGACCTCTTCTCTGCCTACAAAAATGACCATATTCTGCGCACGCGTGACCGCGGTATACAGCAAATTACGCGTCAGCAGCATGGGAGGAGCGGAATACATAGGCACAATGACAATGGGATACTCGCTGCCCTGACTCTTATGTACCGTGATGGCGTACGCATGCTCCAGATCCTCCAAGGAGGCAAAATCGTATTCCACCAAGCGGTCGTCAAACTCGATCTCCATGACGCGATCGGACAAATGAATGCGACGAATGACGCCCATATCCCCGTTGAAAATACCGCTGCCCTGCGTGCCATCGGTCTTTTCCCATAGAATATCGTAATTGTTCTTGACCTGCATGACGCGATCCCCCTCACGGAACACGCTGTCACGGAAGGCAAACTCACGCTTGCCCTGCGAGGGCGGATTCATGCGGCTTTGCAGCAGCAGATTGAGGTGATCCGTTCCCCCCTCACCGCGCCGCGAGGGCGTGATGATCTGCGTACCCGTTCTTGCCATTTCTCCGTACGTGCGGGGCAGACGGTTCTGATACAGATCCGCTACGGTTGCCGCGATCTCTGCGTCTGTTCTGCGCGGCAGGAAGAAAAAGTCGTTGTTCTTTACGCTCAAATCGGGCATTTGCCCTTTATTGATGGCGTGCGCATTGGTCACGATCAGTGACTGCCGTGCCTGTCGGAAGATCTCGTCCAGACAAACCGTGGAAAATCGCTTGCTTTCGATCAGATCATGCAGCACATAGCCCGCACCAACGCTGGGCAGCTGGTCTGCGTCCCCGATCAGAATGAATCTTGCGCCCGGCTTGACCGCCTTGAGCAAATGGCACGCAAGCGCGTTGTCTACCATGGAGGCCTCGTCCACGATGATCACGTTTTCATCCAGCAGATCCTGCTGATTCTTGCGGAATCTGCCACCGCCCTCCTCGTCACCCGAAAATTCCATTTCAAGCAAACGGTGAATGGTCTTGGCCTCGGTTTGAGTGGATTCGGACAGTCGCTTGGCCGCTCTGCCCGTGGGCGCGGCAAGTGCGACCTTATGCCCCATCCCCTGAAAAATATCGATCAGCGCGCGCACGACCGTGGTTTTACCCGTACCGGGGCCGCCCGTCAAGATCATCACGCCGCTCTCCAAGGCCGCATAAATGGCCTTTTTTTGCATGCTTGCGTATTGCATGCCGCTCTTTCGCTCCTCGTTGGCAATAAACGCATGCACGTCACCCGCATCGATCGCGGGGCATAATTTATCAAGCAGCACCAGCTTCTCGGCAATATACACCTCCTGGGCATATACGCGCGAATCGTACAAATACTGCGTCCCGTCAAACATGGAATAGCACACGCGATTATCGCCAAGCAGGCGGCTGACTGCCGCGTCGGTCTTTTGCTCGTCCGTGCCAAGCAGCCGTGCCGCACCTGCGACCAGCTTATCACGCGGCAGGCAAACGTGTCCGTTTTGCGCGCTGTTTGAGCGCAGCATATACAAAATGCCGCTCTTGATGCGCTCCTCGTGATCAGGCGCAACACCAAGGCTTTGCGCCATGGCATCCGCACGCTCAAAGCCGATACCCTCGATCTCGTTGCACAGCCTGTACGGATTGGCGCGCGCGATATCCACTGCCGCACCGCCCCATTGCTTATATATGCGCACAGTCAAGGCAGCACCGAAATAATCCCTGAAAAACATCATGGCACTGCGAATGCCTGACTTTTCATTGAAATCCTTGCCAATCTCACGTGCCTTTTTGAGCGTGATGCCCGAGATCTCGGCCAACCATTCGGGGTGCTTTTCCATGATCTCCAGCGTTTCCTCGCCAAAGCGCGTCACGATCTTTTGCGCGGTCTTTGGGCCGACGCCCTTAATCGCACCCGACGAAAGATAGCGCAGAATGGCAGATGCATCCGCAGGCATTTCACGCTCGTAGGATTCCACGCGGAATTGCGTGCCGTATTTGGGATTATGCACCCACTTGCCCCACGCATTGATGCGGTCGCCCTCGGCAATGTACGGCATGGTGCCCACGATGGTGACCAGATCGTCGTCATCCGTTCCGAAATCACAAATGGCATAACCGTTTTCCTCGTTGGCGTAGATGACGTGCTCCACGCTGCCCGAAAGCTTAATAAGACCGCGCTCATCGATCTCCTGCCCCGGCATCTGCTCGTTATGATCCTGCATTTTTGCATCTCCTTTCCGATTTTTATCTGATGATCCTGTACTCCGCGCCGTATCTCGCCAGCAGCTCCAGCACGCGCTCGTGCGGAACGCCGTCACACCCGACGCATCCGTCCATCAAGGAGACGTCGATCAGCACAATGATGCGTCGCATCCCCTTACGAAAAAATGCGGAATGTGCTTCATGCAACAGCACGTCAAGCCTTTCCGCATCTTTTTCATTTGCAAGGTCTATGGCAGCGACCACCTGTCCCGAGGAGAAAAACGCCTCGACGGGAAATTTGATGGCACACCACAGCCCGAATACCGCCAACAGCGACACCGTCACCGAAAGCAAGGTATATAGAATATCCATGTTATCACCCCCGCACAGTATATGCGCGAAGGGTGCGAAGTGTTAGCCCAGAAGCTCAGCTGCCAGTACGGGAGCCAGATCCTTTGCCTCCCAGGGAGCATCCACGTCTTCTCTGCCCATATGACCGTAAGCGGCAACTGCCGAATAGATCGGTCTGCGCAGATCAAAGCGCTTGATGATGGCTGCGGGACGCAGATCAACGTGACGCAAAACAGCCTCGGAGATCTTTTCCTCGTCCACCTTTGCAGTGCCGAAGGTATCGATCATGACCGACACGGGCTTTGCAACGCCGATTGCGTATGCAACCTGTACCTCGCACTGATCGGCAAGGCCTGCAGCAACCACATTCTTTGCAATGTATCTTGCAGCGTAGGATGCGGAACGGTCCACCTTGGTGGGATCCTTACCCGAGAATGCACCGCCGCCGTGACGTGCATATCCGCCGTATGTATCTACAATGATCTTTCTGCCGGTCAGTCCGGTATCCCCTGCAGGGCCGCCGATGACGAATCTGCCTGTGGGGTTGACGTAGATCTTGGTGTCCGCATCGATCAGATTTGCAGGCACGATGGGCTCGATGACCTGCTTGATCATGTCCTCACGGATCTGCTCTACCTCTACCTCGGGGCTGTGCTGGGTGGAAATGACCAGCGCATCCACGCGAACCGGCTTGCCGTCGTGATATTCCACAGTCACCTGCGTCTTGCCATCAGGACGCAAATAGGTCAGCATGCCGTTCTTGCGCACCTCGGTCAATCTCATTGCCATCTTGTGTGCCAAAGAAATAGGCAGGGGCATCAGCTCCTCGGTCTCGTTGCAAGCATAGCCGAACATCAAGCCCTGGTCACCTGCACCGGTGTCCAGTCCGTCGGTATCCTCGCCCGCCTTTGCCTCCAGGGACTTATCAACGCCCATCGCAATATCGGGGCTCTGCTCGTGGATCGAGTTGATCACAGCGCAGCTGTCGCAGTCAAAGCCGTACTTTGCGCGGTCGTAGCCGATCTCACGCACGGTTTCTCTGACGATGCTCTGAATATCTACGTATGCGGAGGTGGTGATCTCACCCATGACGCATACAAGGCCGGTGGTAACAAAGGTCTCGCAAGCAACGCGAGCCATGGGATCGGCTGCCAGCATGCTGTCCAGTACCGCGTCCGAGATCTTGTCACAAATCTTATCGGGATGTCCTTCGGTTACGGATTCACTTGTAAAAAGTACTTTTTTCATGTCAATTCCCTCTTTTTATATCAATTCTTTATTTTTCAGATCAGAATACTCAGCCATTCGATGCCGCTTGCGACGCCAAAGCAGAGCAAGGACACGACAACGCCCGCGATCATCACGCCAAGCAGTGCCGAAAGCATAGCCTTCCAGAAGTTCATACGAATGGTAGCGGCAACCAGCGATCCGGTCCACGCGCCCGTCATGGGCAGAGGAATGGCAACAAAAAGGCACACGCCCCAAAAGCCGTAGCGTTGGATCTTATCCGTATTCTTTTCCGCCTTGCGACGTATCCATGAGGCAACCGCACGCACAAATTTGATGGGCATTTTCTCCATCCACGTAAGCACCTGACGGATCAGGAGCAGAATAAACGGCACGGGGATCATGTTGCCAACGACAGCCAGCAGATAGGTCAGCCACCACGGGAGATCGGCAGCCCAACCAAGCGGTATCGCGCCTCGCAGCTCAATGACCGGCACCATGGAGCAAAGCACCACGCCCAGCTCCCTGCCGCCGCTCATGAGAAAATCGATCAGCGTTTGTTTGATTTCTTCCATTTTTTACTCCAAATGCGGGATCATTTCTCCCACAGATTGACAAACCACTCGGCATCTCCGCCCAAAATGACAAAGAACAAGATCAGCGAAGCGGCCACCAATGCAAGGCCTGCCACCGTGATCAGCAGGTTGGTTTTCTTATCTGCGGCAATTTTGGTTTCCATGCTCGCACCCGCAATCTTGACGCGCGCATAGCGCAGCGCGATGGAAACCGGTTTATAAAGGATCATGACCAGCGCGGCGTTGAGCACCGCCTTGGTCAGATTAAAAGGCAAAATTAAAGTGGGAAGCATTTTTGCGACCACAGCAATCGTGACTCCCGGGGTATACAAGGGTACTATCAGCAGATTCATGCAAAGCATGACAGCTGTCATGCTGAAAATTGCTGACACAAGTGCGATCACCGCGCCCAAAAGGTCGCGACGGAAGCGATAGATCAGCGCAGCAACCACAGCAAAGGATGCCGAGGATACAAAATCCATCAAAAGCCCATAAGGGCCTGTATCCCCTATCGTAATAAATTCAAGCAGAGCCGTCACCGCAGAGATGATAACTGCGGCCAATGGCCCGAACAAAAGTCCGCCTACTGTGATGATGGCGTCCTTGATATCAAACGTCAAAAATCCGACGTTAATACGAAACAGCGGCATGACCGCAAACGCAAGTGCGCAGAACAGCGCGATCATGACCATGCGCAAAATACGTTCCTTTGCGCTCGTTCTGATTTTATTTTTCATAAAAAATCCCCCTTTTATGTGTGGGGGAAAGGACAAATTCGCCCGCGCGCGGGCTTGCTTATTCTTTCCCATCCGGACTGTCATGCAAAGCGCAACGCGCAGGCGTCATGCGTCAGCATATACCGTCGGTCAAGGAATCTCACCTTGTCGGCCCTTGCCTTTGCAAGAGTTTGCAGACTCTCCGTTTTCGGACTCACTGCCGGTATGGAATCTCACCAATTCTCAAAAATAATCAAAACAAAATGAGGGGGATGGGATGAAACTCATCCCATCCCCCGAAAATTTTACGTCAAATTATGAGCGCAAATTAGTCGATGATAGCGGAAACGACGCCGGAACCAACGGTTCTGCCACCCTCACGGATAGCGAAACGCAGACCCTCTTCGCAAGCGATGGGGGTGATCAGCTCAACGGTCATATCAACGTTGTCACCGGGGCGGCACATCTCAACGCCTGCAGGCAGGGAGATAACGCCGGTAACGTCGGTGGTTCTGAAATAGAACTGAGGTCTGTAACCAGCCAGGAAGGGCTTCTTACGGCCGCCTTCCTTCTCAGTCAGAACGTATACGTGGCCAACGAACTTGGTGTGGGGGTTAACGGAACCGGGCTTAGCCAGAACCTGACCTCTTTCGATGCCGTCCTTAGCAACGCCACGGAGCAGAGCACCAATGTTGTCACCAGCCTCTGCCTGGGGCAGCAGCTTGTGGAACATCTCAACACCGGTAACGGTGGTGGAGGTTCTCTCGTCGGACAGACCAACGATCTCAACAGTGTCACCAACCTTAACAGTACCACGCTCAACTCTACCGGTAGCAACAGTACCACGACCGGAGATGGAGAATACGTCCTCAACGGGCATCAGGAAGTCGAGGTCAGCCTGACGCTCAGGAGTGGGAATATAGCTGTCAACAGCATCCATCAGCTCGAGAATGCAAGCATACTCGGGAGCGGAAGTATCGGTGTTGGAAGACTCAAGAGCTTCACGAGCAGAACCGCGAACGATCGGAATGTCGTCGCCGGGGAACTCGTACTGAGACAGCAGATCACGGATCTCCATCTCTACCAGGTCGAGCAGCTCATCGTCGTCAACCAGGTCAGTCTTGTTCATGAATACAACGATTGCGGGAACGCCTACCTGACGAGCAAGCAGAACGTGCTCTCTGGTCTGCTGGAGAGGACCGTCAGTACCTGCAACAACCAGGATAGCGCCGTCCATCTGAGCAGCACCGGTGATCATGTTCTTAACGTAGTCGGCGTGGCCGGGGCAGTCAACGTGAGCGTAGTGACGGTTAGCCGTTTCGTACTCAACGTGACGGGTGTTGATTGTGATACCACGTGCTCTCTCTTCGGGAGCGTTGTCGATCTGATCGTAAGCCATAAACTCAACGTTGCCGGCGGTCAGCGACAGGGTCTTGGTGATAGCAGCGGTAAGAGTGGTCTTGCCGTGGTCAACGTGACCGATGGTACCAATGTTT
>JAZUSJ010000199.1:0-1669 GCA_045606685.1 Eubacteriales bacterium
AGCTGCTTGTAAAGCTGGGGCGACTGGGGCAGCGCGTACATGCTGCCGGGATGGATTCTGGAGGGAACGACGTAGTCGCGCGCGCCTTCGGGCGTGGGCTTGATCATCATAGGCGTTTCGATCTCCAAAAAGCCGTTTTCATAATAATATTCTCTTGCAACACGTGCGATCTCGTGACGCATGCGGATGTTTCTCTGCAGCTCGGGACGGCGCAGGTCAAGGTAACGGTAGCGCAGTGCGATCTCGTCGTTGACCTTCTTGCCGGTGCCGATCTCAAAGGGAGGGGTTTGCGCTGCGGACAGCACCTTCATGCTCTCCACGTAAATTTCCACCTTACCCGTGGGCAGGTTGGGGTTGATCGCACCCTCGGCTCTGGGGCGGACGGTACCGTGAACGGCCAGCACGTACTCGCTGCGCGCACGGAAAGCCTTTTCAAAGATCTCACGGTCGGTGGAATCGTCAAAGGAAAGCTGAACGATGCCCGTTCTGTCACGCAGGTCGATAAAGATCAGCGCGCCAAGGTCTCTCTGACGCTGCACCCAACCCATCACGCATACCTTTGCGCCGATGTCCGACTCGGTCAGCGTGCCGCAATAGTGCGTTCTTTTGTCATTTGCACTCAAAAATTCTGCCATTTTTATGTTCTCCTTACAGATGTATTTACAAAATTACAGGGGCTTGCCCTCGCTGTCAAACAGCGGCAGCGGCTCAAGATATACCAGATCCTCACGGTCGATCGCGTCGCCCTCGGCAAGGATCGCAGCGCGGCCGCAAACGATACCGCCTGCCTGCTCAACCAGTGCCTCCAGAGCCTTGAGAGATTCGCCGGTGGAGATCACGTCGTCCACGATCAGAATCTTCTTGCCCTTCATCAAGGCCGCATCGTAGCCGTCCAGATACAAGGTCTGCTCGCGGTTGGTGGTGATGGAGCGGACAGACACCTGCAGCACATCTCTCATGTACAGCTTTGCGCCCTTGCGCGCCAGCATATACTTCTGATTGCCTGCAAGTCTTGCCATTTCATGCACCAGCGGAATGCCCTTTGCTTCTGCGGTGATCAGGTAATCGTACTCGGGGACCTTATCCAGAAGTGCCTTGGCGGCAGCGGTGGTCAGCTCGGGGTCGCCAAAGATGACGAACGCACCGATCATCAGTTTGTCATTTAAGGGGCAGAGCGGCAGATCGCGCTCACATCCTGCAATATTCATGCGGTAATACTTTTCCATGGGTAAAGCCTCCGTTCATTTTTGTCTTGTGTGGGAACGATTTTTCGCCATTCCCCACACTCCCATAATAATTATACTCATATTTTGAAAAATGTCAATGATTTTGGCGGTTTTTGTAACGAATTTGGCCATCAAAAACGCGCGAAAAAATTTTTTTGATTTTTTCAAAAAATCGGATCATTTTTGCAAAAAAATGCATCTATATAGGTGAAGCGGCAGTTAAAGGTCGGCAAAAGCGCAGATATTGACAAAATTCACCTCATATGCTATAATAAAGAAAAGAAAACCGTGAAATTCGCACAAAACAGCAAAAATTCCCAAAGCGCGTTCGGGGATCGCGTCTTGGCGGGGACGGAGCATTGTTACGCCGCGGGATACCCAAACGCAATAAAAAACCAATATCGCGGTGTAACAAGGGCCTGTCCCCCGTTACGCGCAACACG
>JAZUSJ010000200.1:0-38185 GCA_045606685.1 Eubacteriales bacterium
CAGCAGATTTATTCGAGTCCAAAAGCTTTTCCCGCAGGGCATATAGGCAATATGTCCAAGGGGAAAGATGCAGGAATCGGAGAAATCTGCTCGTCAAAACCAACTTGGTTCGTCTCCCATTCGGCTAAGCAAGCCCATAAAACGACTTGAAAGGATTTTATTATGAAACTGAATTACAAACGCGTTTTGCTGGTTGGCATGGCGTTCTTTCTCATCTCAGCCTTCTGGCAGGCGTATGATGCCATCGTTCCGCTGATCCTGACCAATCACTTCGGTTTGCCGCAATCCATTTCGGGCGCGGTCATGTCAATCGATAATATCTTAGCCGTGTTCATGCTGCCCATTTTCGGTGCGCTGTCGGATAAGATCAACACCAAGATGGGTAAGCGCACACCCTTTATTCTGTGCGGAACCATTGTTGCCGTCGTTGCTTTCGTCGGATTGACGCTGATCGACAACTATCAGCTGGCGCAGGTCATTGCAGCAGGCGTTCCCGGCCTTGAGCAGGGAAGCATGGCGGATGCCGAGTTTGCCGAGCTGGTCAGAAAAACCACGGTTGAGCTGACCGTGGCAAATCCCTTGCCCTTTGTAGGCTTTATTGCAACGCTGCTTGTCGTGCTGGTTGCTATGGCAACCTTCCGCTCTCCTGCCGTGGCACTCATGCCCGACGTCACAATCAAGCCGCTGCGTTCCAAGGCGAATGCCATCATCAATCTGACGGGTACTGCCGGCGGTATCATCGTGCTGGTGCTTGGCATGGTGTTTGCAACCTCCAAGAATCATTACATGCAGTATACAGGCTACGTCGTAGCTGTCGTATCGGTCATGCTTGTCGGTCTGATCGTCTTTCTGCTGACTGTCCGCGAGCCTAAGTGGGCTGCGGAAATGGAGGCGGATTCGATCCGCTTAGGTCTTGAAGAAGCTCCTGCAGAGGACGCAAATGCTGCAAAGCGCAAGCTGTCCAAGCCTGAGCTGATCTCGCTTTTGCTCATTCTTGCATCGGTTGCACTCTGGTATATCGGATACAATTCGATCACCAGTAAATATTCGGTATACGCGACCAACGTGCTTGGCTTCGATTTTAATCTGACTATGATCGTGGCACAGGCGGCAGCCATCGTGGCTTATATCCCGGTGGGCATCGTTGCCTCTAAGCTGGGCAGAAGAAAAACCATTCTGGCAGGTGTAGTCATGCTGGCAAGTGCGTTCCTGATAGGTCACTTCATTCAGCCCACCACGCCTGCATGGATCATGTATCCGATCTTCTCGTTGGCGGGTATCGGCTGGGCAACCATCAACGTCAACTCGTTCCCCATGGTGGTCGAGCTGGCACGCGGTGGCGACGTGGGTAAGTACACGGGCTATTATTACACCGCGTCCATGTCCGCGCAGATCGTCGCCCCCATCGTATCGGGCGTGCTGTACGACCTGATCGGTATGCGCAACGTGTTCTTTTTGTTCGGTGCAGTCTTTGTGGTATTCTCGTTTGTCACCATGTTCTTTGTCAAGCACGGTGACGCCAAGCCCGCACCCAAGAAGAGCGCGCTGGAGAATCTGGACGTGGATGATTAACGGTAAAATGTAGGGCGGGGGCTTGCTCCCACCACCCGTAGAGTAGAAAAGCCGCCGAAAGGCGGTTTTTCTATGTTATACGAATGTTATCCAAAGTATCCCCGGAGTGTCATCCTGAGCGGAGCAAAAATTCCAATCTGTCATCCTCGAGCGCAGCGAAGGATCTTGATTGGAATTTTTGCAAAGTCGAAGTTTTGCGGGTCGAGGATGCGCTGTCAAGCGCACCGCAGCAAGCAAACCCGCCGCAGGCGGGATCTGTGCAGGTTTCTGACACGCCGCCTGCAGAAGTTGCATTCGATTGTGATATGTAAGGGGGAGGTAATCGGAGATCGATACGCATCAAGAACAGTTCAAAGGCTGAGCAAGCATTGAGCAAACTCATCGCAGATCCCGCGTCGCCACGACACCGGGGACAGTCCCGCAGTAACATGTCCAGCGGACACGTCACAGGGGACAGTCCCCGGTATCATGGCTCGCGGTTTTGCTCCGTTTCGTTGCGCTGCAACTTCACTCTGCAAAACTTCGACTCGGTTGCTACGCAACCTTCGCTCAGGATGACACACAGGGGGGACGGTGCGCCACACTCAGGATGAACTCGAGGATGGATTGGAACAATCATGGTCGAGACAGAGAGAAAAACCGCTCTTTCGAGCGGTTTTTCTGATCATAAACATATGTTATTCCACGGTGACGTATCCGCCGATGATCTCGGCGACTGTTGCGCGATCCTCTTCGGAAAGCGTTGCGTGCCAATTACCGATCTTGGCCTCGCCCCATCCGGCGATATATTGGATGGTATATCCGTTGATCTCAATAACCGACTCGAACGTGATAGCATCAGTATCCCCCAAGCGATATGAAAATTCCGCTCTGTCAAAGATCTCGCGCAGAATTTGTGCGTGATCCTCGTATACCTCTATGGGTCCCCATTCCCACTCATATGGAGTCAGTATAACGGTGCCGCCTTTGAAGTCGGGATCAAACTCGGTGATCCGCTCGAAATATGCACCGTTTACTGTGACCAAAACGCCCATGTCAACGGCATTCTTGCAATCCACGATATCACCAAACGTACTGACCATCTGTTTATTGTCATGGGCATACAGAATATCGTCAAGCGGTTGGGGATTGATATTCATGGAAAAGCTTACCATGCCGTTCAGCTTCTCGTCCACCGCTTCGCTGTGGCCGAAATACGTGTCTGCGTAGTAGATGATGCTGTCATATTCGCCCGAGCGCAAGCCCACAATGGCCTCAAGCAAGGCGTCGGTGCGCTGCCTGGTAGCATTGTCTGCATACCAATAATGCAGCGTGGTAAAGAACGTGCCGTCAGAGTAGCCAACCGTGGTCCCGTCGCAATCAAATTCCAACATGGCTACTTGTTCCATGCAGCCATCGCGCCATTCTGCGCTGTTGAGTGCATCGATGATATCCGATGCCACGGACTCGGGCAGGGGAGCAAGCAGATTGTTTTCGTGAAGCTTGATGCTTCCGAAATTTGGCTGATAGTTGCCAATCCTTATGATATCGTTCACAATCCCAACCTGCTCAACAAGCTGCAAATAATGTCCGTTGCCCACGAAAAGGCCGGAGCTTGCGCTGTAGTAATAGACCTTTCCCGCAAACGTGACGCGGTATTCATATGCAACGTCGATCTCACCGCTCATCCACGTGCCGCTATAGAGTATTTCAATCAGCGTTTGCGCGTCCTCGTCGTCCAGCTCTCTGTGAACGTCCCGCGCATCAAGGAGAGATACTATGATCGGTGCGCTGAATGCATCGGTGGAGAATTGTCCGTGTCCCGCCTTGACGCAAAAGGCCTCGAAGACCATATTTGCCTCGGAGTAGATAAGTTCCAGCGAATATTCGGCCGGATCGACACCGCCTCCCACAGGAGACGCCGTGAAGCTGTAAAGAATGATATACTCGCCGTACGAATTGCGCGTGATGCAAAGCGTAAAGAAGTTGTCGCCAAGCACCAGCTGCTCGCCCTCGAACAGCTTTTTCGCTCTTTCTACGATGTCTTGCGCAGTCTCTGCGTCAACGCCCATTTTGTGAAGCGAATCGATCAGTCTGTCCCCGGGGGTAATGCCGTGCGGCAGACGCATATCGTCGGGCAGAACAAGGCCGCCGAAATAGTTGTTGCAGTTGCCGTTCGGCTTGCGCACGTATTCGTAAGAGAACAGCTCCGAGCCGTATACCTCACCGTCGTAGCCTTGCTCGTATTCCGTGGGAACCGGAATCATAATCTCAAAGAGATTCTTGCCGCTGTGGTAAGACAGCGTGCCGACCGCGGTTTTGAACGCCTCGGGATCGGTGGTGTTGAAGCCGTATTTCAGTATAAATTCATGGAATTCGGTGGCGGAAACCGAAGGAGTGGGAACGTAGCCGAATCCAACCACCTGTACCGCCTTTTCAAAGGTGAAGAACTGCCCGTCAAAGCTCAGCACAAGGTCGTATTCACCGCAAACGGCCTGCTCGGGGATGAGGAAGGTATAGGTCATCTCGCGGCTTTGACCGGGGGCAAGCGTGTATTTCTGGTATTCCTCGGTCATGGGGAAGTCCTCGTGCAAGATCACGCACGTGTTTCTCATGGTCAGCATGGCATCGGGGACGAATGCGCTCCACGAGCCTGTGAATTCAATGTCATGATCGGAAATATTGGTCATGCCCACCGTGATCTCCAGCGTGCTGCCCAAAACGCCCACCACAGGGCCGCCGCCCTGCAGGCTGTGCCAGAATTCCAGGCTGCCCACAATGCCGATCTGCTCCCCGTCAATCAGGATCCTGACCTGCTCGGGATCCACGCCTGCGTATTTGGCAAGCGTATCGATCAGCGAGTCGATCAGTGCGTCGTAATTGTCGCAGGACGTGATTTGTGCGGACAGCGTGACTGTCACGGTCTTGCGTCCCGCCATGGGGGAGACCAGCTGCTGCAGGTATTCCCACAGTGTGTTTGGCACAACGGTCGTACCCATCTGCTCCTCGGTTTGCTCCGTATATCCCAGAATTTCCACCACGTCATCCACCGTGTTCAAATGCTTCCACGCCTGGAACACGTTGGCAGCACCGCCCGGCAGGCTGACGCGCTCGCGCTTTTGCGTACCGTTCTCGTTTACGTAATATACCCAAACGCTCTGATCGGGGCCGTGAACAGGCTCGTATTCAATATCCAGTTTCTTGGGGATAAAGGGAACGATCACAAGCACGGTGCAAAGTAGGAGGGCAAGCGCAGCTGCGATCAGCACAGGCTTTACCCATGCAAATCTGCGGCGCGCACGCTTTCTCTCCAGCTCCTCTTCAATTCGGAGCATGCGCTCAACCGCATCTACGTCGATGTGGCCAAGGCCGTCCGAAAACAAATTCTTATTCATCATTTCAAATAACCCTCGCTTTCCAAAAGCTGCCGCAGCTCCTTTTTCATGGCGGCAATTTCTTTGTTGACCGTGGATTGACTGCAGCCCAGCTTCTCTGCAATCTGCGGGATGGGGCGGCAGAGGTAATATCTGCACATAAAGATATAAGCACGGCGGTCGGACAGCGTGTTTGTGAAGTCAGTCAGCAAAGCACCAAGCTCCGAGGCCTGCTGCTCGGTGTAAAAGGCATCGCTGTCGGCAAGCATATCGTCAAGCTCGGAAAGGGAGGATACCATCTCGCTTGGCACGCGCTTTTGCCTGTGCATGGCCTTGTAGCGGTTGAGTGCCGTTTTGCGCATGATCGAGATCACAAAGGCTTGCAGGGAATCGGGCCTTGCGGGCGGAATGGAATTCCACGTGCGCACGTAGGTATCGTTTAAGCATTCCTCGCAGTCCTGCACGTTATGCACAATGTTGTACGCAACACTCATCAGCCGCTGCTTATATTTGGCGTCGGTTTCCTTGATCGCGCGCTCGTCGCGCTGCAAATACAGCGAAACGATCTCGCCATCCGACAAATGGCCATTGCTTTTGTGCTTCATAACACACCTCCTTGTCACGTATTTGTCGTGAAGGGCCTTCACTATATATAGTCAACAAAATTTCGGAAAACTGTAAAAGCTTTTGAAAAATAATCGTACGGGAGGAAGATTTACAAGCAAATACAAGATCTGCAAGCAAATGCATCCTCCCTGACGTTTTTATTGAATCAGATCGTCAAACTCACGGATATTATCAGGCGAGGGCTTGCGCAGGCCGTCCTGACATTCCTTGACGATTTTGACGATGCGATCATTGATGGGCGTGGGAACACCGTATTTGCGTCCCTGCTCGCATACGATGCCGTTGATCGCGTCGATCTCACAGGGCTTTCCTTTTTTGAGATCCTGCAGCATGGAGGGCTCGATTGCACGGTGCTTTTTCATGGCGATGGGAATCAGCAGCGTAGCGACCGTGCGCTTGATCGCACCCTTGTAATAAAACAGCTTGGTGATATCCTTTCCCTGCACGGGCGCAAAGTCAGCGCCTGCGGCATGGCCCACGTCAATGCATTCCTTGATGCAACGGATGGCAACGCGACGCGCGTCAGCCGAACCGGAAACGTCACCGAACGTGCCGCCAATGACTGTGCCAAGTCCCGAGAAGGTGGCATTGATCAGCAGCTTGGACCAGCGCGCACCGATCAGATTGGGTTCCTCGTAAACAGGACACATCAATTCAAGCAACGCCTTGACGCGCTCAAACTGTGCATCCGTAATGCCGCTCATGCGTCCCATGTGGAAGGAAAGGCTGTCCGGGGCGCTTGTCAGCGTGCATTGTCCGGGAGCGGACATGGTTGCGCCCCATTCCACGGTGCAGCCCATGGTGCGGCCTTCTCCCACGATCTCGGCAATGCCCGGCTCGGGAAGACCGTTCTGCAGCGTCACGATCACGCCGTCTGCTGCCAGATGGTCGGAAAGGAAGGTGACCACCTCGCGGTTGTGCAGCTGCTTGGTAAGCAGCAGGATCACGTCGTATTCTCCCTCCATTTGGTTGGGTGTAATGGCCGTTACAGGCACGTGCATCTCTACTGTACCCGTAATGTGTGCGCCGTTTGCATTGAGTGCATCCACATGGGCGCGGTTGCGGTTGACAAGGTCGACCTTGCCGCCGTTTTTTGTGATATAAGCGCCAAGCACCGTGCCAAGCGAGCCTGCACCGTAAATTGCATATCTGCTCATGTATAACTCCTTATAAAACCGTAATATTTTTTGCGATCGTGTAGAAACTGCCGTCAAAGATCTCCTGCTTGAGTGCCAGCTTGATGGCTCTTTCGCCCTCAAACATACCGATGGCAAGCTCGTAGTCGCCTGCCGGAACGCTTCTGCAATCGGGGCGCAGAGAAATCGTCTGCTTCTGGCCGGGCAGCCAGGTGCGGTTGTCTGCATCGGTGTCAAGGATATAATCCTTGCCGTCCGCGCTGCGCAATCTGATCTTGAGGTCAAATTTTCGGTAAGCACGCGCCCAGCCGCGATTTTGGACGTCAAGCGTGATGATATTATGTGCTGAGCGGCGCAGCGCGGGGACGGTTGCGCCCGTCACGAAATACCAGTAGCCAAGGCGGTTGGCGCAGTATTCGGTCAGATAATACTCATTTTTCAGCCAAGCGCGCGGATAACCGTGAAAGCCGGCAAATGTGGCGTGCGTGCGTTTGAATGCCTCCATGGCGGTCAGGCCGTCACGGAAATGGTCGTTGTGGCTGTGTACGTAGCCGTAGTGCTCCATTTCGATTGCGGCAGGCGCGTTGGCAGACAGCTTGTCAAAGGCCCAAGGGGCGCGCAGCGTGTCGTAATCGTTGACCTGCGTGTAGTAGTTGCAGCAAACAGAGTCGTCCTGAATGCCAAAGCCGCGCTCGTACGCGTAGTCGAGGATCTCCTGTACCTCGTCCTGTCCGTGCGCGATGCGGCTGCATATGTGGTCGTCGTTGCAAAGCACGGGCGTGTCGGGGAAGTATTTTGCGTGCAGATCAAAGTGCTTTTTGGTTACCCACGTCGGATAGATCACCCCGTCACCGTCGCCTGCCGTGTGGCCTTCGCCCCACGTACCCATGGTGCCAACGTCAATGCACTCGATCCTGGGATCTCCGTTGTAGCGCGCACCGAACACCTTCATGAATTTTTCAAGACACGCAAGGAAAATGGGATCGCCGTAGTCGGGCTGCAAAGCACCCGAGGGCAGGCGGTAGCCGCGTGCGCCCTTTTGGTAGACGTATGCAGGCGTTGCGTAGCTCAGATTGGCATCTCCCTCGTAGGAGCAGACGCGCAAGGAGAAGGTGTAGCCGCGCGGCCCCCACAGTGCCATGATCTCGTCAAGGTAAGAAAAGTCGTAAACGCCCTCCTCCTTTTCAATATCGCCCCAGTCAAAGCGCAGATAGAGGTGATTGAGGCCGGGGAAGTCGGAGAGGTCGTCCTCGGGATCGGCATGCTGCGGATGTCTGTAGTTTTCTCTGCCGTAGCCATTGTCGATATAGTGCCAGAACCAGCCCTTGTGGGGGTTCTTTTGCACGGTCTTGTCGTCAAGATAAGGGCGCAGATCAATAAAATCGGGACGCGCCAAGGGATGATCAAAGATACCGCACATGGTCTGACTGCCATCGGGCGTAGGTGCGGGCAAGAGGTTGGGATAAAGCTTGTTTTCCATCATGGCTAACCTCCCTTATACACCGCGCACGTGTGTGCGCGCGATCTTGTAATAATTGTCCTGCATGGCCTCTTGCTTGATGGCCAGCCTGATGGGCGTATCCCCCTCAAACATACCGATGGCAAGGTCGTAATCCCCCTCGGGAATGCCGCGTGCGTCCAGACGCAAAGCAAGCGTTACGGGGGTGTCGGGCTGCCAGGTGCGGTTGTCGCACTCTACGGGAACGGTGTAGGTGGCACTTTGGCCGCAAAGGCGAACGCGCAGATCATATTTGCGGTAAGCGCGCGCCCAGCCGCGGTTTTCCACGTCCAGCTCAATGGTATTATAGGCGGTGTCGGTCAGCTCTGGAATGACCGCGCCGGTCACGAAATACCAGTAGCCAAGGCGGTTTGCGCAGTATTCGGTCAGATAGTATTCGTTTTCAAGCCACTTGCGCGGATAGCCGTGGAAGCCCGCAAAGGTTGCATGCGCACGCTTGAAGGCTTCCATGGCGGTCAGCCCTCCGCGAAAGTAGGATTCATAGCGCGGCTTGATGTAGGTATAGTGTGCCATCTCAATGGCATTGGGCGCATTTCCTGCAAGGCGGTCAAATGCCCAGGGTGCGCGCATGGTGTCGTAATCGTTCATTTGATAATAGTAGTCACAGCAGATCGAGTCGTCCTGTACGCCAAAGCCGCAGGCTGCAGCGTAGTCCAGAATTTCCTGTACCTCGCCCTGACCGCGTGCAAAGCGGCCTGCAATATGGTCGTCATTGCAAAGAACGGGCGTGTCGGGGAAATATTTGGCGTGCAGATCAAAGTGTGCCTTGACCACCTCAAGGGGGTAAATGCGGCCATCACCCTCCACCGTGTGTCCCTCGCCCCAGGTTCCGAGCGTGCCGATGTCGATGCACTCGATCCTTGCGTCCCCGTTGTAGCGAGCGCCAAAGGCTTGCATGAATCGCTCCAGGCATGCAAGAAAAATGGGATCACCGAAATCGGGCTGGATCTTGCCATCCTCCAAAAGGTAGCAGCGCGCGCCTTTTTGGTATACGTATGCAGGGGTTGCGTAGTTCATTTCCGCTACGCCCTCATAGGTACATACGCGCAGCGAAAAGGTATATCCGCGCGCCCCCCATTTTTCCATGATCTCGTCCAGATAGGAAAAATCGTAAACGCCCTCGGCTTTTTCCACGTCACCCCAGTCAAAGCGCAAATAGAGGTGATTGAGCCCCGGAAAGTCTGAAAGATCGTCGTTTTCGTCATGTGCCTCACGGTAATTGCCGCGGCCGTAGCCGTTGTCGATATAGTGCCAGAACCAGCCCTTGTGGGGATTGCGCAGTACGGTCTTGTCGTCCACCAGAAGGCGCAGATCCACAAAGTTTTTGCGCACGTGCTTTTTATCGGTCATAAAGCACAAGGTCTGTATCTCTTTACCGCCCGGTACGTTTATGACGTTGGGATATTCGGACATGAAAAAGCCCTCCTTTATGCATATTGCTTTGATTTTATGATACCATACAAGGGTGTGTTTGTCAAGAAAAAGCACAGCGTATGAAGCGCGAAAATGCGGTGCATACTGTAAATAAAAAAGGTGAGTTTCATATGATAGAGCAAGATACCATCAAGCTGCTGCGCGAGTGCGATGCAGGCGTAAAAATGGGCGTGCAATCCATCGAAGAGGTGCTGGAAACTGTCAGATCGGAAGAATTGAAAAGCCTATTGAACACCTGTAAGCGTGAGCATGACCAACTGAATACCGAGCTGCAGGAGCAGCTGGACAGATTTGGCGATGAGGGGAAGGATCCGTCCCCCGTGGCGCAGAGCATGTCATGGATCAAGACCAACGTCAAGCTGACCATGCACCAGTCGGATCATACAGTGGCCGATCTGATCACGGACGGCTGCAACATGGGCGTCAAGTCGCTCAACAAGTATCTCAATCAATACAAGGCCGCCGATGAGAGAAGCAAGGATATTTGTAAGCGGCTGATCAATCTTGAAGAACAGCTGGCGATCGATATCAGAGGGTATTTGTAAATGCGGAAGTAGGAATTCAAAATTCAGAATTAAGAGTTCGGGATTGTGATATTTCTGCGTGTCTTCTTTGGCGTGGCGACTTTCCCCCGCCTGTCATCCTGAGCGTATTCCCTGCCAAGATCCTTCGCGGCGCATTTTTCGCCTGTCATCCTCGAGCGTAGCGAAGGATCTTGGCGAAAAATGCTTGCTCGAGGATGACGGGCAGGGAATACGCTCGGGATGACACTCGGGTGGTGAAGTGCGGGGCATTCGTGAATGTCCCCTACGGACGACACTCGAGGGAAATACTGCGGGAGCAAGCCCCCTCCCTACGTACTTTCATATTCCGCATGCTGCACGCAGCACTTCCTTTCTGATTGCTATTGCATTTCTGTTTTTTCTGTGGTACAATAAAATCAATAAAAAACCAAGGGGGTTCATATGAGTCAAGCAAAATGGATATGGTATCACGGAGATTTTGAATTGTATCACAGCATGCTGCTGCACGAGCGGCGCGAGGAATTCGGTTGCGAATATCCCACCTTCTGGAAGCTTTCGCCCCCTTATCCCAACGTGCGCTTTTTCAAGAGCTATCATGCGGATGAGGATGACGTGGTGCGCTTTGTCACGCGTGCCAAGGCGTACGTCATGGTGGACAACGACCGTCTGCCCGTCAACACCGATCTCAAGATCAGCGCGGGAGATCACAATATCATGGTGGTCACGCTTGCCACGCACGGGCTGCCCAGCCTTTACGTGGACAGCAAGTACCTCAAAACCGACGAGAGCTGGATCGCGGATCACATGATCGTGACGCATCGTGTGCCTGTCGGCTGCACGCCTGCCTATACATCGCCCGAGGACAACCCCGAGGTGTTCCGCTTCTCCTACCAGCGTCTTGATCCCGTCAAGGTGACAAAGACCGAGCAGGGGATGCTGTACGATTTTGGCCGCGAGACTTACGCGTATTTGTGCATCGAGGGTGCGGATGAAAATGATCAGATCCGCGTGACCTACGGAGAATCGCGCGACGAGGCGCTGGATCATGCCGAGGCGCTGATCAGACAAAGCGTGAGCGGCAAGAGCAGCTACCGCCTGACCGGCCGCGCCTTCCGCTACGTTTGCGTGCAGGGCGGCAAGGATTTACGGGTATGGGCGGATTACGAATACCTGCCCTTGACCGATGTGGCGACCTTTGCTTGCAATCGCAAAAACGTCAACAAGATCTGGGACATTTGCGCGTATACGCTGCATCTGAATTCGCGTGAGTTTTTCTTGGACGGTATCAAGCGCGACCGCTGGTGCTGGTCGGGAGATGCGTACCAGTCTTACATGGCCAACCGCTATCTGTATTTCGATCCCGAGATCACCAAGCGTACCATCATAGCCCTGTTGGGCAAGCCGCCTTACGAGCAGCATATCAACAGCATCAACGATTATTCCATGTACCTGATCATCGGGGCATACGAATACTATTTTGCCACGGGGGACAAGCAGTTCATTGAGATCTACTTTGACCGCCTGCAGGCACTCTACGACTTTATCGTAGGCCGCCTTGACAAGAACGGCTACGTTTGCTACCGCGACGGTGACTGGATCTTTATTGACTGGTCGGATATGGACAAGGGCGGCCCGCTTTGCGCGGAGCAGATCCTCTTGTGGCAATGCCGCAAGTGCATGGCAGAGCTGTGCGCTTTGGTCGGTAAGGACGGTTCTGCGCACAAGGCAGCGGCTGACGCGCTGCAAAAGCGCATTATGAAGGATTACTGGCGCGAGGATCGCGGTGCGTTTATCGATTGCCACACCACGGGGCGCGAGAACGTGACGCGTCATGCCAATATCTTTGCCATCATGTACGGTTTCGTCTCGCACAGACGCGCGCAGAAGATCGTGCGCTGCGTGCTGGAGAACGGTGCGGTCAATCAGATCACCACGCCCTATTTTGAGTTCTTTGAGCTCAACGCGCTGTGCATGATGGGCAGACTCAAGACCGCACAGAAAAAGATCGAGTCCTACTGGGGCGGCATGGTTGCCTTGGGCGCAACCTCGATCTGGGAGCAGTATTTGCCCGAGCAACAGGGCATCGAGCATTACGGCATGTACGGCATGAAGTACGGCTGCTCGCTCTGCCACGCATGGGGCGGTGGCCCGATCTACCTGTTGGGCAGATATTGTCTTGGCGTATATCCCACCTCTGTGGGCTATGAGACCTTTGCCGTGCAGCCCGATCGCGGACTCTACCGTAAAATTGAAGGTACCGTACCGCTGCCAGAGGGACACAGCGTGCATATTGCCATGGATGCGCACGTCTGCGCTGTATCGGCTACCCGTAAGGGCGGTACGCTGATCTTAGGCGGCAAGCAATACGAGATTCCCGAGGTCGGCGGGTTGATTATTACGTTTTAAGCATCATGAAAAGGACGGATTCCTTTGAATCCGTCCTTTTCTATATACATACGCAGTCAAATCAGATATCCGACGGCTGCCCGATCCTTTTCATCGCCTTTTTGAACTGGAAAACAAACAGGACGGTGGTAAATGTGACCGCCAGTATGTCAGCGATTGGTTCGGCCAGATAAACGCCCATAGTGGGGTTGTCCGGTACAAGATGCGGCACGATGTAGATCAAGGGGAGCAGCAGCACGAATTTGCGCACCACGGCCACAATGACCGAGGAGGGCGCGTTGCCAAGTGAAACGAATGTCATCTGGCAGGCAATCTGAATGCCGAACAGCAGCATGCCTGCGTAATAGATGCGCAAAGCGCTTGCGGCAAATGCTGCAAGCTCCGGCTTGTCGGTAAACATCCCTACGAACAGCTGCGGGAACAGCATGACAAGCGCCCAGATAGCCACCGAGTAGCAAAGGCAGGTCACAAGCAGGAGCTTGTAGGTCTTTTTGACGCGATCCGCACGGCGCGCACCGTAATTGTAGGAAAGAATGGGCTGCGCACCCTGCGCCACGCCCTGCATGGGCAGCATGGCAAATTGCATGACGCTTGTCAGAATGGTCATAGCGCCTACCGCAATGTCCCCGCCGTAATCCAGCAGCGAGGAATTGAAGCAGACCGAGATCACGCTCTCGCTTGCCTGCATCATAAAGGTAGCAGAGCCAAGCGCCAGACAGGGAAGTATCACGCGCGGTACGGGCAGCATATGCTTGGGACGCAGGCGCAGCAGCGTTTTCTTGCCGCACAAGAACAGGATGATCCAAACGGTGGAGGCCGCCTGTGAGATGATGGTGGCAATGGCCGCACCGCGCACGCCAAGCCCGAAGCCGTAAATAAAAATGGGATCCAGCACAATGTTGCAAGCCGCACCGATGACGACCGAGAGCATGGACGTGCGTGTAAAGCCCTGTGCAGAGATAAAGGCGTTGAGTCCAAGCGTCAGCTGTACGAAAACGGTGCCGATGGCGTATACGTTCATGTATTGCGTGGCGTAAATGATGGTGTTTTCACTCGCGCCAAAGGCCAGAAGCAGGGGCCTGTTCCAGATCAGCAGCGCTGCGGTCAACAGCACGGATATGATCAGCTGAAGTCCAAAGCAGCCGCCTAAGATGCGCTCGGCATGCTCGTAATCCTTTTTGCCCATGCAAATCGAGGCACGGGGGGCACCGCCCGAGGCCACAAGCGCGGCAAAGGCCGAAACGATCATGATAATGGGCATGCAGACGCCTACGCCCGTCAGAGCAAGGTCACCGTATCCCTCAATGTGGCCGATATAGATGCGGTCCACGATATTGTAAAGCATGTTGACCAGCTGTGCCACCACGGTGGGCAGAGCCAGCCGAAAGAGCAGCCGCCCGATCGGGGCAGTACCCAAAAATTCTTTATTATTTTGCATATTCGCACCTTCACGCATGAAATATTACCTACATTATAGCACAAAAACGGCAGAGGGACAAGCCCTCTGCCGAAATTCATGCGGTTTTACTTGTGCTTTGCGTTAATTGGTCAATCTGAACGCTTTGACGTAGACCGTGTCGCCTGCGGTCGGGGAAGAGAAGTAGTCAAATCTGACCATGTGGATCAAGCCCTGCCAGAAATCGAGATCCTTGACGTTGATCTGCAGGGTATGATACTGCCCGTCTGCAATCAGCGTGCCCGTGACTGCTGCTTCTGCTGCGGGGGCTTTGATATCGCCCGCGCAAAGGAAGAGCTGCGTTTCATACGAAGCCTGGGCATTGGTGGTGGGGATCATGTATTCGATCTCAATGATGCCGTGGTCCTCTGCAAAATGCTGCTGTCCGCCGTAGTCAAAGACAAACGTGACGTTGGGATCGGCGTCCACAGCCTTGAACATAATTGCCTTTTGCTCCTCGTCAAAGCCGTATTCGGTGCTGCGGGGATAGTTGATGGAGCTCATCCCGTCCTTAACGGAAAGATCCACAACGACGGGGGTAGCCGCATCGCTGTAGGGCGCGCGTGCAGGGGCTTTGATGTTAAAGCCCTCGTTGGTGTTAAAATCGCGGTTCTGAGTAAATACCTCGCGGATCTCTTCAAGATTGCCCGCGACCAGAAGATAGCTGTATTCAATGGGCTCAAAGGACTTGAATGCAATTCTGTTCAAGGGGGAGATATAGCTGCAGGGGTTGCCCTTGGCATCATTGCTGCCCTTTTGACCGGAAAGGTAGCGCATGGTCAGCACTCTGTCCACGTTCGGCACGTAAATGCCAAGACCGTACTGCGCCTCACCATTGATCATGGCAAACCAGGTTTCGGTGTTGGGCTCCTTGAGCTGGATGTAGTGGCTGGATTTGTTGGTGTTGGGGTCCACGTTGCTCCAATCGGTAATGGTGCTGAGCGCGTCACCCGTCCAAGGCTTGCCACCGTCGTACCATACAAAGGTGTCAAAGCAGTTGACGGTATATACGGCGGGAAGCTCCTGGTCAAGTACGGGATGCGTCCAGCCCGAAAAATCGGTAAAGCGGTTGAATACCTGAATGTAGTCGTCTTTGACTACGTATTTGTTTTCCATATAGCTGGGGGTAAGGGAATTATTCATCGGCCAGTCCAGCGGCTGCGCCTTGACGTAGATGTAATCGTCCTCAATGATGAAATCAATGATACGGCTGTCGCGTCCACGGCCATCACCGCCCTGTACGGGGTTGTACGCAACGCCCTCAACGCCCAGATATCCGCCCTCAACGTATTCGTTGGCGCGATAGAACACACCGTAGTAGGATTGCTGGATGAGTCTGCCCTCGTCGTGCTTGTTGCACATGTTGGTCATGTCCTCAATGGGGCATTCCTTGTCCTCAACATGGTTGATCGCGCCACCCCAGCGCAGGTCAATTCCCAGCGTATAGCGGCTGCCTTGGATAAACTGCTGCGTTTTGGGGACAGAGATGATCTCGGTCTTCATGTCGAGCAGAATGAAATCCGCGCTCTTGTTTTCACAGGTGTCCACGCGCATGGATGCGATGGCGCTGCCGTTGACCTTGCTCAAAAACTTTTTGTTGACTGCGGAAAATTCATGCTCGCCTGCCTCAAGATAAAAGATATCGTCAAGCTGATTGTCCTTTTCGGTATACGATACGGTCAGCTTCAGGGGTGCTGTGGAGGTATATTTGAGAGTAAAGCGGTTGAATTCACCGGCAAAGGTATCACCGAAGTCAAGCATTAGTCCTTGTACGAAGCAAAATGCTTCATTTTTTACCGAATCATAACCGGTCACGGTATAGCACAGTTCGGCCCCGGTCGTAACCGTTGCACCGCTCTCGCTTTCCTCGATAGTCGGCTTGGGAGCGGCATCTTCTTTTTCCGTAGCTTGTTCGGTTGTCTGCCCGGAGGTGGTTTGCTCGGGTTGGTCAGGCGTTTCCATGCAGCCTGCAAGTGCGCCAAGCAAAAGCGGAAGAGTCAGAATGAGTGCCAATATAGAAACTCTTGTTTTCATAAAACACCTCTTTACACACGTTTCATTCGGTTTAGTCTGTTATTGTGGGTGTGGGAGCAAATTTGATATCGCAAACCACGGGCAGGTGATCCGAGAGGTACATGCCGCCGCGATCGAACAGAAGGATCTTGTAGGAAAGTGCGGTCAGGGAATCTCTGGAGTAAAGCACGTAGTCGATCGGCTCCTTTGCGGGGTTGTACTTGGTTCCGTTGGGATCGTGAGAGGCAACCATGGTTGCGCAAATGCCCTCGGGCATATTATCGGGGGCTTCATAGCGTGCGTTGGAGAAGGGGGAGTAGACCTCGGTTCCGTCCTCCAGCTTGAAGGGATTGACGCCAATCATGGTCTTGTAAACCGAATACTGCTTCTTTTCGGAGTTGACGGCTGCCTGATTGAAGTCACCCGTAACGATCTTGGGGATATCGCCAAAGCGCTGCATGAAGCGGAGAATGACCGTGAACTGCTGCTTGCGCAGGGTTCTGCCGTCACCGCCGCCAAGGTTATCAAGGTGCGTATTGAAATGTACGAATTCCTTGCCTGTTACGCGGTCACGCAAATGCGCCCATGTGCAGATACGGATGTACTGGCTGGCTTCGAATTTTGAGCCGGGAACATCGGGAGTATCGGAAAGCCAGAAGGTTCCGCTGTCGATCAGCTCGTATTTATCCACGCGGTAGTAAATGGGGGTTGCCTCCTGGCCTGCGGCTCTCGGCTCGCCTACGCTTGCGTAGCTGTCATTGAAAATAAAGTTTTCCATCATGCTGCGCCAAAGAGGGGTGACCTCCTGCAGACCGATCGAATCGGGCATGTATTGATCCAAAAGATCGCGCAGCATATCGGCGCGAATGTCAGCGCGCACCTTGGAGCCGCTTTCAACCTGCACGTTGAAGGAGATGATCTTGGCTGTGTAATCCTCGGCAGTCTGCTCGTTTATGGGATAGGTCTTGGAGGGCATAAAGGCCTGTGATTGCTCCTTGTCGGCAAAGAAGGTCATGTCGCTGATATAAAGCACCTCGTTGTTTGCCAGGGCCATGTTTTCCATGTCAAAGCGCAGAAGAGGCAGATTTTTGTTGTATTTGGAAAGGTCGATCCAGAGATACTGCCAATCCTCGGTTCTCTGCAGGCGATAATCCACCTGACCTGTCACACCGGTGCCGGATGGCGTTTTGGTGCTGTAGCCGTAGAACGAGAAAGTGCCGCCTGCAAGGCCCTGTCCGCGCACGCGCAGAACCAGGTAGGGGTATTCACGCGTATCCACCGATTCAAAGCCCAAGTCCTTTGCCAGCTGTGCGTGCTTGAAATATACGTAAGGATCGCTGCTGTTGGCATCGGATATGGATGTCGTGGTCAGTGCCAGCACCTGTCCGTCCTGTTCGTTTGCGGTCAGGGATGCGGTGCATTGATGAGGTTGAATGAAATACTTGGAAAGATTGAGATCGGATGGGAGCATGGAGAAGGACAGAGCGGTCAAAAGCTCCGGCTCGGGTGCTTCGGTGGTCTGCTCGGTCGTCGGCTGCTCAGTGGTTTGCTCGGTCGATTGCTCGGTTTCGGGCGGATCTGTTTCTGTCGTCACCTCGGTCGACGGCTCTTGGGTTGCTGACTCGGTGACCTGCTCACCGGGCGGATCGGTCAAGGCCTCTGTGGAGTCGGCGGGCTGATTGCTGCCGTTACATGCTGCAAGCAGCGGCAAGCAGAGCAAAAGTGCTGTGCCAAAGCATAATGATCTGATCAATATACTCATTCGTTTCATTGTAATACCTCCATAGGGATACGTTATCTTTATTATATCCGTATTTTTCCGATTTGTCAATAGAAAAGGAGCTGCATCATGCGCAGATGCA
Organism: Eubacteriales bacterium; assembly: GCA_045606685.1. Taxonomy (GTDB): domain Bacteria; phylum Bacillota; class Clostridia; order Oscillospirales; family CAG-272; genus SVQP01. The sequence continues at coordinate 17,903 of JAZUSJ010000200.1, forward strand.
GCTCCAAGTGTTACAGGTTATCGTTTTTGAGTGCGTCGATGGGATTGTCCTTGTGGATCTTATGCATTGCGTACATCATGGTGACGAATACCACCAGGAAAACGCTTGCAACCGCGATGCCGATGGCTGCCCAGGGAAGCGTAAAGCTGATGGTCATGCCCTCGGAAACGATCAGGTAGATGACGTAGGTAATGCCAATCGACACGGGCAAGCCCCACAAAAGTGCCTTTGCGCCGTATAAGAGGCATTCAAAGCAGGTCATACGGGTAAAATCACGTTTGGTCATACCGACCGATTTGAGCATTGCAAATTCTCTGCGGCGCAGCTGCACGTTTGTGGTGATGGTGTTGAACACGTTGGCGGCTGCGATCAGCGAGATCAGTATGATAAAGCCGTAAGCGAATGCGCGAATGATGGTAACGGTGTCGCGGTTGCGTTCTACAGCGGCCGCGTAGTCGTAAAGCTCATCGGTTGCAAGACCGTTTTCGATCAGGATCTGCTTGAGTGATTCATAGCTTTTGCCGTGATGATCGGATACGAAAACGAAGTCGGTCGTTGAAAGCTCCGGCTGCACGGGGAACAGCGCCGGCAACGCACTGTGCGGATACATCAGCACAAGATAGGTGTCCTCGTACACAAAGTAGGGCTTTTCATAAAGCACGGTACCGATCTGCAGTGTTTTATCCTGTGCGGCATCCGCAGCGTCGACCAGCATGCTCTCTTCCGAAAAGTAGGAAACATACCGGTATGCGGTACGACCGTTTTGTTGCCGGATGCTGTCGAAATAGTAGCCGTCGAAGTCCTTGACGCACATTACGTGCATCTTGCCGGGATTGCCGCTGAGCATATTGAGTGTTTCGTATTTATCCTCGGTGCGGTTGTACATGACGTTTCCGTCCAGTGCAATGGCTACGGGATTTTCGGCATTCATATAAATGTCCGGATCGAGTCCTTTCTCATCAAGATATGCCCGGTAGGTCTGATCCTCCACGAAGGTGTAGTGGATAAAGGTATGGGATTGATCCTGCGGCAGTCCTTGTACGTATGAAACCGCACCTGCTGCATCGTCACGCCATTTGGGATTGAGTACGCTCGACGGCAGCGTGGTACCCAGCTTGAAATAGGTGGTATAGGTGCCTTTTTTGATTGCGTCCGCTCCCTTGAGCTGCGAGAGCAGCTTGTCTGAGTCGATCTCACCGTTTGCAGGCGGGTAAACACTGTAGGAAATGTCATAGTCTGCAGACGAGAAGGCACTTTCGGCGGTTTTGGTCATATAGTCCGAAAGGGCAAAGGCGGAGATGAACAGCACAATGCTCATGAAAAGGGAAAGCACGGTTGCGCGGTATTTTTTGCGGTTACGCTTGAAGTGCTTGCTTGCAAGCACGCCGGGCAGACCGAACAGCTTGTAGGTCAGCTTGCTTGTGCGCGTGCTTTTGGCTTTGATGTCCGCGTGCTGACGAATGGCCTCCACGGCCGAGGTACGCATAGCGCGGATCGAGGGGATCCATGCAGAGATCAGCACCGTGATCAGTGCGATCGCGGCTGCTGCTACAATGCCGAGAGGGTTGACCGAGAGCGTCATGGGCAGGGGCAGGCTTGTAAAGGCGGTGAATTTGTCACCGAAAAGCGCAAGGACTGCACCGATACCGCCCACGCCTGCAAGAATGCCGAGCGGGATGCCAATGGCACTGACCGTCAGGGCTTCAAAAATGACCATGTGACGCAGCTGACTGCGCGTAGCTCCAACAGAGGAGAGCAGGCCGAATTGCTTGGTTCTCTCACAGACCGAGATGGCAAAGGAATTGTAGATCAGAGCCACCGCACCGAATACGATCAGCGCGATGATCACGCCTGCAAGGCCGTAAACGATGGTCAGCAGGCTGCTTTGCTCACTGACACCCGAGAACATCAGCACGTCTGCGTTCTGCACTACCTCAAGCCCTGTCTCCTTGCCGAAGGACGTGATGTCCTTGACGTTTTTCATGGTGAAATATACGTTGCAAAGAGCGTCTGCGGCATTGGGATCTTCCCTGGTAATGGCAGTGTAGCCGGGCGCGGTGTAGTCCTCAAACGTGGGGTGAGCGTAAAAGCCCACGACCTTGTATGTGCGCGTTTCGCGGATGACCAGCTCCTCTCCCATATAGGGTGTCTGCTGCGTCAAGCTTGCACCGATCTGGCCGCGATCTCCGATCTGCAGCGTCAGCACGTCACCGATTTTATGCGCGGCACCGCCGTTTGAGAGCAGATGCTCGGGCAAAATGATCTCGTTCTGATTTTGGGGATATTCGCCCGCAGTCAGATGCACGGGCATCATATTCTCAAAGCCTTGGCTTGTGCCCAGGATATAAAGGAACGGCTTTTCGGGATTGACGCTGTTTGCGTCCGCATACCCGATGCTCTGTCCGTATACCAGCTCGTCTACCTTATCCGAGGCTTGCAATTTGTCTTTGGTGTCCTTGTCGGCATCCCACACGCTGCCGTGCCAGGAGCCGTCCATGTATTCGTAGTTTTCTTTGGTATAATTCAGGGCGCTGGAGGCGATGGTGGTCACGGCACAGATCATGGCGGTGGCAAGCAGCACACCGATGACTGTTACGGCCGTGCGCACCTTGTTTTTCTTTAAGGTCGCCAGCGTTACTTTTTGGAAGATGCTCATTTTCGTATCACCTCGTCACGCACGATCCTTCCGTCCTCAATGGCAATGATCCTGTCTGCCTGCAGGGCAATGTTTTCGTCGTGGGTGATCACGATCAGCGTCTGACCGTATTTTTGGTTGGAGTGCTTGAGCAGCTCAATGATCTCGCGGCTGTTTCTGGAGTCCAGATTGCCGGTTGGCTCGTCTGCCAGCATGACCGCGGGTGCGTTCATCAGCGCTCGGCCGATCGAAACGCGCTGCTGCTGACCGCCCGAGAGCTGATTGGGCAGGTGATTTTCGCGTCCCTTGAGCGAAAGGGTGGTCAAAAGCTCGTCAAGCCGCTCCTTGTTGACCTTCTGTCCGTCCATGAGTACGGGCAGCGTGATGTTTTCGGTGACGTTAAGCACGGGGATGAGGTTGTAGAACTGGTAGATCAGTCCGACCTGTCTGCGGCGGAAGATGGCAAGCTGCTCGTCGTTTTGTGCGTAGACGTCCTTGCCGTCCATGAATACCTTACCGCTCGTGGGCTTATCCACACCGCCTAAAATATGAAGAAGGGTGGATTTGCCCGAGCCCGAGGGGCCGACGATGGCAACGAATTCGCCCTTGTTAACAGAGAAGGAAACGCCGTCCAGGGCGTGTACCTGCGCCTCACCCGAGCCGTAGGTTTTACGAAGATTTTCAACTCTTAAGATTTCCATAATGTTTTCTCCTTGTTTGTTGTACGGGCTCATTATACATGGGGCAAGTGACAGAGCGGTGACTTTTTTATTACAAAAACGTCACTTTGAGAAAAAGGGAACGTGTCAAACAGTTCCCTTATAAAATCGCATAATGAATTGCGCGCCGCCCTCGGGCGCGTTTTGCGCCTTGAGCGTGCCGTTTTGTGCTGTGAGTATGGTACGAGCAAGCGCAAGACCGATGCCAAAGCCAGCGTCGGAGGAAGTCTTTCCCTTATAGAATCGCTCAAAAAGACGAGGCAGATCCTCGGGGGCGATGCCGGCACCGCTGTCAGTGACAACGATTTCGGAAAAGAGAGGGGTTTCCTTGGCCTCAATGCTGACAGTGCCGCCGTCCGGGGTATGCTCCATGCAGTTTTTGACAATGTTGCCAAGTGCCTCAGCCGTCCATGCAGCATCGCAGGTCACCTGTCCGTCTGACGTGCAGATCAGCCTTTGTCCGCGTAGCTCAATGGGAACCAACAAGGGGGCGGTGGAGCGGTCGATCAGCGCCTGCAGCGGCATGGTCTGCATTTGAAGCGCTGCCGTGCCTGCATCAAGCTTGGACATTTTGAGCAAGGCGCTGATCAGCCAATCTATACGCGAGAGCAGCACGTAAAGCTCACGCATGTATTGCTCGCGTGCCTGCTCGGAAAGCGCGGGATCATCCAAAAGAGATACGATCAGATTGATCGATGTCAGCGGTGTACGGATCTGGTGCGAGATGTCCGCGATCGAATCGGCAAGAAAGATCTTGTCGTCAAGTAAGGCCTGCTGCTGCTCGCGCAGGCGCACGGTCATTTTGTAAAGCTCACTTTGCAAAACACCCAGCTCGCCCTCGTCACAACCGTCGAAGGAAAGGGAATTGTCCCTGTGCAAAATGCGGTTGACCGTATCCGAGAGCGCAGAAATGCGCTTGTAGCGGCGGTGGGTAAAGAACAAAAAGATGCCAAGCAGCATAAGGCACAAGGCAAGCGTAAAGATGCCAAAGCCCACGTTCCAGATAAACGCGCCCACGGTGGCGCACAGACCAAGCAGGCCTGTGCAAAGCAAAAGTCTTTTGATTTCTGGATTTCTGAACAGCGTCATGTCACATCACCTTATAGCCAAGACCGCGCACGGTCAGAATGATGGTAGGATTTTGCGGATCGTCCTCAATCTTCTCTCGCAGGCGCTTGATATACACGGTCAGGGTGTTGTCATTGACAAACTCTCCCGCAATATCCCAGATCGATTCCAATAGCTTGGTGCGCGTCAGCACAGCTCCGCGGTTGTTGATGAAAACGAGCAAAAGGCGGTATTCCAGCGCGGAGAGAAAAAGATCCTGCCCACCCTTGGTGGCAATGCCCTTGACCGTGTCCACCTGCACGTTGCCCAGCATGACCGTGCTGTTGGTGTTGCCCGTTCTGCGCAACACGTTTTTGATGCGCGAGATCAGCTCACGCGGACGGAAGGGCTTGGAAATATAGTCGTCCGCCCCCAGATCAAAGCCGGTCACGGTGCTGTATTCGTCGCCCGAGGCGGTCAGAAAAATGACAGGGATATTCCAATGCGCCTTGACGGCCGAGCAGACCGAAAAGCCGTTTCCGTCGGCAAGCGAAACGTCCAGCAGCACAAGATCAAAGGCCTCTGCGTCCAGGGCGGCAAGGGCTGCGGTTTGCCCGTTTGCGCTTTTGACCGAGAAGCCCTCGCGCATAAGAAAATCGCCAAGCATATTCACAATGGTCTTGTCGTCCTCTACCAATAAGATCTTTGTCATAGGTCGTCTCCTTTGCTGTTTCGTTTCTTCCATTATATAACAAATACCCAAAATTGTCAATAGTGGGGAAAGAAATGAAAAGGGGCTTGCAAAGTGGGGCAAATTCCGATATAATAGAGGCATCAAGCACGTAAGGGGAAAGAAAATGGATAAGAACGTACATCAAAATCACAGAGAACGGATGCGTCAGCGATATCTTTCACAGGGAGCAGACGGCTTTGCCACGCACGAGCTTTTGGAAATGCTGCTTTATTATTCGATCCCGAGAAGCGATACCAACGACGTTGCACACAGGCTGCTGGAGGAAAACCGCGGCTTGATGGGCTTGATGAGTGCGGATATCAATGCGCTGAGTCTGACCGAGGGCATTGGGGAAAAGAGCGCTATGCTGCTCAGTCTGGTGGGCGCGTTGCTTCGCCGTGCAGCCGTTGAGCAAAGACCTGAAACACCCAAGCTGGGTACCTGTCGGAAGGCACGCGAATTTCTTGAGCCGTATTACGTGGGCGTGGGCGTTGAGCGCGTGTACGTTCTGGCACTTGACAACGGTATGCGCCTGATCGATTTTTACGTAGCCTGTGAGGGAACGGTCAACGAGGCATTTCCAATCGCGAGAGCCATTGCGCAGCGTGCAATGTATAAGCGCGCCTCGTCCGTGATCATTTCGCACAACCATCCGGACGGCTTTGCCATCGCCACCGCGCAGGACAGGGAATTTACGGACAAGCTGGAGGCAACGCTCAAGCTGGTCGATGTGATCCTGTTGGAGCATCTGTTGTTTGGCGGCGGCAGCTGTATTCCGATCGTACAAAAGCATTCGTGCATGCTGCGTGCCGCTCCGACGGGTGAGGATACCGATTCCTTCTATGATCGCTATTATGCCGATATGGAAACGGGAAAAAGGGAGCTTTCCGAGCTGCTTGGGCTTTGATAATAGAGTGGAGAAGGACATGACTCACGAGTGGTGTGTCTTTCCCGGCATGTTATCCTTAGCGAGGCAAAACTATCCCCCGAGTGTCATCCTGAGCGGAGCAAAAATCCCAATCTGTCATCCTTGAGTGCAGCGAAGGATTTTGATTGGGATTTTTGCGGAGTCGAAGTTTTGCAGAGCGGAATGTCCGCAAGCGGACAAGGAGCGACGCAAAACCGCGAGCGCGACGCATGGAAGCGCGCAGCGGGATCTGCAAACGGTTTTTGACACGCTGTCTGCAGAAGATACATTCGATTGTAATCAGTAAGGGGTAGGTAATCGGGGATCGACGCGCATCAAGAACAGTTCATAGGCCGGGCAAGCATTGAGAAGCCCCATCGCAGATCCCTTCCTCGTCTGTGCTTTGCACAAACTCGTCGGTTTTGCTTGCTGCGGTGCGGTTTTGCAACGAGTTGCAAAACGCGCATCCTCGACTCGCAAAACTTCGACTCGGTCGCTTCGCGACCTCGCTCAGGATGACACTCAGGGGAAGGACGATGACACTCGGGAAAGACACCGGATGACACCCGTGCATGTAAAACAAAGCCCCGCAAGCGTTTGCTTGCGGGGCTATCGGTGTTTATGTGTGCTTGATTTACTTCTCCACTTCCATCCAGCAGCCCTCGGCACCAATGCCGTCTGCGGGCGGGGTGAGCATGCCGCGCTCGATCAGCACCTCGACCAAAGCATCCACCATGGGAAGTCCTGCTAAGCGGTTGGCATAGCGCCACTCGCCGATCAGGTAGTCGGGCAGAGAGTCCTTGATCAAAGCTGCGATTTCCTTGGCAATCGACTCGGCGACTTTGTCAAAGTAGCCGTTTTCCAGCTTGGTGGTCGTGCTGTAAAGGCGGCTGTTGTCCTTGCGGTCGCTGACCAAGATCTTGGTGTACAGTGTGTTGCCCTTGCGGAGCAGATACCCTTGCTCGATGGCCTTTGCTGCGATCTCCTGCTCGTCCTCTGTCAAGCTGTCTACCGCCAAGCCCTCTACGGCACGGATGGTCATGAGCAGCATGGGATCGGTGGAAATATTGTGGCCGCAGTGGAAATGCTTCTGAATACGCGAGATGTAAATGTTGGTCATATGGACGTTGCTGTAGCCGCAAATCTCCTGTGCAGTAGTACCGTCCATGCCGCAGCCAAAGTGTCTGCCAATGCTTTCAAAGCCATATACGGTGAAGGGGCGGTCGGGTGTGAGGATGTCGGCAAAATACTTGGTTTCCAAAATGCCCGTGACCTGCTCTTCAAGTGCATTGCTCATCCAGAAGATCTGCTGCCACAGGATGAGATTGAGATCTACCTCCTTGTTCAGGTAAGGGAATGCGAGATATTCGTCCTTGTGCCGCTCGATGAACTTGGCAATAACGTCGGCAACCATGGGCAGCTGTGCTTCATAAAGGGCAATGGCCTTTTCTATTGTCTGCTTTTCCAACAGCACGAAGTTGATAGCATATCTGCCATTGTCCAAGCGGCGAAGAAATCCGTATTGGCCGTTTCTGCCGCGGGTGAGGATCTCCAGCTCCTGCTCGATATACAGCGTGGGGACGTTCAGCTCGGCCGCGATTTCGGATGCGGTCTTGGGGGAGCGATGGCAAAGGTGCAGTACGTGCTGGGAAAGGTCACGGTCATAAAAGCCTTCGCGAGGATCGCCCCACCACGGGTTGCCTGTGCCAACGATATAGTAGTCGATATGGTTAAGAGCTACGGGTTTGTTTGCTTGTGTCATGGTTTCTACCTCTTCTTTCAGTTTCTTTCTTGCCGAATAGAGTCGCTGGCGAATGGTGTCCTCGCGCACGCCCTGCTCCTTGGCAATTTGCGCAATCGGCTTGCCGTCCAAGTAAAAGGCGATCATGACCTCGCGGTAAGCGCGAGTCAGGTAGGCAATGCGACGGTAGACGTCGGGCAAAAGCTCCATGAGCGCGTCGCCTGCATCCGCTTCGTCCGAGGCAACGCTTGCAAGCGCATCGTCGGGATCACCCATATAGCCGTAAGCATCGGATTGGCTGCGCTTTTGGCAGTAATCGGCATACACGTTACGCGCCACGCGCCAGATAAAGGCGTAAGGCTCGTCGATCTCGCCGTCACGGTTGGCGGCTTTGATCAGCGCGTATACAATGTCCGAGCAAAGCTCTTGCGCGGCGTAGCTGTCGCGGGTACGCGGATAGCAGTAGCCGTACAGCTTGTCCAGCAGAGATTCGTCGATCATATTCAGCAATTCATGTTTTTTCATATCTTTCTCCAAAGCTTTGATCAATGCTTTCGTCCTGATAGTCGGGGGAAATGAAAAAGGTGAGGTAGGGTTGGGAAAATTTTTGGAATATTTTTGTTCATCGTAGGGGCGAATCACGATTCGCCCGCATAGATGCAAAACAATGATAATTCCTATTCCTCCCCTGCAAAAGAGATGGTTTGTTTTCAACTCTCAATCAAAAGAATCTTATCCCCAAACCCGCCGCGTTTTTCGGCTTTGTCAGCACGGATTTGTTCCAGGTCGGCAGGGGAGAGGCTTTGCAATGCAGCGCAGGCGTAAATGACCTCCAAGAGGTCGGCAAGCTCCTCGGGATCGTGCGAGGCAAGATACTCGGTCAGCTCCTCGCCAAGCTTTTTGTCCAAAGCGTCTGCATATTCCGCGTCCGAGAGCATGCGCGTTTTGCATTCTCCGCCCTTGGCGCGAATGATCTCGGGAATGCGGTCGCGTACCAATTTGTTGTATATCATGGGGATTCCTCCGTCATTTTTCTTTTATTATACCATGCGCGCGGACAAAAGGCAAGAATTTTCGGTACAGGTCTTGCGCAAAGTGCGGTTTTGTGGTAAAATATCGGTAATAGTACTTGACATGCCCCGCCCTGTCATCCTCGAGTGAAGAATCCCCTTTTTTTAGATTCTTCGCTGCGCTCGAGAATGACAAAAAAGGGGATTCGCAGCGAAGGATCTTGGGCGGGGATCCATTCCATAGAATCAGGGCAATGTAAAGGAGGTGCGCGGATGATTTTAATGGTATGCATAGACGACGCGAGCGGCATGATGTTCAATCACCGCAGGCAGAGCCAGGACAGGGTGCTGCGCGCACGCATGCTGGAGATTGCCGGGGACACGAAGCTGTGGGTAACGCCGTACACCCAAAGGCAATTTGAGCAGGAAGCGCCTCTTTGCGTCAGTCAAACACCCTGGTTGGATGCAGGAAAAGGGGACTTTTACTTTGTCGAGGACGGTGAGATCCCGACCGAGGGCATTGAAAAAATTTACCTGTACCGCTGGAACAGGCTGTATCCGAGCGACCGCCAATTTACGCTTGACCTGACGGCTTTGGGCTTTTCGCTTGCAAAAAGCGAGGAATTCGCGGGATATTCGCACGAATGTATTACGGAAGAGATCTATATAAAGGAGTCATAAATCATGCTTGATATCAAAAAACTGTTGAAAAAGGGAATGCTGACGCGTGCGCTGGCTGCGCTTCTGCTCGCGCTGATCCTTTGTCTTTCGGCTTGTGACGGGCAAGGCGTGGTCGATACCACCGCTGCCAATACGTCCGCACCTACTGCGCAGCAGACAACGCTTGCCGACAGCGAGAGCGATACGCCCGAGGAGCAACCGTCCGAGCAACCCTCGGAGCAGCCTTCGGAAGAACCATCGGAAGAACCGACCGAAGAGCCGACACAAGAGCCCACGGAGCAAACGACCGAGCAGCCAAGCGAGCCGTCGACAACCGATACCACCGAGCCGGAAACGTCCACCGAACCCGAAACGACCGAACCGGAAACACCCACAGAATCCGAAACCGAGCAGCCCGCGCCCGATTTCGATCTGTCAAGCATCCCTGCATACAGCGGCAAGCCTTACGTTGCGCTCAATGGCAATACACCCTGGTTTACCGCATCCGAAAAGGTGACCGAATCGTATGAAACCTACGGAGAGCTGGACGCGCTGGGACGCTGCACCACGGTCATGGCCTGCTGCGGCAGGGATCTCATGCCCACCAAGGACAGAGGCAATATCAGCAGTATCAAGCCCACGGGCTGGGTGCAGGCGATATATTCCTGCGTCAACGGCGGAAATTTGTATAACCGCTGCCACCTGATCGGCTGGCAGATCACGGGCGAGGACGCCAATGCGCGCAATCTGCTGACCGGCACGAGATATTTCAACGAAAACATGATCCCGTTTGAGAATATGATCGCGGACTACATCAAGGAAACCAACAACCACGTCATGTACCGTGTCACGCCTATATTTGAGGGCAACAACCTTGTTGCAAGCGGTGCTGTCATGGAGGCATGGTCGGTTGAGGACGACGGTGAGGGCGTATGCTTCAACGTGTATATGTACAACGTGCAGCCCCAGATCGTGATCGACTACGCAACGGGCGAGAGCTATCTCGAGGCTGACGGCGGCCCCACCACGCCGGGTGAGGAAACCACTTACCCCGACGACGGACTGTTGCATTTGGTACTGAATAAAAGCTCCAAAAAAATTCACAAGCCCAACTGCTCCGGAGTGAAACAAATGAGTGAAAAGAATAAGATCGAATTTGACGGAACATGGGAAGAATTAGAAGCCTATCTCAATCAAGGCTACAAGAATTGCGGTACGTGTAAAGGCACAGATTAAAAAGAGAGCACCCCGAGCCACAATGGTTCGGGGTGTTTGTATTTGTGCAGGAAAGATCCTTTATTTGTTACGTTGAAGTAATGATCTCTGTTCAGAAGAACATATTTTATGCTTTTTGATTTGCTTTTTCAGGTCGGCAAGGGCGGTATCAATGCCGCCTACCGCGTCGATCAGGCCGTATTCCACCGCCTCTTTGCCTTCAAGCACGGATCCCACGTCGGTGGCGATCATATCGGGGCGCATCATCAGCTCGTTGATCTCGTCCGCGTTTGCGCCCGAATGACTGCAGATAAAGTTGATGATCCTTTTTTGCATCTGTGAAAAATACGTGTAGGTTTGTGGCGCGCCCACCACAAGGCCGTTGATCCTGACAGGGTGAATGGTCATGGTCGCGCTGGGTACGATGAAGGATCGCTTGGCTGCCACCGCAAGCGGCACGCCGATCGAATGTCCGCCGCCCAGTACCACGGATGCGGTCGGCTTGGTCATGGATGCGATCACCTCTGCGATCGCCAGCCCCGCCTCCACGTCGCCGCCCATGGTGTTCAGCAGGATCAAAAGCCCATCCACCTCGGGATCCTGCTCGATCGAGACCAAAAGGGGAATGAGATGCTCGTATTTGGTGGATTTTTGTCCCTCGGGCAAAATATAATGTCCCTCGATCTGCCCCACGATCGAAAGACAGTGAATGGTGTGGTCAGCCCCCTTGGCAACCACGCCTCCGCTCTCCTTTATGTTTTCCAGCTGCTCGCTTTGCTTGTCCTGAATCTCGTCCTTGTGCTTCATATCTGCCTCCGTTACCGTATATATTGACAGTATGCCCTAAAAATATTATGATATGCACGTGTTATTATTCAAAAAATCTCTTTACAATTTTGTAGAATCGTGATATAATATAGGGTGATAATGGAGAAATCCGGTTTTTTGTAAAAATAAAAATTAATATACATAAGGAGATGTCATTATGGAAAACAAAATTCTGGTTGAAACTTCCGCCAGACACATCCACTTGACCAAAGAAGCCGTTGAGGTTCTGTATGGCGCAGGCGCAGAGCTGACTGTAAAGAAGATGCTCAGCCAGCCCGGTCAGTTCGCAACCGGCAACGCAAAGATCACCCTTGTCGGCCCTAAGGGCTCTCTGGCAGTCAGCGTTCTGGGTCCCACCCGTCCCGCTAACCAGGTTGAGCTGTCCTTCTCCGATGCACGCGCACTCGGCCTTGCCGGTGTTCCTGTTCGTGAGAGCGGTGACGTTGCAAACACCCCCGGCGTAAAGCTGGTTGGTCCTTGCGGCGAGCTTGAGATCGATAACGGTGTCATTATCGCAAAAAGACACATCCACATGCGCCCCGAAGAGGCAGAGGCTTTGGGCGTTACCAACGGTCAGATCGTCAAGGTGCGCGTAAATTCCGCTCGCTCGCTGATCTTTGACGACGTTGTTTGCCGCGTCAGCGATAAGTTCGCTCTGGCTATGCACATCGATACCGACGAGTGCAACGCTGCTTGCGCATTCGGTGAGATTTACGGTGAGATCGTAGACTGAAAGGGACAATAAAGAGATTATGAAGATTTTGTTTCAAGGGGATAGCGTAACCGACGCGGGCCGAGACCGAAGTCAGTCCTCTGACATGGGCTTTGGGTACCCCAAGTACGCATCGGCTATGATAGAGGACGCGTTTCCCGATATTGATTTTGCATTTGTCAACCTTGGCATCAGCGGTAACCGTACCGAAAATCTGTTGCAGAGAATGCAAAGTGATTTCATTGAAATACAACCCGATATAGTTTCTGTTATGATCGGCATCAATGATGTGTGGCATCATTATTCCTTCTCGGGCATTTATACCTCCAACGAGGCGTTCGAGCAAAATTATACCACGCTGCTTGAAGAGATCAAGCAGAAAACGAATGCGAAGATCATGATCATTCAGCCGTTTTTGATCGACGTACCCGATAAGCAGCAGCTCAAAGACGAGCTTGCCGAAAAGCAGGAAATCGTCAAGGCGCTGGCAGATAAGTACGCGGACGTGTACCTGCCCATGCATGAGATCTTCCTTGCCGACGAGGCCCAGGACAAGACCGTGTATGCTGCTGACGGTGTGCATCCTACCGAGGACGGCGCGTGCCTGATCGCGCAAAAGTATCTTGAAGCCATTACCCCTCTGATTGAGGAGCTGGCATAAACTCTGTAAAAATTTTGATAAGGAGATAAACAATCATGAGCATTGAAAACAACTGCGAATATGCAATGAGCCTGGAAGTGCAGCACATGTGCAAAGTCGCTAAGGGCCCTGATCACGGTCCTGCTCCCATTCCCGAAGAAGGCAAGTGGGTACAGGCAAAGCAGATCACCGACATTTCCGCATACACCCACGGTGTGGGCTGGTGCGCACCCCAGCAGGGCGCATGCAAGCTGTCCCTGAACGTCAAGAACGGTATCATCGAGGAAGCACTGGTTGAGACCATCGGCTGCTCCGGTATGACGCACTCCGCAGCAATGGCTGCAGAGATCCTGCCCGGCAAGACTCTGCTGGAGGCTCTGAACACTGACCTGGTTTGCGACGCGATCAACACCGCTATGAGAGAGCTGTTTTTGCAGATCGTTTACGGCCGTAGCCAGTCCGCATTCTCTGAGGGCGGTCTTGTCATCGGCGCAGGCATGGAAGACCTTGGCAAGGGTGAGAGAAGCATGGTTGGTACCATGTACGGCACCAAGGCAAAGGGCGTTCGTTACCTGGAAATGACCGAGGGCTACTGCACCAGAATGGCTCTTGACGAGAACGATCAGGTGATCGGCTACGAATTCGTATCTCTGGGCAAGATGACCGACTTCATCAAGAAGGGCATGGAGCCTAACGAAGCATATGCAAAGGCAATGGGTACTTACGGCAGATTTGCTGACGCTGTGAAGTACATTGACCCCCGCAAGGAATAATTGAAGGAGGAAGAACGTAATGGCACATTTTGAAGGTTATGAAAGACGCGAGGCCAAGATCCTTGGCGTACTGAATCAGTATGGTATTTCCTCCATCGACGAATGCAAGGAAATCTGCGATGCAAAGGGTATCAACCCTTACAAGATCGTTGAAGAAACCCAGCCCATCGCATTTGAGAATGCAAAGTGGGCTTACACCGTTGGCGCAGCAATCGCAATCAAGATGGGCTGCACCAAGGCTGCTGACGCTGCTGCTGCTATCGGTATCGGCCTGCAGGCCTTCTGCATCCCCGGCTCTGTTGCTGAGAACCGTAAGGTTGGTCTTGGACATGGCAACCTGGGCAAGATGCTGCTCTCCGAGGAGACCGAGTGCTTCTGCTTCCTGGCAGGTCACGAGTCCTTCGCAGCTGCTGAAGGCGCAATTAAGATCGCTCTGAATGCAAATAAGGTAAGAACCAAGCCCCTGCGCGTTATCCTCAACGGTCTGGGCAAGGACGCTGCCATGATCATTTCCAGAATCAACGGCTTTACCTACGTACAGACTCAGTTCGATCCTTACACCGAGGAAGTTCACGTTGTGAAGGAAACCGCATACTCCACCGGTGACAGAGCAAAGGTTAAGTGCTACGGCTCCGACAGCGTTCCGGAAGGCGTTGCTATCATGAGACTGGAGAACGTTGGCGTTTCCATCACCGGTAACTCCACCAACCCCACCAGATTCCAGCACCCCGTTGCAGGCACCTACAAGAAGTGGTGTAACGAAAACGGCGTCAAGTACTTCTCCGTAGCATCCGGCGGCGGCACGGGCAGAACCCTGCACCCCGATAACATGGCAGCAGGTCCCGCTTCTTACGGCATGACCGACACCATGGGCAGAATGCACGGTGACGCTCAGTTCGCAGGCTCCTCCTCCGTTCCCGCTCACGTAGAAATGATGGGCTTGATCGGCGCAGGTAACAACCCCATGGTTGGTATGACTGTGGCAGTTGCAGTTGCGATCGAAGAGGCTTGCAAGTAAGAAGGATTACGGTCGCTTTCCCTAAAAAAGCTCCGCAAAAGCTTTCATAAAAAATTGGACACATCATTACAGAGGAATCCGTCTTGATGTGTCCAATTACTTTTGGAAAATATTGTTTTCCTGTGTAGGGGATGATATCCTCCCTTACGGAACACATGAAAAACTGGACACGTCATTTGGGAAGTCCCACGTGATGTGTCCAATTTTTTATGAAAGTTTTTGTGCCATTTTTCCAAAAAGCTACGGTAATTCCTTTATTGCTTGTTGGCTTCTTCAATAGCAGTCGCAACGGTTCTGCCATGGGGCTGTACCGATGAGGCATTGCCTTTTAATTCTTGTTTTTCTTGGAAATAATAACACCGACAGACGAAATTAATGCGAGTACCAAAAAAATATTCCCCTCTAATGTACTGTTGCATCCAAAAACATGGTTTACATAATCTTCACTATTATAAGGTTTGGTCTCTCTTTCGCTCGAAATTGACGTGTCAGGAACCATCGTGTCAGGAACCATCGTGTTGGAAGTCGTCTGCGTTTCAGTATCAGTAGAATTCAAAATATACTCAGTTTTATGGCCGCAAGTCGGACATTCTTTCCATGTTCTGTATGAATCTGATTTTTCAATATAATTATGCTGTTCCTTATTAGTAGTATGCTGGCAACTCGTGCAAATACTCCAATGATGTATACTGTCATTAGCGTTTACGAAGAGATGGTTGGATTTTTCGGAAATATAACCACATGAGCATTCATGCCAATGTTGCTCGGCAGATCCTGTTATGGCAAGCGTATGTAGTACTGCGATTTGATAATCGCAAAAATCACATTTTTCCCAGTGTACAGAATTATCATGTATAGGTTGTAAACTTAACCTATGAGCTTGTTCTTCCTTATATGAACAATTTTTACATTCCACCCAATGGATTTCCGAATTGTATTTGATTAGGTGATCCATATCGTGCATCTCTTTTTCTGATTTATAATTACAGACTGTGCATTCTTTAAAATGAAAAAGTCCTTCTGTCTTGAATTTCGTGGTATGTTCAACCGCCTTTATCATGCCACAAAGACTACATTCCTTAAAATGCCCCACTTCAAGATACATGATACTTACGTTGTCTGTTGCGTAAAGAAATGAGTCCCAATTGTGCTCTTGTTTTTCTTTTTTATAGCCGCATTTAGAACATTCCTCCCAGTGATATGCGCAGGGTTCCAGCCATGAACAATTATCATCGTGCTTATATAAAAATTCATGTTGGCAATCGCCTTCATATCCGTTATAGAAATACAATACAGGACCTCCATCCTCGATAGAGTTATTGTTGATCGTAGTGCTCCGATAATTCCACTTTTGTCTAACCTCCAGATGTAAATGTTTACCATAGGAATTTCCCGAATTTCCTATAGTTCCTAACGGTTGTCCGACTTTTACTGTATCGTTTTCCTTAACGATTATCGAATTATACTTCATATGACCGTATATAATATCATATGTCGTATTATCGGGTCCGGTACATCTTACAATAACGGAATTTCCCCAAGTATCATTGTGATTGCATCCACCGTTTACCGCTTCATGTTCGGGCGGACAGCTGTTAAATACTCGAATAACTTTTCCTTCAACCGATGAATATATTGTATTATCATTGGTTGCGACGATATCTATTCCAAGATGAGAACTTGAATATTTACGGCCAGGGGTGATTTTACCATTTTTTACAGGCCAAAGAAAATTATATGTGGCTGTTGCCGCATCGGCGTCGATTGTTGAGACAGGAATCATAGAAACGATCATAATCAACGCAAAAGTAAATAAAAGTAATCGAGTTTTCATTTTTCTCCTTCAATATTGATATGTGATATACATCTACTACGGTTAATTACCTCGAAGGCGTTGTCACTTCTACTTCATGTATGGAGCCATCCTTATTAAATTGAAACTCATATGAGAAATCAGAGTCGTCCTGATATGAATAATTAAAGCTATCCTCTGTGCTTTTGGATAATAAAAACTTTTTGCTGTTGTTGGGATTGCCGTATACTTTAATCACATCTGCAGCCATAGAGTTTTGTGTAATGCCTCCCGGCAAAACGAAACCTGCCCCTGACTTTTGTGTGTCCGGATCTATTGAAATGGTAAAACATGAGAGTGTGCATGATGTCAAGCTATAAACCATGGTTTCGCTATATACCATGTCAATATCGATTCTGGCACCGCTTTCATGAATAAGCCTGTTTTGGGAACCCCATCCCATAAGATAGACAGAACCTATGAAGCTCTGCCCCAAATATGCGTAGGGGTCTTCTAATTCCCATCCGTCATTGATCAGATCAAAAATTTTTATTGGAGATTCATAGGAGCGTCCGGCTAATACGATCACTTTTCCGGAGATCGGAACGGCATCTTCAGCAATCTCACCGTTGGTGAAAATATCGATATCGCAAAGAACACCGTCTTCATTGATTACTTCGGTGACCGGATCCTCGATTTCTTCCCGCTGCGCTGCGATTTGACCGCAAAAAGATCCAATAACAGGCGACAGGAAAGCCAATATCAAGGCAGCACAGGTGGCGACTTTGATTATGTTTTTGCGACTTTCGGAAGGTTTCGCGTTTTCAGCAAGCTCTGTATAGGTACCCTTCATAACCTTACGATAAGCATTCTGCTTTTTTATCGTCTCAATAAAATTCGGAAAAATAAAGCAAAACGGGAGAAGACCAACGGGTAAAAACATGAGCCATGACATGATGACTGCCCAAAATTCGGTTTCATAATAAGGCATTAGTGTGGCGGAGAAAACTGCTAATAATGCGAATAGAGACGAGATGATCAATTTTATCCATCTCCACACCATTTTCAATTCCCGGGGGGCATAATCATTGAGAACGATTTCAGCAGGAATTTGACCGCAAGCTAACTTTTCCATTTGTTTCTCATGCATTTCACGGTACTCTTTTTTCTTCATTTCCAGTGATGCGCCACAATTATCGCATATTGTATACCTCTTTTCGGTATAGGAAAGAATGGGTAACAAGCCGTACAGATGAGATTTGTGCTTGAGCTTCTTCAAATGAAAGTGAGAATCATTGTTGCAGCAAGGACAATGCGCCATTCCTGCCCAAATGTCTTGTTCAAGTATGTTCTTGTGGCTGACAAAAATATACATAGTGTGCTCCTTCTTGATAGTCTTTTATTGGTGTTATAATATCCTGATGAACAGTGCGCTTTTGCTTTTTGCGACACCGGAAGTTGGCTTGAAATTTGGATTTTTTTATGTAGTAAAATGCCCGTGAATTATTTGGAGTATATGGCAGTGCCGACAATTTCCGCTGATTTGATTCCGGAATTCAGGTCGATTTCTAGGTTTAATTGGAAAGTATCAACACTTTCACCGCCGATGCTGAAGTTATATAGAGTATATCCTTCGGGCAAATCAATCCAGATACTGATATGCGGATTGTCATCCGTGCGGTAAGTATAGAACTCACCGTTTGTTAATGTTTCCGTTCCGGATGTTTCTATATGCAAGTATTGAGTAAGGACGAATGCGAGATCAATATCTGCGGATATGTCGTAATTTAATTGTATCGATTCTTCGGTGACACTCACGATCTCAATGTGACAGGAATCAATTTTTTGATATTCGTCTTTGCCGCTTACGTCATAGCTTCCGACCAATTTACTGTTGAATGTGTAGGTGGGCATTGTCCAATCGTCAACTTTGAAAAGTGTCCACAAATCAGAAGCTCTGTTGTATTGGAAAATGGCATCGCACGTAGAAATACAGTATCCGTAGGTTCCGTCCGATCTTGTCACGATTGTTACGTAATCAAGATAAGATTCTTCATCATAATTATTATGGATGACAGAAGTGGTTGACGGATAGGGCATAGAATAAGTGCATTCTCCTACCGAATTAATGGCATAATTGTCGGGAACGCCTTTTTTACTATCGCATGCGGAAAGTGTGAATAGTGACAATGATAGAATTAATAATAAGGCAAGAGTTTTCAACCGGATTTTTTGCTGTTTTTGATGCTTGTTAGTCATTTCCATAATTTCTCCTGAAAATATTGAATAAAAATTGATGCGTGTAAATATTCACAATAAAGGAAGTAATCTGCCTATAATTGTACACCTATACCACCTTTTTGTCAAGGCGGTTTTGCAGTAAAATTCCTATATACAACAAAAATATAGGAAGAATAATTCCTAAATTGTATGGACAGGAGTAAAAAATGCTGATTCACGACATGAGAAAAATTGGGAATAAGATGCTTGAACTCAGAAGAAAGGAAGGAATGACACAAGCGGAGCTGGCAGAGAAAGCCGGGCTGTCGGACAGAACCTATGCTGATATAGAGCGAGGAAACGTCAACATGCGTATAGAAACGCTTTTGCGTATTTGCGATGCACTGCATATTACTCCGGATGCAATTTTGACAGTTGAAAATACTTCTTTACAGGCAACGCAATCTGAAATTATGGATAAATATGCAGCCTGCTCGGAAAAGGACAAACAGATTATTTTGAAGCTTATGGATGCTTATTTAAGTGCGCTGTGATTTGAACAGTTGGCCCGAAAAATCATCTGTATGGGCTACTATCGTGTCCGCGGACGTGCAATGCACGCCCCTACGGAACACATGAAAAAACGGACACGTCATTTGGGAATTCCCACGTGACGTGTCCAGTTTTTTGTGGAGAAAAGGCAGGGATAATGCGGATTTCTTGACAATTTTTCGTAATTGTGATATACTGCGATTACAACTGAGAATGATTTTGGAGGCGACTATGTTTTATTTGTATATTCCTTTTCACAGTATAGAGAGCCGTTTGCCCGACGGTTTTGATTGTCGGGAGGACGCGATGCAAGCAGCACAGAGCAAGCGCGTGTACGGCTATGCCGTTTGCGACGAGGACGGCAATTTTGTCTGGTCGCCCGCAGGCTCTGCGGTGGCATCTCATATTCTGTATCACGCCAAGGACGTGGCCGATTATATGCGCGAGCATGGGTACAAATACGGTGATGCCGACCAAAATCCCGCGCTGGACAAGCATTCGGAGAGCCCCGAAAAGATCGTTTCCTGCGACCGTTTTTGCGGTTGGGTGCTTTACGAGGCGGGCTACACCGCGCATCAGCCGCCCCGCAAGGGATTGCCCTTGTATTTTTCGCCCAATCTTGAAGAATTTTTGGTGGCGAGCGGCTTTGTGCGCATTGACGACGCAGCCGAGGTGCGCCCGGGTGACCTGATCTTTGAGGGGGATTCCCACCACATGCCGCCCGCGCTGCCCGAGCCGTATCGCGGCTATCCGCGGCACGTGTTCATCAACGCAGGCCCGGCCGAGGATGGGCTGTTTTACCGCTATGACGCAGGCTCGGATCAAAGAATTCAATCGGTGCAGCCCATGATCGAGCGGCTTTCCAAGCCGGAGCAGGGAAGATACTTCCGCTTTGCCTTTCGCGCACCCGAGAGGGATTGACAATAGTGCATATCAGCCGAAAAGCAAAAAGAGAGAACCCGTGGGGCTGCGGAAATAGCGGAGATAAATGAAATAAGCCATCACATACGTGGTGGCTTTTTCACGTTCTGCTCTTGGTAAAAGAGCGTCCGTATGGGAACCCCTACCACCGCAACCGCGT
>JAZUSJ010000201.1:0-7350 GCA_045606685.1 Eubacteriales bacterium
CTTGCCTGTAATGCCGATGACATCCTCCAGCGTGCCGTAAGGCTTGCCTGCATCCGACAGCATGACGTCCCCCGGACGCAGAAGGCCGAACAGGCCAATGGTCAGCGCCTGCGTGCCATTGACGATCTGATGGCGCACGAATGCCGCCTCGGCATCCATCACGTCCGCCCAGATGGCATCCAAGGTATCTCTGCCGCGGTCATCGTAGCCGTAGCCGCTGGTAGAGTCAAACATGGTCATGCCCACGCGATGCTCGCGGAAGGCGTCCATGATCTTTTGCGTATTGTGAAACGAGATCTGATCAATGCGTGCAAAGTGAGGCACGAGAGCTGCCTCTGCCTCGGCCGCAAGATCCCATATTTTCTGTGAAAAATTCATATTTCCCCCTGTATATCGCGCATCTTATTCTTTTTTATCGCTGTGCAAATAAAGCAACGCGATCTCCACGCAAAGTCTGGTGTCACCCAGATCAAACATCTCCACACCCGAATGGATATAGCGCGTGGGGATGGAAAGCGCACCGACCTTGACGCCCGTGCCGCTCTTTTGTACGGCAGAGGTATCCGTGCCGCCTGCGGTCAGGATCTCGTACTGGTATTTAAAACCCTTTTCCTTGGCCAGCTTGACCAGTCTGTCCACAACACCCTTGTGGCAAAGCACCGAGCTATCCTTTACCTTGATGGCAGCACCGCCGCCAAGCTCGCAAGCCATGGGCTTTGCGCCTACGGTATCTCCCGTGGCCGTTACGTCAAAGTTGATGCAATAGTCGGGGCAGATCTGCTCTGCGGCAGCACCCGCACCGCGCACACCGACCTCCTCCTGGACGGCAAAGACGAAATACACGTCATCTGCGCAGGGCTCTGCGGCAAGACGCTGTGCAATCTCGATCATGATCGCACAACCGATGCGATCGTCGATCGGTCTGCCCGCAATTCTGCGTGCTGAGAGCTTGATGATGTTGGGCGCTACCGAGAAAAAGTCACCGATGGCAACGCGCTTTTCCGCGTCACGCGCATCCTTTGCGCCAATATCGACCACCATCTTGTCATACGTCCAGTCATTGGGCTTGACACCTGCCTCGGGAACCAGCACGCCTCTCTGTCCGTTTTCAAATACGACCTCGGAGAACGCAGATGCCGAGAAATGGATGCCGCCGATGGGTGCCAAGCGCAGCATTCCGTTCTTTTCAATGTGTGTGACCACAAAGCCGATCTCATCCATATGTGCGACCAGCATGATCTTTCTTCTCTTGTCTCCCGTTCCCTTTTTGTAGGCAATCAGCGATCCCATGGCATCGGTGGTCACCTTGTCGCAAAGCGGGTTCATATATTCAGCGATCTTGGCGGCAACGGCACTCTCTCTGCCCGAAATACCGCTCACGTTTACCAAATGCTTGAGTGTTGTCAGCATAGCGTTACTCCTTTATCTCTTCAAGGTAAGAGAACAAAAGATCTCTTACCGCATAATAATCCGAAACCTTTGCAACCTGCACGGGAGCGTGCAGATTTCTGATGGGATATCCCACCGACAGCATGCGCACACCGCGCGCACCCTGCTGTACACTACCGCCCAGCTGCGCCTTGGGGGAGGCACAGACAGCCTGTACGGCAATGCCCTTTTTCTCAGCGCACGCACGCACGTCTGCGGTATATTCCTTGTCGTAAATGGCGGAGGAATCAAGGAAAGCGACGGCTGCACCCTGTCCCAGCGCGCACATGCGTACCGTTTCGCTGACACCGGGATAATCCAGCGCCTCTCTTGCCTCCACGATGACGGCAACGTCCGGCTTGACAGCCGCTGCTGCCACGCGCGCTGCACTGAAGGCAGCCTGTGCGCAATCGGTAAAGGCTACGTACAGATCGTACGGCAGCTTTACCCTGCCCGATCTGAGCATGCGCAGCACCTCGATCAGGGCAGCACAGCCAAGTCTGGATTCCAGCGCCTTTGCACTCATAAACGCATTTTGCTCGCCAAAGCGCTCAAAAGGCGTAACAAACGTAGCCATTGAGCCAACGCCTACGTATTTCTCTGCTTCCTCGGCACTTTCTGCACCGATGTCGATATACATTTTGCGCACGGGAGTCAGCTTGCGACGCTCCTCCGCGCTTTGCAGATGAATGGCCTTGGAGGCCACGATGCCCTTGATCACACGCTGCTCATCCCCGATCAAAAGGCTCTTGCCGCCAAGCACGCGCGGATCAATATCCCCCACCGTGCTGAATTTGAGGTGTCCCTTGTCGGATACACGATTGATGATCAGGCCAACCTCGTCCATGCCCGTGCAAAGCAGAACGCGGCGCGGGTTCTTTGCGTCGTAGCCCTCACCGCCACCGCACACCTTGGCAACCACGTTTCCCACACGGTCCACAAAGTAGTCGTTGATCACATCCGCAATCTGACCAACGATCGCTTCTCTGACCGGATCGCAGCAGCCCGAAGGGCCGAATTCCCGGCATAATTGTTCGATCAGTTCAAGTCCGTAATATTTCATCTTGCAAACTCCTCCCCGATCTGTTTTGCACAAATAAACGCACTCACCGCATCTGCCACCGCCTGTGCATCACGCAGATCCAGCACCTCGGTAGACGAGTGCATATTCTTGATAGGCAGACTGACAAGCACGGTCGGCACACCGTCTCCGGTCAGCCACAGGCGATTGGCATTGGTACCCGTGCTGCCTCCCGAGGCACCGCAGGTATAGGGGATCTGCTTCTGATCAAGCAGCGCGGCGGTCATCTTGGTCAGCGCCCTGTTGGTAATGGGCGCGTAATCCACCACTGCACCGCTGCCAAAGCTTGCCAAGGGCAGGTCGGCCGTTTCGGGAGTGGATGCATGCGTGACGTCAATGACCATGGCGTAATCGGGACAGATGCTGCTGCCGCCTGTCAAAGCGCCCAGCATACTGGTCTCCTCGCCCGCAGAGAACAAAAAGTACACGTCCCCTGCCATATCCTCGGCCTTGACCGCACCGATGCCGTAGGCTGCGCAAGCACCGCAAGCCTTATCATCAAAGGCCTTGCCTGCCAGTCGGTCGCCAAGCAGACCGGTATACGTGGGCATAAAGCCGATGGAAGCACCGTTGGAGATCATCTTTTTTAGCTCATGCGCACTCCAGCCGGTGTCGATATACAGCTGTCCGATCTCGGGCAGCGCCTCAGCGTCACCGCCCAACAGACGCGTGGGCATGGTGCAAACAATGCCCTGTACGTTCTTTTTTCCGTAAATGATGACCTTAGCCCCGGGCAGGATGCGCGTATCCACACCGCCTACGTTGGTAAAGCGGACAAATCCCTCCTCGGTAATGTCGGTCACCATCATACCGATCTCATCAAAGTGCGCGTCCACCAAGATCTTGGGCGCGTTCTTTCTGCCGCAACGCTTGATGAAAACGTGGTTGCCCACGCCATCGGTGACGTGCTCGTCAAACAGGTCGTAGAGAATGCGCTCTGCGCCCTGCGTGCTTGCCGCCTCCGCGCCCGATACCGAATACAGGCCGCACAGCGACGTGATCAATGCTTTCAGATCCATAAAATTTCCTCTGTTTTTCTATTTATAATTGGTTGACTATCTTACAAAACGTGCGTCCGCGGTGCGCAAAATTTTCAAATGCGTCAAAGCTGGCGCAGGCGGGAGAGAGCAAAACCATCTCGCCCTTTTTCGCATGCCCGGCCGCACAGCGTACGGCCGCCTCGAAATCCGCTTCTCTGTAAATGGGAAGATTCAAATCTCCCTCGCTGCACTCGTCCAGCGCCTTGGCAATGGCATCGGCCGTCGCGCCCGTCAGCACCACACCGCACGCGCGCTCGCGCAAGACCTTGGCCAACGGCGCAAACGGGATATGCTTATCGTATCCGCCGCAGATCACCCACGCGCTTCTTGGCGGGATGCCCGAAAGTGCGGCTGCGGTTCTTGTGGGCGTGGAATCGATCGAGCTGTTATAGAACTTGACGCCATCCTTTTCGCGCACGAATTCAAAGCGATGCTCCACACCGCCAAAGCTGCGCGCCACGCTCTGCGCCATCTCGGGCGTGATCAGATCCTGTGTCAGCGCAATGGCCGTCATGTAATTCTCCACGTTATGCATGCCGGGCAGCTTGATATCCGATACCGCCAGCATTGCTCTTTCGCTCTTGCCGTCCGAGCAAACGATCACACCGTCACGGAGAAAAACCGCCTTGCCCGCTCTGCCCTGCATGATGCTCTCGTAGTCGTGCAATTTGGAAGAAAACAGCACGACGGGTACGGCAGCGCGATCCACAAGCTCCATGCAAAGCGCGTTGTCGCGGTTGGTGACCAGCATGCCTGCGCCAAGCCCCCGATAGATATGGCTCTTGGCCGCAATATATTCATCCATGCCCGTATGCCAATCCAGATGATTTGGGCTGAGATTGGTGATGGCACTGCGCACGGGTGCGCGCTGCATGGTCATAAGCTGAAAGCTGGAAAGCTCCACGATGGCAAAGTCGTCCTCGGTCATCTCGGCCGAGTACGGCATGAGCGGTGTACCGATATTACCGCCCACGTACGCGTGGCCGTAACCGCGCTGCTTCAAAAAGGCCTTGATCAGATGCCAGGTCAGCGTGGTCGTGGTGGTCTTGCCGTCACTTCCCGTCACACCGATCACGCGCGCCTTGGTCGTTTCCATGAAAAGCTCCATTTCGCTGGTCAGCACGGCACCGCGCTCAAGTGCCGCCACGATCTCGGGCTTATCGGGGCGAAAGCCGGGTGAGCGAACGATCACGTCTCCATCCAGCGTGGAGAGATAATTCTCACCGCAGAAAAACTCCACGCCCCGCTCTTGCAAGGAAAGGGCGATTGCTCCCAACTGCTCGGGAGTCTTTTTATCGTAAACGCGTATACACGCGGCACCAAGCTCAAAGAGTACATCGGCCAGCATGGTGTTGGACACACCAAAGCCCAAAAGGCAGCAAACACCGCCGTGAATTGCCGACAGAATGGGAGAATCGTTCATGCACACACCTCACAATCCATACTATCCCATATTATTTCATTATGTATTATACTGCTTTGTTTTATTTTTTGCAATAGAATTCCCCGATAATTTACGCACTGTACAAATATTTTACGAAAAAACTCTTTTCAAAACCGCAAAAAAATGATATAATGTATCTTGGATATATATTAGTGACGGAGGAATACATGGCAGCGAGTAAAACGACAGCAGCAAAGCAGCAATACAACGATCAAAGCATCACCGCCCTCAAGGGTGCGGACCGCGTGCGTAAGCGTCCCGGTGTCATTTTCGGCTCGGACGGGCTTGACGGCTGCGAGCATTCATTTTTCGAAATTCTCTCTAACTCTGTGGACGAAGCAAAGGAGGGACACGGCACCGAGATCACGGTGCGCGTATTCCGCGACAAGAGCATTACCGTGGAGGACCACGGACGCGGTGTCCCCTTAGGCTGGAACGAGAAGGAGCAGCAATATAACTGGTACCTGATCTACTGCGAAATGTACGCAGGCGGCAAATACGACAACAACAGCGGAGAATCCGCTTACGAATACTCTCTCGGTCTGAACGGCCTTGGCGCGTGCGCCACGCAGTACAGCTCGGAATACATGACCGTTGCCTCTTACGACGGCAAATACGAGCGTACCATCGGCTTCAAGAAGGGCGAGCCCGTGACTGAGCTTACTGAGCGCGAATTGGATCGCAAGGAAAAGCGCACGGGTACCGTCATCCATTGGAAGCCCGACCTGGAGGTCTTTACCGATATCAACATCCCCCACAATTTCTACGTGGATACCCTGCACCGCCAGGCAGTCGTCAATCCCGGCATCTGCTTTGTGCTGTATATCGAGCAGGAGGACAAGACCTTCTCCGAGCAGAGATTCGTGTATGAAAGCGGCATTTCGGGCTACGTTTCCGAAATGGTGGGCGAGGCAGCCATCACCCAGCCCGTGCTGTGGCACATGGAAACACAGGGCAAGGACAGAGAGGACAAGCCCATGTACAAGGTCAAGGCTGACTTCTCCTTCTGCGTGTGCAACACGGTCAATGCGATCGAATATTACCATAACTCCAGCTTCCTCGAGCATGGCGGCTCGCCCGATAAGGCAACCAAATCCGCTTTTGTCTTTGCGCTGGATAAATACCTGAAAAACAACAACAAATACAACAAAAACGAATCCAAGATCCAGTTTTCGGATATCGCGG
Organism: Eubacteriales bacterium; assembly: GCA_045606685.1. Taxonomy (GTDB): domain Bacteria; phylum Bacillota; class Clostridia; order Oscillospirales; family CAG-272; genus SVQP01. The sequence goes on from JAZUSJ010000201.1 coordinate 6,179, forward strand.
ACTGCTTGGTGCTTGTCATCAATTCCCAATCCACCAGCACGTCCTACGAAAACCAGACCAAAAAGGCGATCAACAACGAGTTTATCCAGACCGCAATGAACGACTTCTTGCGTCAGAATCTGGACATTTACTTTACCGAAAATCCACTCGAAGCAGAACGCTTTGCCGCACAGGTGCTGGTCAACAAGCGCAGCCGTGAATCTGCAGACGCTACAAGACTCAATATCAAGAAAAAGCTGACAGGTACCATTGATATTGCCAACCGCGTGGAAAAATTCGTCAACTGCCGCACCAAGGACGTAAACATCCGCGAGCTTTACATCGTGGAGGGCGACTCGGCACTGACCTCCTGCAAGCTGGCAAGATGCGCGGAATATCAGGCCATCATCCCGGTGCGCGGTAAGACGCTCAACTGCCTCAAGGCCGACTACGAGCGCATCTTCAAAAGCGAGATCATCACAGACCTGCTCAAGGTCATCGGCTGCGGTGTCGAGATCCAGGGCAAAAAGGTCAAGGGAGATCTGACCGCGTTTGATCTTGACGCGCTCAAGTGGTCCAAGATCATCATCTGTACCGATGCGGACGAGGACGGCTTCCAAATCAGAACCCTCTTGCTGACGCTGTTCTACCGCCTGCTGCCAACACTGTTGCAGGAAGGCAAGGTATTTATTGCGGAATCTCCCCTGTTTGAGATCCAGACCAAGGACAAAACTTACTTCGCTTACGATGAATTTGAAAAGGCCGAGATCCTCAAAAAGATCGGCAATAAGAAATATACGCTGCAAAGATCCAAAGGTCTTGGTGAAAACGATCCCGACATGATGTGGCAAACCACCATGAACCCCGCCACGCGCCGCTGCTGGTGCTCTGGTTCGGCTATGAGATGACCCCGAAGATCATCCTGATCGTCATCTCCACCTTCTTCCCGGTGACGGTGGGATTGCTGGAGGGCTTCCGCAGCGCCGACAAGGACGCCATGGGTCTGCTGCGCTCCATGGGCGCCACCAGCGGCCAGATCTTCCGCTATATCAAATTCCCCTCGGCCCTGCCCCAGCTTTTTTCCGGCTTGCGGATCGCCGCGGCCTACAGCGTGGTGGGTGCGGTCATCAGCGAATGGCTGGGCGGCTTCGGCGGACTGGGTGTGTATATGACCAGAGTCAAAAAGGCCTTTG
>JAZUSJ010000202.1:0-11286 GCA_045606685.1 Eubacteriales bacterium
ACAGATCCTTGAACTGATCAACCGACTGAAAGCGGAACGTAATCTGTCCATTATCTTTATTACTCACGATCTGGGCGTTGTTGCAAACATGGCAGACAGAATTGCTGTTATGTATGCAGGTAAGGTAGTAGAGTATGGTACGGCAGAAGAGATCTTCTACGATCCTCAGCATCCCTACACATGGGCGCTGCTGTCCTCTATGCCTGACCTGGATACCAACGAAAAGCTGGATGCTATTCCCGGTACACCTCCGAATATGATCTATCCTCCCGTTGGTGATGCATTTGCGGAAAGAAACAAGTACGCAATGGAGATCGACTTTGAAATGCACCCGCCTATGTATCAGGTATCGCCTACGCACTATGCGGCAACGTGGTTGCTCCATCCCAATGCACCCAAGGTAGAGATCCCCAAGATCATTACCGAGCGTATCAAGCGAATGAAAGAAAGAGGAGGCAATTATGGAGAATCATAACGAAGTATTGTTAAAAGTAGACCATCTTTGCCAGTATTTCCGCCTGGGACGTAAGGACCTCAAGGCAGTTGACGACGTCAGCTTTGAGATCAGAAAGGGCGAGACCTTTGGTCTGGTTGGCGAGTCGGGCTGCGGTAAGACCACGACCGGCCGTTCTATCATCAAGCTGTATGACATTACCTCGGGTAACGTATACTTCAAGGGCCAGAGAATCGGTGCAGGCACTCGTTCCTATAAGGATGCGATCGCTAAGGCACGTGCGGAGGCAAAAAAGAAGATTGAGGCTTTGAAGGCTGACAAGAATGCAAATCCTGCAGCTGTTGCAGCAGAGATCAAGACCATCAAGAGTGAGCTTGCCCAGACTGTTGCAAAGAATAAAGCGCTGATCCGTGATGCTAAGTATGACCACAAGGAAGTGGACAGAAAGTACGCTGCCGCGCAGGTCAAGGCACTGGATGCAGAGTATTCCCAAAAGTTCAAGGAGGCACAGGGCAACGAAGAGCTGCTCAAGACCTTGAAGAAGGAATATAAGAACAAGCGTCGCGTTGCCAAGAAGAGCAAGTATATTACGCAGATCCAGATGATCTTCCAGGATCCCATCGCATCTCTGGACCCCCGTATGACGGTTCGTGATATCATTGCTGAGGGCATGATCATCAACGGCATCACCGATAAGGAATATATCAACCAGAAGGTTTACGATATTCTGGAAACGGTAGGCCTGGTGCGTGAGCATGCAGACCGTTACCCCCACGAATTCTCGGGCGGTCAGCGTCAGCGTATCGGTATTGCAAGAAGCGTTGTCATGGAACCCGAAATGATCATTGCGGACGAGCCCGTTTCCGCGCTTGACGTATCCATTCAGGCGCAGGTAATCAATTTGCTCAACGACCTTCGTGAAAGCAAGGGCTTGACCATTCTGTTTATCGCGCACGACTTGTCTGTCGTCAAGTATTTCTCCGACAGAATCGGTGTTATGTACTTTGGCAAGATGGTAGAGCTTGCAGATTCGGACGAGCTGTTCAAGCACCCCCTGCATCCTTACACCAAGTCGTTGCTGTCTGCAATTCCGTTGCCTGACCCGGTATACGAAAAGCAGCGTACGAGAATCACGTATAATCCCATTGCAGAGCATGATTACACGGTCGACCAGCCTTCTTTCCGTGAGATCAGCCCCGGACACTTCGTGTATTGTAACGATGCCGAGGAGATCAAGTACAGAAATATTATCAATGGCGAGATGGAAGGTTAAGGCGTAGTGAAACAGGAAAATAAGAAATTTCTGGTCAATCTGCTGATTTGGTTTGGCGTTGCATCGCTGATCACAGTTGGCGTGTTCGCCCTCAAGGGATTTTTCACGGATGATCTCGGCAAGAATCTCATGGTTTTGGCTGACGGATTCTTTGTATCCGGCATTCTTGTATCCTTGTTTGCAGGCCTGCTGTTCGTCAGCAGCCAGGGCGCGCTGCTTGGAATCGGATTCATCCTTCGAAACGTCGTGCTGACCTGGTTTGTCCCGATGGGCAGAAAAAAGCAGGAGTTATATGGCGATTATCGCGAGCGCAAGATGAAGGAGCTTAAAAAAGCCTTCGATTTTGCCATGCTGATCGTCGGACTTGCCTTCCTGGCCGCCGGAATTGTCTTCAATGTGATCTGGTACGTGAATTTCTACAATGTCCCATTGGAATAATTGGAATCATAAAAATGAGCCGATCCGGTTGGATCGGCTCGTTTTTTGTCTTGCAAATGTGACTGTGTCTTGACACAAGGCTTTTCTCTATGGTATAATAGAATAACAATGAATGACAATGGAGGTAAATATGTTCAAGCGTTGGATCTGTGCGGGCCTTTCCTGCCTGCTATTGCTGTCGACTTGCGCGGTGTTTGGCGCGGGTGCGGCTGAGAGAAACATGTTCAAAAACGGTGATTTTGAAAAAAGGCTGAACAACTGGCAGTCCTGGAGTAATGATCCCGGTAACTGCACGGCAGAATTTGCCGAGGACGAGGGCGTGGACGGCTCGGGTGCTTTGCGCATGACCAACAAAACGGCCATGGCCAACGGCGTGTTCCAGTATGCAAATATGAAGTTTGGCAAGACGTATATCATGCAGGCGGACATCAAATATGAAAACGTGTCCTCCGAGGGTATGGGTGTTATTCTTGGCATGACTATGTACGATGCTGCAGGAAACAACATAGGTGAGATGTATTCAGCCTCGCATTACGGAACAAGTGAGGGTTGGGTAAAGCAAAACTTCATCTTTACCGTTACCAATGAAAATGCGGTCAACGTGAATGCAGGTCCCAGACTCTGGTTCAGCACGGGAACTGTGCTGGTGGACAACGTGACCGTCACCGAAATGACCAATATCGGTGCCGAGGCCAAGTCCGGTACGTACGATCTGACCGTATCCGAAACGCCCAACAAGTTCCCGACCGTGGGACTGGGGGCGGAGTGGGATCCCAAGCTGCTGTTGCCCGTCAATAAGGAGCGCGGTGTGACCGATGAGGATCTGGATCTGATCAAGCAGCGCATGGATGAAATGGGCTTGCAGGCCGTGCGCATGATGGTCATGCCCGAGTGGTTTGAGCCTGTCAATGACAACGATGATCCGAGCAACGCGGATTTTGCCGATTTCCGTTGGGATTCGGATGAGGTAACATGCACGTTTGCTTACCTGAAGGTCTGCCAGGAGCTTGGCGTGGATGTGACGCTGACATGGTGGGGAGCAGCCACGGGAGATTGGCTGTCCTATCCGGATTGCGGTGACTGGATCAGCGCGCCCAACGATCTTGACGAAATGGCCGAGAACGTGGTCACCGTGCTGCGCTACGTCAAGGAGGAGCTGGGATACGATTGCGTCAAGGGCGTGATTTTGCAGAATGAGCCCAGCTATTCCTTCAAGGTTTCGGGCGGAGTGGTGGATTTTGACCGCTACGTGCAGTATTATAAGACGGTGGACGCGTATCTGAAGAACGCGGGGCTGCGGGAAACGGTCAGGCTGATTGGTTCGGACGACGCACAGAGCCTTGGTTGGTATTGCCGCGCGTATGACGCCTTGAAGGATGTGTGCGATATGTTTGACTCGCACACCTACTCCTGGAGCTATGATATGCCGTATCTGGACGATCTGATCGACGAATTCGTGGGCGGCAGAACCAATTATTCCACCGATAAGCCGTATGTGTTCGGAGAATTCGGTGATGGCAGCGCGCAGGGCGCGTATGCGGCAGCGTCAACGGAAACGTACGGACGCGGCTTGTTTATCGCATCCATGGCGGTCAATTCGCTGGCAGCCGGTGCATCGGGACTTTCCTACTGGCCGCTGCACGACGTGTACTACTATTATAACGAAACCGGCGGTGACAATTACGGCCTGATGAGCATGGGCTTGATCGGCTATAAGACTGACGGAGAATGGAGCTACCGCCCCACGTACTACGCATGGGGACTCTTGTGCAATTATATTCCCAAGGGCTCGAGCGTTTATCCCGTGACGGGTGAGGATGACAATTTGATTGATGCCATTTGCGTCAAGGCACCCGACGGAACGTGGAGTCTGATCGCCGTCAACCGCTCGGCAGCCGAGCAGGTGGTCAATATTTCCACGGGCATGTTTGATTGCGAGATGGATAGCTATTTGTTTGCAGAAGGCAAGCTGCCCACCGATGGCTCGCAGATCGCGTCCGACGGCAAGGTGAATGCCACCGATGGCGTATACAGCATCACGCTGCCCGCGTATAGCTTCAAGGTGCTCAACGGAAAGGGAACCGACACAGGTGCTGACAGCGAGTCGCAAACAACCGCGCCCGCAGAGGATGCAACAAACGAACCTGCCCAGAGTGAGACCGAAGCACCCTCCGAGGGCGGTTGCAAGTCGGTAGCCGCACCCGTAGCAGCATTGGCAGTAGCAACCGCTGCAGCCGTGGTGTGCAAAAAGAGAAAGGAGCTTTGATATTTCGTGGAAGATTTGATAGGGGGCATATTGGAGATTATTTTTCGACCGTTTGAGCCGCTATTTGATGATGCCTTTGAGGGGGTAAAAAAGATTCGGCGCAAATGGGTGAGAGTAGTGCTGAGAATCCTTTTGATCTCGATTCCTCTGTCCATTTTCTTGATCGTATATCTTGTGTGCCGCCGCGTATTTGGCGAAGAATAAAAATCGCGAAAAAACGCCTCCCCTTGTGGCACCTGCCGTAGAGCAGGTGCCACAGTTATATTCGCCTGCGTGCGAGTATATTTCGCCAAAGGCGAAATTCTTGCTTACGCAGTGGTATTCGGCTATCGCCGAGTGATATTCGCTACGCGAGCTTGGGAGGCGAATATAATATCACTGCGACCATCGGGAGCAATATCACTGTTGCTTGCAACAATATCACGCTGACACGGTCAGCATATCACTTCCAATTTGATACTGCATTTGTGTCTACAAATGCAGTGCTTGTCAAGAAAAGAGGACAGAGAATGTAAAACACTCTCTGACCTTTTCCTGTCAGTTCGAGTATACTGCTCTATGGAAGGTACCCCTTCGGGGACGCCTTTGCATCGCGCATTCGTTCTGCTGACTTTTCTCGTCATGGCATAGTTTCATGCCGCACGTCTTATGACGCTGCTGATGCGGGCAACTTACGCAGCGGAGCGAGAACGCAGTGAAGCGGAACGCCCGCGGGAAAAGGGGCTGTCTGAACGCATCGGAAAAGATTTATACTGTAACGAAAGTGTATTGAATGAAACGTAAAAACAGGAATCTGCTCATACTTGAACAGATTCCTGTTATTTTTTGCTGATTTTCAGATAAAATCCTATTTATCTCAAATTCTGTAAATCTCGTTTGCCTTGGTATCGCCAAAGCCGTTGGCGCAAAGAATTTCTTCTGCCTTTGCGGGATCGTCCACGCGCACGATCATGAGCGCCTTGCCGAGCGTTTTGCCTGCGCAGGCGTACATGTATTCGATCTCAACGTGATTGTCGGCCAGAATGTTGACAACCTCGGCAGCACCGCCCGGATGGTCGTTCATGACCACGGCCAACACCTCGGTGACCTTGACGATCACACCATCCTCGGAGAGGATCTGCTGTGCAAGCTCCACCTTGTTCACGATCAGGCGCAAAACACCGAAATCCGAGGTGTCTGCCAAGGAGAGCGCGCTGATGTCCACGCCGCCGCGGGAGAGGTGTGTAAGCACGGGCGCAAGATTGCCCTTGCGGTTTTCAATAAATACGGAAAGCTGCTTTACCTTCATAGTAACCTCCTATTATCAGTATTTTCTATTGTCGATCACGCGCTTTGCCTTGCCCTCGCTGCGCGCAATGGTCTTGGGGTTGACTAAGTGAACCTTGGCGGAAATACCCAGCATATCGCGCAGTCCCGAGGTAATGCGCTTCTCTACTGCCTCGATCGAACGGATATCGTCGGCAAAGAGTGCGTCACTCATTTCCACGTTGACGTCAAAGGTGTCGGTGTTGTTGACGCGATCCACCACGATCTGATAGTTGGGGGTAATGTCGCCGCCGCTGACCTTGAGCAGCACTTCCTCGATCTGAGAGGGGAAGACGTTGACACCGCGGATGATCAGCATGTCGTCACTTCTGCCGCTGGGCTTGCGCATACGCACGTGGGTTCTGCCGCAAGCGCACTTTTCGTAGTTGAGCGAGCAGATGTCACGGGTACGGTAACGGATCAGGGGGAAGCCCTCCTTGGTGATGGTGGTGAATACCAGCTCACCGGACGCGCCCTCGGGCAGCACCTCGCAGGTATCGGGATCAATGATCTCGGGAATGAAGTGATCCTCCCATACGTGCATACCTGCCTGGCATTCGCACTCGCAGGCCACGCCGGGGCCGAGAATTTCGGAAAGGCCGTAAATGTCGTAAGCCTTCAGACCGAGCTTATCCTGGATCTGCAATCTCATGTCCTCGCTCCATGGCTCTGCACCGAAAATGCCTACCTTGAGCTTGAGCTGTCCCTTGAGTCCCAGGCGCTCGATCTCCTCACCCAGATACAGCGCGTAGGAGGGGGTGCAGCAAAGCGCGGTTGCACCAAAGTCCACCATGGTCTGGATCTGCAGGGAGGTATTGCCCGAGGACATGGGAATGACGGTCGCGCCCAGCATCTCACCGCCGCCGTGCGCACCGAGACCGCCGGTAAACAGGCCGTAGCCGTAGGACACCTGTACGATATCCTGCTCGGTCATGCCGATCGCCTCCATCATTCTGGCGACACAGTCAGCCCACATGGCCAAGTCGTTTCTGGTGTAGCCGACCACGATTCTCTTGCCCGTGGTGCCGGACGACGCGTGTACGCGCACGATCTCGGACATGGGCGTTGCGAAAAGGCCAAAGGGATAGTAATCTCTAAGGTCGCTCTTGTAGGAGAAGGGGAGCTTGGAGAGATCCTCAACGCCGTGTACGTCGTCGGGAGTCAGTCCCATCTCGTCCATTCTCTTGCGGAAGCACTCTACGTTCTCGTAGCAGCGCTTGACTTGTGCGACAAGTCGCTCATTTTGCATCGCGACGATCTGCTCGCGAGGCATACATTCGATTTCGGGGTTTCTGATAGCCATGAGAGTTCTCTTTTCTTTGTAGGATTTAAGGGTTTATGCTTTTTTTCTTTTGAGATTCAGAATAATGCCAAGGGCAACCGAGAGTGCGGCAGCCATGGCGACCTGGTATTCCGCGGGGAGCATAAAGGTGACGGTGTGTGCGGGAATCCAGAAAAGCGGCACAGTTTTAAGCAGGGTAAAGGAGGCAAACTTTTCCCAATCGACCTTGTGAATGACGTTTGCAAGCGTGATCTTGCCCTTGCCCGAGGCACGGATGTCAAGATAGGTGTCGGAGCATTTGTGCAGTGCCATAAAGGTGGGGCCGAACGAGAGATTCATGGTTGCGCTGATAAAGAATGCCTTGACAAAGCTGCCAAGCAGCGCATGCTCGGGATTGGGTAACAGGCCGTTTGCCATCAAAGCCCCCACGCCTGCACCGAAGATCTTCATCATGTACGTGATCCAAACGCCAATGACGCCCCAGATCAGAAATCTTGCCCACACGTAAGAGGGCAACGTCCATTCCTTTTTTGCCAGTCGAACCGCCAGCAGCTCGCCCGCTGTTGCAAGAACGGCAAATTTGGCAAAGCCCATCAGGTAGGGGAGGGTGTTGGAGAGCGTCTTGAATATCTCACGAGAGGCGGGGATGATCAGAATGGCAGCAAAGCCGCCGAGTGAAAGCACAATGTAGACAATGATCAAGATCGTTTTCCATGCGGAAGAGGATTTGTCTGCCATGTCATGCCTCCGGGGTATAGGTATATCCTGCGTCAAAGGCGCGCAGGTTGGCCTCAAGGAACTTGGCGGGGACGCACTCGCGCACCGCATTTACCCAAGTTTCATAAGGAATGTCGGTATTCTTGGCCATCACACCCATCAATACCACGTTGACAGCCTTGGTGTTGCCGGCCTCTTTTGCCATGGCAAGCGCGTCAAGCGCGGTCAGGTCAACCTTGGATGCAAGCGTTTCGAGAATGCCTTCGGGATAGGTCGCAGCACCTGTGATGACCGGCATGGGATTGATCTTTTGTGTGTTGGCGATCATTTTGCCACCCATTTTGAGATAGGGCAGCGCGCGCAGCGCCTCCAGCTGCTCAAAGGCCAGAATGATGTCCGCCTCGCCCTTGTCAATGACGGGGGAGTAGACCTTTTGGCCGTATTTGACGTAGGTAACCACGCTGCCGCCGCGCTGGGACATGCCGTGTACCTCGGAGACCTTGACGTCATAGCCGAGCGAGAGAATGGCGTTGCCAAGAATGCGGCTGGCAAGTAACGTGCCTTGGCCGCCTACGCCAACGATCATAATGTTCACGTTTTTCATGGTCAATCCTCCTTTTTCTCAATCGCACCAAAGGGGCAAACGCCAAGGCACAGGCCGCAGCCGTTGCATTGGGTGGAATCGATCTTGACAGAGCCGTCAGCGCATACCGAAATGGCGGGACAGCCCAGCTTCATGCAGAGCTTGCACTTTTTGCACTTGTCGGAAATTTCGCAATATCCCTTGTACTTGACGTGCTTGAGCAGTGCGCAGGGGCGCTGCGCAATAATGACGGACGGCTCGTCCGCCGCGATCTCCTCGCGCACGACCGCCTCAAAGGTTTTGAGGTCAAAGGGATCGGCCACGCGCACGCGATCCACGCCAACGGCACGGCAAAGTGCCACAAGGTCAACGGCACGCGTATCCTCACCGCGAATGGTCTTGCCCATGGCGGGATTCTGCTGGTGTCCGGTCATACCGGTGATCGAGTTGTCCAGCACGATGACTGTATTTGCGCCCTTGTTGTAAACGATATCGATCAGGCCTGTAATGCCCGAGTGAATAAAGGTTGAGTCACCAATCACGCTGACCAGCTTGTTGTTGAATTCTTGACCGCGCACCTTGGCCATGCCGAATGCTGCGCTGACCGATGCGCCCATGCAAATGGTGGTGTCTACCGAGGAAAGGGGTGCGACTGCGCCCAGTGTGTAGCAGCCAATGTCGCCCGAGACGGTCAGCCCGAGCTTTTTGAGTACGTAGAAGGTACCTCTGTGGGGACAGCCTGCGCACATAACGGGCGGACGGCCGGGAATGGCGGCATCCGGTGCGATATAGTCGGGATTGGGTGTGCCAAGCACCGCGGTGCGGATCATGGAGGGGGTGTATTCGCCAAGCATGGTGAAGCATTCCTTGCCCTTGACGTTCACGCCGATGTTGCGGCAATGCTCCTCGATAAAGGGATCCAATTCTTCAATGACGAACAAAGCGTCCACGGAAGCGGCAAAATCCTTGATTTTTTGCTCGGGCAGGGGATATACCATGCCCAGCTTTAAGTAGTTGACCGAATTGCCCAATGCCTCGTGCGCGTACAGGTGCGTCGTGCCGGACACGATCACGCCGATTCGTGCGCCATTGTCCTCGATGACGTTGAGCGGAGAGGTCTCGGCATACTGTACAAGCTCCAGATGACGCTGTTCTACCTTAACGTGCTTGCCGATCGCCATGGCTGGCATCATAACGTATTTGGGAATGTTCTTTTCGTAAGGCTTGAGCGCGATCTCCTGACGCTCGCTGAGCGTAACGGGATTTTGCGAATGCGAGATGCGCGTGGAAAGACGCAGCATAACGGGGGTATCAAACTGCTCGGAAAGGTCAAAGGCAAGCTTGGTAAATTCCAAGCATTCCGAGGAGTCGGAGGGCTCCAGCATGGGCAGCTTTGCCGCCTTTGCGTAGTGACGGGAATCCTGCTCGTTTTGTGAGGAGTGCATGCCGGGATCGTCCGCCACGGCAATCACCAGTCCCGCATTCACGCCCGTGTAGGAGGCGGTAAAGAAGGGATCGGCCATGACGTTCAGACCAACGTGCTTGCAGCAGGTCATGGCGCGGCCGCCGCCAATGGCAGCACCAATGGCCACCTCGGCAGCCACCTTTTCGTTGGGCGCCCATTCTACGTTGATCTCGGGGTATTGCACAATGCTCTCTGTGATCTCGGTGCTGGGAGTGCCGGGGTAAGAGGATACCACGCGCACGCCTGCTTCATATGCGCCGCGAGCAACGGCTGCATTTCCGAGCATAAGCTTTTTAGACATATGTAAAAATCTCCTTGTCAGTGCGAAATTTGCTTTTCCACAAGGCTGCCGCCGCAATATTGCTCACGCAGCTTGGGCTTTTCGATCTTGCCTGTGGGGTTGCGAGGGATGGTCGCGAAAATGATCTTGCGAGGACGCTTGTATCGCGGCAGCGTTGCGCAGAAGTCGTTGATCTCCTGCTCGGTTGCACTGCAGCCTTCCTTACATTCGATGATGGCAGCCGCAATCTCTCCCAGACGCTCGTGCGGCAGGCCGATGACCGCCACGTCCTTGACGGCCGCGTGCGCACGGATGTGGTTTTCGATCTGTACGGGGTAAAGGTTCTCGCCACCTGTAATAATGACGTCCTTTTTGCGGTCGACCAGGTAAATAAAGCCGTCGGGATCCTCCATAGCCATATCACCGGTCAGCAGCCAGCCGTCGCGCAGGACTTCTGCGCTTGCCTCGGGATCGTTATAATAGCAATTCATGACACCGGGGCCCTTGACGCAAAGCTCGCCAACCTCACCGCGTGCCACGGCTCTGCCCGAGGGATCGATGATGCGCGTCTTCCATCCGTAGCCTGCCTTGCCGATCGCACCAACCTTGTCCACGTTTTCCACGCCAAGGTGTACGCAGCCGGGGCCGATGGATTCGCTCAGTCCGTAGTTGGTGTCGTATTGATGCCCCGGGAATACCTCCATCCAACGCTTGATCAGCGAGGGCGGAACGGGCTGCGCACCGATGTGCATCAAGCGCCAAGCCGAGAGGTCGTAATCGGAAAGATTCAGCTCGCCTCTCTCCAGCGCGTCCAGAATATCCTGCGCCCACGGCACCAGGAGCCAGACGATCGAGCATTTTTCGTCAGAGGCAGCCTTTAAGATCCACTCGGGGTTGACGCCCTTGAGCAAAACGGCCTTGCCGCCTGCGAAAAAGCTGCCCATCCAGTGCATCTTTGCGCCCGTGTGGTAAAGGGGCGGAATGCAAAGGAACACATCGTCGTGCGTCTGGGAATGGTGGTTATGCTCGGTCAGCATGGCGTGCGTCAAAGAGCGGTGCGCGTGCAGGATGGCCTTGGGAAAGCCTGTCGTGCCGGACGAGAAGTAGATGGCAGCATCATCGTCCTCCGAGAGCGAAATATCGGGCTGACGCGAGGTGCAGTATGCGATCATCTTGTCGTAGCTGTCAGCAAAGAAGTCGGAGGCCAAGCGGTCTTAGGAAGA
>JAZUSJ010000203.1:0-12813 GCA_045606685.1 Eubacteriales bacterium
GGCATAAAAGGATTTCAGATCGATGGCTATATACGTCTTCTCTTCCATTTTTTCCTCCCTTCAAAAGCAAGGAGGGACTGTCATCCACAGCCCCTCGAATGGTTTGAGCATCCGATTGCTCGGAACTATTTTCAAAAAGTAACTCTGCCTGTAAGCCGGGTTCTGTCGAGAACGGCCATCTATCTTTGCTCCTTGTCGCCAAGAAGCTCCGAGCATAACGCTCATGCCACCCATCGGGTCCTTGCGGCTGTCGGGCAGACATTCCCCGAACGGTGTTGCTTTGAGTAGGGTTTACAGCAAATCTATGTTACCATAGAAGTGGGTGAGCTCTTACCTCGCCTTTCCATCCTTACCGCATGCGCGGCGGTCTATTTCTGTTGCACTTTCCCGGCGGTTACCCGCGGCTGACGTTATCAGCTACCCTTGCCCTGTAAAGCCCGGACTTTCCTCACCGTAATACCTTTCGGCAACATACGGCGCGGCCGTCCGGCCAAGCTGCAAGTGCGATTATAGCACAAGATGGGCAAAAAGTCAAGACTTGACGTCGTATTTCTTGATATAGGGAATGAACGCAATGCCCGAGGCGCAGATTGTTGTGATCACGATCTCGGGGATCATATAAAGGCCGTTGTAGAAGATCGAGTAAACGATTGCAAGCATCTGCCCACTAAAGGCGTTCAGAATCACGTTACCGATTGCATAGAAGCCTTCCTGGGTAAAGAACCATTCTGCCCAGGAGCCAAAGAACAGATAGCCCGAGCCAATGTGCACTGCGTAGCGTGCGCCAAGCGCGATGAGCACGCCAAGGATGATGGCGGGCACCTTATGCATCTTGTTTCTCAATACACCGCCAAGTCCCAGCACGGTGTAAGCCACGAAGTAGTCCAGAAGCAAAATGCCGATCGCGACGCCAAAGCCCATAAAGTCCTCGCTGTTGGGCAAGAAATAGGCCAGCAGCGTCGAGCCCTTGCCAAGCATCAGATCCATGAGGATCTGAATGATCGCGTAGGTGAAAGCTGAAAACAGTCCCCATTTGGTGCCGTACATGTAGGCGATCAGCACGATGGGCAGCATGCTTGCAATGGTGAAGCTGCCGCCAAAGGGCAGGGGTGGGATGGGCGAGCTGATCAGCGCAAGAATGACCGCGGTTGCCAGCATGATCGCGCTGACGGTCAACCGCTTTGTTTTTTGAGATGTGTTCATACATCCTCCTCCTTTGATAATGGGGAGCACTAAGTATTCTGCGTCGAGCGGGCGGTGAGAAGATTTTTCGTCAGTCTAAACAAAGAATCTGCGCGTATAGTGGATTCTATACGAAAGATTCTTTGTGACGAATGACGGAAAAGATTCCGCCGCTTCGCCGATGGCAGAATATTTAGTGGTTCCCAAACAATTCAACCGCACGAAAAATCTCCGTGCGGTTGAGGATTCCTATCTCAAGTATGTGCAAATCTTCCTACGCCGGTATTATCCGTATCAGGTTAAGGGTTCACGCGTCTGCGTATCTCAGCCGTTGACGTTTGCGTCTTCAGCACCCCTGATTTTTTATGCGGTTGTTCGCATATATTGTACGCCTGCAGACCTGTTTTGTCAAGTATTTTTTTAAAAAATGCAAAAAAATTGTCAAACCTCTTGTCAAATAAGGGAATATCTGTTATAATGACCGTATAGAAACTTTTGAAAGGAGTTTGTATACCATGAAAAGAATTCTTGCAATTATCCTGGCTGCACTGATGCTGTGCTGCGTTTTCGTTGCTTGCGATGAAAAGGAAGAGGAAAAGCCCTCCAGAGAAACCCCTGCAGCAACGACCGAAGCTCCGACCGAGGAGCCTACCACCGAGGAACCCACTACCGAAGAGGCAACCACCGATGACGGCGTTCCGGATCTGATTGACGTTTACATTGACGTTTGGGAAGATAAGGCCCAGTCCCCTCAGGCAATCGCTCCCAACCATAAGGGTGTTGGCATTCGTTTTGTCATTCCCGAGGGCGGCTACCTGTACGAGAGCAGCGTTTCCGCTCCCAGCTACAGCGATGACCTGGGCAGCCTGAATATCAAGCTGTTTGCATGGAACACTGACTTTGAGACTACTGTTGCTGCTGAGCCTCTCCAGCTGGATGAGTTTATTGACTTTGCAGACAACAGCTCGCTGAGCTGCGAATACGAGGAAGGCAAGTTCGGTGCAGGCACTTATCTGCTGCTGGTTTGCGATGGCGTTGACGAGCAGGGCCAGGGCGTTGGCGTCTGGATGGACAACACCATTAAGGACGAGTACCTCAAGGAAGAGGTTGCAAAGTATGAGATCGCTTCCTTCGTAAACGGTAAGGAAAACAAGAAGAAGATCGGTAAGTTCTCTCTGACTATCGTTGAACCCGAGGAAGAATAATACCATATTGCACAACAAGACAGGGCATGTACATGCCCTGTCTTACATTTTTGCCGATTTTTGATTTTTTGTGCAAATTCTCTTGCAAATGCGTACAAAATGTGTTATAGTATTAGGTGGAAAAAATTATTTGTGAAAGGTGGAATACATCCATGACTTACAACAAGAAGAATATTGAAGACATCAACGTTGCCGGCAAAAAGTGTCTGGTTCGTTGCGACTTCAACGTACCCGTCAAGGACGGTGTCATCACCTCCGAGAAGAGAATCGTAGAAGCTCTGCCCACCATCAAGTACCTCAAGGCTCAGGGCGCTATGGTCATCCTTTGCTCTCACATGGGCAAGCCCCACAACGTGTTTGACAAGGAGCTCAAGCTGGACAAGAAGGAGATCGCAAAGATCGAAAAGCTGCCCGAGGCTGAAAGAGAGGCTGCTACCGCTGCTGCTCTGGAAAAGGCAAAGGGCGACGTTAAGAAGTTCTCCCTGAAGGTTGTTGCTGATAAGCTCAACGAGCTGCTTGGCGGTGGCGTTGTTTTCGCAGAAGACACCGTTGGCCCCGATGCACAGGCTAAGGTTGCCGCTATGAAGCCCGGCGACATCGTTCTGCTGCAGAATACCCGTTTCACCAAGAAGGAAGAGAAGAACGATCCCGAATTCGCAAAGCAGCTTGCAAGCTTTGCTGAAATCTTTGTAAACGATGCATTTGGTACTGCTCACCGCGCACATGCATCCACCGCAGGTGTTGCTCAGCATGCAGGTCTGCCTGCAGTTTGCGGCTACCTGATCCAGAAGGAAATCTCGGTCATGGGTAAGGCTCTGGCTAACCCCGAGCGTCCCTTCGTTGCAATCCTGGGCGGCGCTAAGGTTTCCGATAAGCTCAACGTCATCAACAACCTGCTCTCCAAGGTTGACACCCTGATCATCGGCGGCGGTATGGCTTACACCTTCCAGGCTGCCAAGGGCTATGGCGTTGGTAAGTCCCTCTTGGACGAGAGCAAGATCGACTACTGCCGCGATATGATGGCTAAGGCCGAGGCAAACGGCGTTAAGCTGCTGCTGCCTATCGACGTTACCACCATTGCACAGTTCCCCAACCCCATCGACGCTCCCGTTGACGTTGAGATCTACGACGCTGACAAGATCCCTGCAGAGAGAGAAGGCGTTGATATCGGTCCTAAGACCATGGCTCTGTACGCAGAGGCTGTCAAGAACGCAAAGACTGTTGTTTGGAACGGTCCTATGGGCGTATTTGAGAACCCCACCCTTGCTAAGGGTAACATTGCAGTAGCAGAGGCTGTGGCTGCTTCCGAAGCAACCACGATCGTAGGCGGCGGCGACAGCGCAGCAGCTTGCGAGCAGCTCGGCTATGCTGACAAGATCACTCACATCTCCACCGGCGGCGGTGCATCCCTCGAGTTCCTGGAAGGCCTGGAGCTGCCCGGTATCGCTTGCCTTGGCGACAAGGAATAATCCATAGGAGGATCGACAGAATGGCTAACAGAAGAACCGTGATCGCGGGCAACTGGAAGATGAACTTCACTCCCGCACAGGCAACTGCTTTTATTGAAGAGATCAAGCCCATGGTGGCAGGTAAGGACAACTGCGATATCATTTTCTGCGCTCCTTACGTAACCATCGATGCAGCACAGAAGGCTGCTGCAGGCTCCAACATCAAGATCGGTGCTGAGAACGTTCACTTTGCAAAGAGCGGCGCTTACACCGGTGAGGTTTCTGCCGAGATGCTGACTGCAATCGGCGTTGAGTACGTTATCATCGGCCACTCCGAGAGAAGACAGTACTTCGGTGAGACCGACGCAACCGTCAATGCTCGCACCAAGGCTGCTCTTGAGGCAGGCATGAAGGTCATCCTTTGCCTTGGCGAGGTCAAGGAAGAGAGACTGTCCGGCATTACCCGTGAGGTCGTTTCCATGCAGACCAAGCTGGATCTGGCAGGTGTTACCGCTGAGCAGATGGCAAACGTCATCATCGCTTACGAGCCCGTTTGGGCAATCGGCACGGGACTTACTGCTACCCCCGAGCAGGCTGACGAGACCTGCGGCCAGATTCGTGAGGTTCTTGCAGAGATCTACGGCGCAGAGGTTGCAGAGGCTACCACCATTCAGTACGGTGGCTCCATGAACGAAAAGAACGCTGCAGAGCTGCTTGCAAAGCAGCACGTTGACGGCGGTCTGATCGGTGGTGCATCCCTGGTCGCTGCTAAGTTCAACGCAATCGTTGACGCAGCACAGTAATTTATAACTGCAAAAGAAAAAGCACTTTTGGCTAAGCCAAAAGTGCTTTTTTTCTCTAATCAGTCTTCAATGAAATTTTTTTCACATTGAGTGATCAGCTTGTCAATCTTATTCTGGCAAGATTTGGTGGACTTGGCCAGCTTGGATGCGACGTTGTAGGACTTAGCAGCGATGGTGCCGTAGATCACGCTCTTGATCGGCTCGTTGATCGCATTGTCGTAAGCCAGCTCAAAAACGTTGCGGAAATTATCGTGGATGATATCGATCATCGCGCCTGCCTGCGGATCGTCCGTGTATTTGATCTTCAAAGCAGTTTCATAATACTGCGGCATGACAGTTTTATCTGTTTCACGGTTGAGTACTTCAAGCACGGTACTGATGTACTCCATGTCATTGAGTGCGGTAGTCAGAATGACGCCGACCTCGGTCGTATCGTGCGAGGAGGTGGTGTACTGCTTATCGGATGCAAAAAGCATGGGGTAGGGGATGATACCCAGATCGTTTTCCATGCCGCGCAAATTTTCCAAAGAGCCCAATCTCTGATAACCAACGATCAACGCCTGGTCACGTGCAAATACGTTCAGCATCTCTTGCTCGGTGAACGTGCCGGTTCCCTTGCTGTATATGAGATTATAGATGCTCTCGGTAAGCGCATAGGTGCGTTCGTTGTCAATGGTGATCAGGGGATAACCCGTTTCCTCGTCGCGAGTCATATAATCACAGTCGCCCGAGGTGATCAGCGGGATGGAGCAGCCCCAAATGTCGCAGATGGCAAAACCGTATCGGTCTTCCTCGTCTGCCTTGCCGTTACCGTTGAGGTCAACGTAGTTGTCGTCGATCAGATCCAGCATTTTTTGCTGCGTCCATTCGTAGTTAAGTACGACGTCGTAAAGCTCGTCGGGATTGCCGTATTTGTCCTCGTAAAGGCTCTTGTTGTAGATCAGACAGTGACCGCTTCGGATAATGTCTGCAAAATAATCGCCCGCCAAAAGGAACTGATATCCCTCGACAAAGCTGACGTCGGTCATGTAGTCGGAGTACCAGTATTTCTGATCAAAGTCAAACTTGTATTCCTCATCCAGCGTATTGACGAAATAGCCGTTGATGCTGAGCGCGGCCAAAGGGTAGAGGTCGTTGATGATCAGGTCGAATTCATCCGAGCCGGATGTGACGAATTTTTTGATATCGTCGGATACGGCCGTATAAATCAGGTCGGAATGTACGTATTCGAGGTTGATGCCAAGCAGCTCCTCGGTATCAAGATTTCTCTTGTAAACTGCAGATGCCACGATGTCAGAGGAATCGGCTTGCTCCTCACCTTCGATCATGAAGTTGGAGTTGCCCATGCCTGTAGACGCAGCGTTGACACTGGTGTAGATCCAGAATTCAGATCCACCGTAATCGACCGCCTCAAAGGGATCGTATTCGGATTCCCCTTCGCTAACGGTTTCTTTGGGGTTCTCTTCTTGCGTTTCTGCACAAGCACAAAGGCAGGGGAGAAGCAGAAGAGCTATTAAAAGCAAGGCCAAAAGACGGTTACGCATAACGGTTCTCCTTTTTCACACTTGATGATGGATTACTGTGCGGGAGTGACGGTTGCTTGGGTGAAGGTCTGACCTGCGGTCCAGGAGATCGTGTAGGTCATAGTGCCGTGTGCCAAGAAATTCTGTGCAAAGCCTGCATAGTGCAGCTGCGCCATATCTGCGGGGCAGAAGCCTTCCAGCGTAGGCATATCAACCATTTCGTTGAGCAGTGTTTTATAGGAGTCGTCCAGCTTTTTCAGATAAGCGGTAAAGTCGGGCTCTTTGTTGTTTTCATCCCAGCTGTAGAAATCCACAATGCGGAAGGTCAGGGTTGCGGTGAATCTGTCACCGGTTCTCTGCACGTTGGAAAGGTCAGCCATGGTGGAATAGGAACCGAGAGCGAAATAGATGGGGCCGTCGTTGGAGCGCAGGCTTGTGAAGTCCATGGGTGCGCTCTGGGTGACGTTGATGCCGCTCTGGCCGTCAGCTACCAGATTTTCTGCTGCCTTCATAGCTGCATTGACGGTCGTTTCCTGTGCAGCGAGTACCTTGGGATGCTCCAGCATCTGGGCCATCTGATCCGAGTATTCGTAGGTGCTGCCGGAAGCCTCCGCGTAGTGCTTGATCATAGCAGCGCCAAAGCCGAGATCCAGGGTAAAGCCGGTTTCCTCATAGAGATCCTCCAGCTCGTCTTCCAGCTCGTATTCAGCTACGTACTTTTCATAGTTGGCGATGTAGTCAGCAATTTTGTAGACGTTGTTGACCTTAGTCGTGTCGTAGGAGGAGCCGGTTGCGTAGGTCTCTTCCGACTTCTTGATCTGCTCTGCGAAGATCTCTTCCAAGGTCAGCACGGGAGCATCGGTGGAATAGTTACCGTATTTGGTTGCGGGGGGCGTGGTTTGGGATTGCTGTGTGGTAGCACCGGGGGTGGAAGAGCCGGGGGTGCCACCGGGGCCGTCGGGTGTGTCGGGTGTCTTGTTGTTGCAGCTCACAAGAACGGTGAGAGCCATAGCAAGCACGAGCAAAACCGCGATCCATTTGGTATTCATTTTCATGATTTTTACCTCCGTATATATTATGATATACCCATACAGTATAGAGTATATCACATTTTTTTGCAAATGTCAATCATTGACGCAAGTATTGTCGAAATTTTACACATGATGCAAAAAGAAAAACGAAAGCCCTGCCTCACCCGGGAGGCAGGGCTTTGGTGGAAAATCAGCCGACCTTGACTGTGATGGATGCGATATAGAATTCGCAAGGCTCGATCTGATAGAAGAGAAGCGTATCGGTGCCGTAGGGGACGGAATCGGTAAAGGTCAGCGTGTAAAGGCCGGGAACGTTCGGATCAGCCGTGAGCTTATAGTTGCATTCCGCGCTGTTCTGACCGCCGCCTGTCATGTTCAGCACAACGAATGCGCCGCGGGCGTTGTCATCCAGATTTCCCTTACAGTCATATACCTTCAGGGTAATGGTGTACTTATTTCCACCCAACAGCGGGTTTGCGAGTGCCACGGCATCAAAGTTATCCTTGAAATAGTATGCATATTCGCCAAAGCCTGCTTCGGTGAGCTTTTGCTTGGTGTACTCGTTCAGGCAGGAGGAATCCACGTAGGAATTCTTGGTGGTCTCAAAAAAGATTCCTTGTGCAAAATCGTAGGTAAAGCCTTCCTTGAGCTGATCGGTCGTTGCCTGCGTCATATTTTCGGGAATGATGGTGGTGTTGGGATTCATGCCGGGCATCTTGGTGATCGAGAAATTACCAACGTAGATGTCCGCATACTTTGCCGGGGTAGAGTCAAGGAAGAATTTCAGTTCATATTCACCCGTGGTACCAACCTGCCAGTCCATTTCAAAGTGATACATTCCCTCACCGTTGAAAATACCTTGCTTGAGTACACGGTTGCCCGGAGTATTGTCCATGGCAAGCAGGTACATGGTAGTGCCTGCCGAGGCGGGGGAGGCGATGTAGGCGTCAATGCTGATGTGATAGGTCGTGCCGGATACAAAGTAAGACTTTTTGGTCAGACCTGTAAACTGACCAACGTCCCCGTTCAGATGCATCACGGTCTCGCCAAAGCGATCGGATGCGCCCAGAATCGCTTGCTTGACTGCTTCATCCTGAATGTCGGATGTCTTGAGTACTTCACCGCCCTTGATCTGCACCTTGCTGTCCCAAACGAAGGTGTGACCTGCCTCCAGCTGGCTGATCGAGGGATTGGCATTGACGAATGCGGCCAAGGTCAACTCGCCAAGGTAAACGGTGCCGTTGCCTTCATATTCAATATAAGAGATCTTTCCGGAGCCGTTTGCTTCATATTGAAGGGTTACGGTGGTCAGCTCACCCGTAGTCCCGAAGAGATTGTCGGTGACTACCTGATCGCCGATGATAAGGCTTGCCTTAACGGGGGATTCGGTGTAATAGGTCAGCTTGATGATATGGCTGCTGTTTTTTTCGTGCAGGGCAGAGAATGCCGAAGCACTCAAGCCGTCCAGATACAGCTTTTCGCCCTGCTTTGCGGACAGCTGCAGTACGTTTTCACTGACGTTTTCCTGATCAAGCTGTGCTGCAAGAGCGGTGTCCAGACTGCTCAGAGGCGTTATGGCTGCGCCTTCACCGGTCATGGGCATGGTAAAGAGCGTCCAATCATAGGTAACGCCAAGCAAGAGATCGTTCTTGGTGGGAGCAATGCTTTGCGGGCCGGCGTTTGCGGCTGCATTCTTGATTGTGAACAGATCCTCCGTGGTATATTCCTCAGAGATGGTATATTCAGCGCTGGTCTTGGTAAACACGCGGCTGCTGTTGAAGGTACAGTTCCAGAAGCCGATGTCCACGATATGCTCGCCGATCTTTTTCATACGCTTTGCGGTATTGCGGTTGTAGGCATCGATCTGAATCTCACCTCCGTTGAAGGTGCAGCCCACAAAATCCACGTTACCGGGCATGGGGCCTTCCACCGAGCCCTCTACCATCATCCAGGTCACCAACATATCAAAGGTCGTATTTTCTACGTAAAGGTTGCGCAAGAAACGGAAGGTTCCCTGGAAGTGACAGTTGGTGATGGTGCTTCCGGGTGCGCCCGTGTCGCGGTTGGCAACGACGCAGCCTGCTGTGACGTTATCAATGGTCTGACCGTAGTAGAGATAGAGCGTGCAGGAGCCGTCCGCGTTGCGGATGATCGAGCGAACGCGTGCGCTGCCCTTATAAGTGCCGTCCGAGAGATTGTAGATGTCTACGGTATCGCCGGGGAAGCATACAAAGGGGGCAGAGGGAACTTCAACGTTTTTGACAACAAAGGTTGAGTTGTTGTCTACCGAAACGACTGTGCCGAGTGTTGCTGCGATGTTGAATACGTCGTCAAACAGCACGTCAGCCTCGCAATTATTCCAGTGCAGGGCTGCGGAGTTGTCCTTGCAATGGTAGCCGTCGCGCCATGAAACCATCTTGATCTCTCTGTCGTTGTCCTGTGCGGGAACAAGATCTACGTTTTCGAAGAACACGGGAGCGGTGTTTTGCATCACTGCCCATACGAAAGAGGATGCAGCATGAATGCCGACGTTTTCAAACAGCATGGGCTGATCTGAGCCTGCCACGTGGATCACCTGATCTGCGGCGTGTCCTACACCGGGGTTGGGCAGGAATACCAGATCGCCTTCCTGATAGTGAGGCTTGTTGGTATACGTGTATTTGACCTGCTTATCGGCAGTCTTGACAGACTTGCTGATGAATTGGTGAGGACGCTGCTGCGTGCCCTCGGTATACATGATCGAGAAGCCGTTGATGCGTGCGAAATCGTACTGATCCACATAGGGGTTCCGGTCTACGCTGTAGGTGATGTCATTCCCGTCTACTCCGATGACCTTGCCGACCAGATAAACCGATACGGCATAGTCGAAATGCAGATTGGTCATCTTGATATTGCCGCAGTCCGAGAAACGGATATAGCGCATATCGGGCGAGATGAGTACGGTAGAGCCGCAGCCGTCAATGGTTGCGTCATGCGCGTTATTGAGTGTAAAGGGGGTAAGGCGGCTTCCGGGGACGGATTTGATGTAGTAGGTCTTGTTTTCCTCAAATTTGAGTGTTGCGTGCTGCTCTGCGGCAGCGGTGACTGCAGCAAAAATTGCCGCACCGTCATCAGTCACGCCGTCACCGACCGCACCGAAGTCCTTGACGTACAGAACGGTATCGGTGGTTGCACCGATGCTTTGCTTGATGGCATTCAATTCTTCTTTTTTCTGCTCAAGCGCATCCTTGGTCTGCTCCGGGGGAGCGGGCGGATCTTCGGGCTGTGTGGTTTGTTCAGGAGGATTGGTGTCGGTTGATTCGGATGACTCTGAGGTGGGATTCTGCGGATCATCGGGAGTGCAGGCAGCAAATGAAAGCAGCATGCAGCTGCACAGGAATAATGCAACAATTTTTAGCAATCGCATATTGTACCTCCATGTGGATGAATATAATTCATTATAGCATACTATTATGGAAATTGCAATATTGTTCAACTAACAAATCAACAATAATTGTGAAATCATATGGCAGTATTGAGAGCATATGATTATATCTGTCAGTCGGAGCAGTTGCGAATAGTGACAAATGTAACATTATATGCATGGAATTGTGAACAAATATGGGATCGCCTTGACAAGGGCGGCACGCTTCCGTATAATGTATGTGATCATTCAATGGAAAAGCTTTGCATATTTTGGAAGAGAGGTATAAAAAATGAAAAAGAATACCAAGCAGGCCTCAAGCACATATTGTCCGCAGATATGGGATGCGACCGATCTGTATGCCGCTATGCGCGGACATGGCGAGAAGGTCGCGCTGCGTTATATTGAGGGCGGCAAGGTCAAGGATATGACCTATAAGGCATTTTGCGATAACATTCTGGATATGGCCGCAGGCCTGGATGCGCTGGGACTTCGCGGTAAAAGAATTGCGCTGATCGGTCAGACCAGCCCCATGTGGCTGACTGCTTACGTGGCCGTGCTTGCGCTGGACAGCGTGATCATCCCCATGGACAGAGAGGTCGCACAGGATCAGATCGAGCAGTTTATCGCATCGGTGGATGCAGAAGCTGTGATCTACGGTGAGTCCTTCAACGGTCATTTTGACCGCGCGATGGAAACCCACCCCACGCTCAAGCACTTTATTCCCATGCTGCCCGAGCGCGGTGACCATGACAAGGTCACAAGCTATGAAAAGGTACTGCGCATGGGCGCGGCGGGTGTGCGCATGGGTTGGAATCTGCCCAGAATTGCGGATCGCTCCAAGCTTGCAGAAATGCTGTTTACGTCGGGTACGACCGGCAGCTCCAAGTGTGTCATGCTCAGTCAGCAGAATATTTATGCAACGGTCAACGCGGCCATGCAGTATATTGATATGACGCCCGACGACGTATCGCTGAGCGTGCTGCCCGTGCATCACACCTACGAGCTGATGTGTCTGCAGGCTGAATTGCTGCTGGGCATGACCATCTGCATCAACGACAAGCTGCGCCACGTCGTGAAAAATATGAATCGCTTCAAGCCGACTGTCATGACGCTTGTGCCGCTGTTCCTGGACACCATGGAAAAGAAGGTCTGGGCAGAGGCAGAGAAGAAGGGAAAGGCCAAAACGCTGCGCGCTGCCATGAAGACCTCGGACGCGCTGCGAAAAACGGGTGTGGATGCACGCAGAAAGCTGTTTGCGGACGTGCATAAGGCATTTGGCGGCAATCTGCGCGTGATCATTTGCGGCGGTGCAAAGCTCAATCCCGCCCTGATCAAGACCTTTGACAGCTTCGGTATTACGGTCTACGAGGGCTGCGGTATTACCGAATGCTCTCCGCTGACCACGCTCAATCCCTGCTTTGCGCCCCGTCCCGGTTCGATCGGCAAGCCTGTGAGCTGCTGCAATCTGCGCTTGGACACCACCGGTTACGGCAGAAATGACAGGGGATACCGCGAGGGAGAGATCCAGGTCAAGGGTGCCAACGTCATGCTTGGCTACTATCAAAACCCCGAGGCAAATGCGGCAGTCTTTACAGAGGACGGCTGGTTCCGCACGGGCGACGTGGGCTACCGTGACGATAAGGGCTACTATTATATCACGGGCAGATGCAAGTCTGTCATTGTGCTGGACAACGGCAAGAACGTGTTCCCCGAGGAGATCGAAGAGTATCTGGGTGCCTTGGATACCGTTGCCGAGTGTGTGGTAGTAGGCAGAAAGCTGGATGAAAGCACGCCCACCGCACTTGTTGCCGTGATCTATCCCAACTACGACAAGTTTGAAAAGGACAACTCGGATGAAAACGTCAAGGCCACCATTCTGGCATCCATCCGCGCCATCAACCGCGATCTGCCCAGCTTCAAGCAGATCCAGCGTATCGAGCTGCGCAAGACCGAGTTTGAAAAGACCA
Organism: Eubacteriales bacterium; assembly: GCA_045606685.1. GTDB lineage: Bacteria > Bacillota > Clostridia > Oscillospirales > CAG-272 > SVQP01. Next base: position 12,566 of record JAZUSJ010000203.1, read on the forward strand.
CGTCCAAGAAGATCAAAAGACATCTGATCAAGTAAAAACGGTGATTGCAAACGGGGCTGCGGAAATAGCCGAGCAATTCGCGCAAAATAAGGACTGTATCATGGGGAGATACTCCAAGCGGAGTATCTCCCCAGTTCTATTCGCCTGTGGCGAGTGATATTGCCTTTGGCAGTGTTATTCGCCTTTGGCGAGTGGTATTTGCTTCGCAAGTTTTCAGGGCGAATAGAATATCACTGTGAGGCGAAGCC
>JAZUSJ010000204.1:0-12933 GCA_045606685.1 Eubacteriales bacterium
GGTGCCTGTTCTTTTTCTGCCGCCCCATACGAGGAATCTCACCCGGCAATGCAAGCCGCAAGGCTTGCATTGCGGGTTCGCATTCGCCGCGAGACCGTCGGAAAGCGACTCGCGCAGCGAGGCATTTTCCAGCGGTGAGCGAGCGAATTCTCGCCGCAGGCGAGATTCCCGTGTGTTCGGCTGTTCGTGCGCGCAGCGCACGATTGGGTTCGCATTTGCCGCTCGGAGTGACGCGGCAAAAACAATTCAGTATTGTTTTTGCCAAGGAAAGCCCAAAGCAAGGAGTCGGCAGAGCCGAGTGTATCGAGGCGACAGGCGACGACTATGCGACGGCGTGTTCTCGGGGAGCTCGCTCACCAGACGAAGGGCGAGGTTATTCTCGCCAAAGGCGAGATTCCCATGCTTCGATTTGATTTTTCACGACATTCATCCAAACCGCAGGCTTGACATATGATCTTTCTGCACGGTCTATTTCCAACCAAACAGTGATTTTGGTTGGAAATATATTTGTCAAGTCTCCTACGAGTCGCTTTACCTTTTGACATAAATATGCTATAATATTATCATCCAAGAGAAGGAGGAAGATCGTATGACAATGGGAAAGAACATTGCTTATTTCAGAAAGAGCAAAGGATATACGCAAGAAGAATTGGGGCAAAAGATCGGAGTGACCAACCAAGCAGTATCAAAATGGGAGTCAGAAGCTTCCATGCCTGACATCATGCTCCTTCCCCAAATTGCAAAGGCACTTGATGTTACTTTGGATGATTTGTTTGCAGATCGCATCCTCAACACCTCAACGCAGGGATCCAAGGTTTTCGATGAGCAAGCCGTTCACAGTTTCCCGAAGGATGCACAAGCCATGATCATTGATTCCTTATGTCAGCAAACCAATTTAGTGAATTGCAATTCTTGGGACTTTTTGAAAGCAGAACAGAATCCCTCTACGAAGAAATTCGATCAAATACGGCAGTTTTACACGATGTGTTGTTTATCTGATACCTCGGGGGCTGCATTTGTTTCCAATACTCTTACGATGATCGACTCCTGTATTAAGCCGACAGATATCGGTGCAATATTCGATAAACCCGAAGTAGCCTCCGGCATGAAAAAGCTATCGGATTCAAATGTGAGACGAATACTCGCTCATATTTGTAATGATTATTTTCAAAGTACAAAACCGTTTGACTATATGGATTCCGAATACTTTACGATAGATATCCAGTCGAATGAGCTTGCTCGTTCCCTCGGAATTTCCTCGGATGATATGATGGAAGCTTTGGAAAAACTGATATCCCTGCACATCGTAGAATTAGAAACAAATAACGGTACGCGCTATCTGCTTCACAAAATCAAAGCAATCGAGGCGGCAGTCACTTTCCGATTGATTGAAAGACTCATGCATAATGAAGCCGGATTTGCTTGCGGCGAGTTTTTTGCACTGACACAATATTAAATACTGTGATACTCGTCTTGCCTGATACAGACAAAAAATGAAGGGGCTGAATCAATGATTGATTCAGCCCCGCATGATTGATATCGGTTACTTTTTAAATATCTCGGGTGTGGTCAGAATGCCGGTGCGGCGCAGGCGGTATTCGTATGTCCATTCGCTGCCTCCTGTCACCCATGCGGAAGGGCCTTGCCAGGAGAATTTTTCATCGGCATTGTGTACGTCGCCAAAGCAGTTGCGGCGCGAGATATAGGCGGTCACGCTGACGTCGTGTGTGCCTGCCTTGAGCGTACCAAGCTCTGCTGCGTAGGGCGGATATGCAATCACCGCACGCTTTTCTCCGTCCACCTCGACCGTATTGACGGCTGCCGTATAGTGCGGCACACGCAACACAGCCTCCCAATCCTGTCCGCAGGATACGGGAATGTGATAGGATACGGCGCCACCGTAGAAAGGCAGTCCCTGATAGGTCAGATCCGAGAATCCCAGTCTTTCGGGCAGGGCGGTAACAGTCAGCTGTCTTCCCGCGATCCTGACACCAAACTCTCCCAGCAGGTACATTGCCTCACAGTTGGAGCGCTCAGCGAACGGAATGGTCACACGCAGCACGTTCTCTCCCTTGCAAAGCGGCGGCAGCGCGATCTTCCTGATCGAAAGATCCACGTAGTAGCCCTCGGGCTTTGTCTCGACCTGCTTGCCGTTCCATTCGACGGTGGCAACGTCCGCATCCTCCAGTGCCAGGTAAGGCTCTGCATAATCAATGTCGCTTTGAATGGAATATTCCAGCGTGATGGTATGCTGTGCGGGCGCGTCTGCGATCACCCAAGGCTGCGCTTTGCCTGCCGGGAAGCCGAGTCGGCGGCGAACGGCCGCATCAATGCGCAAGATCTCCTCCGGGCCTGCAAGCGGCTCGTTATCCAAAGCATATTTAGCCATATCAAGCAGCAGTACGTTTGGCTCGGAAAGCGTATAGGAAACCGTGGTGGGAATGCTTGCCACGGGAGCAGTCTCGCCCTCCCCTGCCCACGCGTTGTAGCCCACGTTCATGCGCAAAATACTGATGGGCGTGGGAGCGGCCTCGGCCTCGGGCTCGTAGCCTGCGTCCTCGTCGGTGTCCTCCAAGTAAAGCAGCGCGGAATCATAATCGTGCAGCGTCATGATCACGTGCGTCTTGCCGCCGTCGCGATTGCTGTAGCGCACCGGCTTGATCTCGCCCGTAACGGTATCCCACAGCTGTGCCTTGTATTTGCCCTTGACATACACATGAATGCCCTGTGCGCGCGCCACGTCCTTGTTATAGGGCTCGTTTGCATGCGAGATGAACAGCCATACGCCGCCCTCGTCGCGTCTGATCTGGTGAATGAGATTATCGGTGTATGCACCGCCAAAGTTGCGGATCTCGACCGTGCGATCCTCGTAAAGCTCCTTTAGCAGCGCGCCGCGCGAGAATGCGATCTGCTTGGATCTGTCAAAGAGTGCCTTGCCGCGCACCGAGGGCTTTGCGTCCTCGTATTTGGGCGCGTCGCCCATGAATACCAGCTTGCCGCCCGCTGCCGCAAACGCCTCCAAGCGCGTAAGCGTGGTGGAGCGCAGCGTTTCACATTCGGGGACAATGACTACGTCATAGGCCATCTTGCCCACCTGCAGGGGGGCTGCACCCTCGTGGCAAAGATCGGGCAGCGTGGATTCGCAAATATAGTCAAAGTCAATGTTGCCTCGCAGCAGCCAGTTTGTCACGTTCTCAAAATTTTCATCCAGCTTGTCTCGTACAAGCTGCGTCTGCTCATTGGGGCCCCAATGCAGCCAGTAGCTTTCCACGGGATGCACCACACCCACCTTGACCAAAGGCTTGCCGCGCGTCAGCGCGGTGTTGACGCGGCCGAAATGATCCTCCACGTAGCTGTATTCCTTGTACCAGGAGGACTGATAGGAGATCGATGCAGGATAATCGCGCTTGGCCGTCCCCTTCATGGAAACCCAGGAAAGATGCTGCACACGCACGGTCACACCCAACGCTGCCTGCCAGTCACCGTGCAGCTTGTGGCCGCGGAAATCGAAATCCCAGCCCGTCACGCCGTAAAGCTCGCTCATCATGCCGGGGCGACCGTACTGATGCACCGAAGATTGGCATTGCTTGGCCGTGGTAAACTCAAATCTTGCGCAAAGCATATCAATACCGGGAATGCCGAAGGCGCGGTAGGAGCGCATGCAGTCGCCAATGGCGGCAGTCTGCGAGTGCAGCGTGGGCTCCTCCATCATATGTCCGGTCAGTGCAATCCCGTTTGCGTCGCACCAGTCACCGCACGTGTCGGCAAAGGCCTTGGCAAAACGCTCGGAAACGTGGTCGTGATAGTGGTATCTCGTCAGCGAGATCTCACCGCCCGGCAGATCCCATAGCAGCTCGGGCAGATGATCCACCAAGGAGTCACCGTAGGCAGCCACGAAGGTCTGCTCCAAATCGTCGGTCCAGGGCAGATGCACGTCATGCTTGCTGTGCGCAAAGCTAAGCGTACCCTTGCGCATAAACTGCGGCTCATCGGTAAAGATGGCAGGTACGACCGTACCGAATCTGTCGCCGACGGTTTCCTTGTAACGCTCGTGCGTGACCTCGATGAATTTTTCAATGGCCGCCTTGTTGAGCGTGTCCACGTAGGATTGATTATTGTACCAGGGGGAGTTGCCCGCGATCTCACGCCATACCGTCCAAAGCGTACCCTCGATCTCGTCACCGTCTTCGACCTTGCGGTAGGACTTCAGGCACTTGTCCTCTCCCAGCACCACGTCGAATTTGGCGATCAGAACGGAATTTGGGGATACATGATAGCCGGGATTGCAGGTAAAGGTCAGAAATCTTTGTCGGAATTTTTCATCCTTGGTCACGTAGCCGCCCGCAAAGCCGGAGGGCCACTTGTCCTCGTCGTAAAGCCATGCCAGCATGTCGTTTTTCTCTGCGTGATCAGTGCAGGCCTTGACCAGATCCATGAAATCATCCGAGAGATAGGTGGTGGACATACCATCGCGGCAATGCATATGAAATCCGCCCAGGCCCATCTGCTTGAAAACATCGATCTGACGCAAAAGCTCGTCCTTCTGCAACTCGCAGTTCCACGCCCAGAAGGGTGTGCCGCGATATTCAGCCGTGGGATTTTTGAAAAGCTCCTTGTCAAGCATGGGCTGCTTGGTATTTTTTTCGTAGATCATAAAAACCTCCTTTCCGCCGTGCCCCCAAAAATGAAATTGGGATATGCGTTGCTTTTATTATAATGGATATGCGCAAAAAAAGCAAGAGAAAATGGGGAGGTTTTGACAAAAAAACCAAGTGATGAACGCTAAAATTGGCGAAATTTTCCGCTGACTATATACAAAGAAAAGAATCTGTGATATAATGATCGTATCCGAGAGAAAGCGAGGGATTGATATGGCAATTCATTTTGAAAAAGAGCAGTACGCTGCGCTCAGGCAAACCTACAGAAAATGGTGGGCAGGAGAGCTTGACCGTCCCATCATTCCCATTCTCACGGTCGGGCATCATACGGAAGCGCTCGCAAACAAGCTGCCGCTGGGCTTTACCAACGCGTGGGATACAAGCATTGATCCAAGGGCGTTTCTGGATGCCTTTGACGAGGCGTCCGATTCACACCGCTGGCAGGGCGAAGCGTTTCCCATATTCTATACGCAAAGATTCGGCCCGGGGGTGCTTGCCGCTTTTTTGGGATGTACGCCGTATGCAACACCGCATACCGTATGGTTTCAACCGCCGCGCGCGGATATTCCCATCGAGGAGCTGCATTTTGAATTTGACGAGAATAATCCCTACTACCGCCGCGTGGTCAACCTGTTTGAGGCTGCCATGGAAAAATGGCACGGCCGCGTTGTGATCGGCATGGTGGATCTTGGAGGGATCATGGACGTTTTGCAAAGCTTTCGCGGTGCGGAAAATTTGCTGATGGATCTTTACGACGCTCCCGATGAGGTACTGCGCTGTGTCAAGGAATTGCAGGAAATGTGGTTCTTGTATTTCAACAAGTTCAACGCCATCATGGAAGGCGAAGCGCAGGGATATTCTCATTGGTACGGATTGTACCATGAGCAGCCCGGGTATATTCTGCAATCGGATTTTTCCTTTATGATCAGCCCCGATATGTTCAAGACCTTTGTTGCCCCCGAGCTGTCTTCCTCTGCCGATCGGCTGTATAACGCCGTATATCACCTGGATGGCGAAGGAGAGATCGCGCATCTGGACACCCTTCTGGCAATGGACGGCATCAAGGGCATTCAATGGGTGCCAAGTCCCGGGAATGCCGATAAAAACTGGGATGATCTGCTCTGCCGCATCCTGCGCGCAGGCAAAAAGGTGATCAGTCGAGCCGCCAAGCCGGACGGTACACCGATCGACGCATTGGCCGACTGCCCCGGACAGCTGTACTTCCAACAGCGCTGGTACTATGCACAGCAGATCGAAGAGGTACGCAGGTATGCGGACATGTACGGCATCGAGATACGCGAGTAATTTTTGACCGGACTGTATCATAAAAAACAGCAGGAATTTGTTCCGGGGCGAACAGGTTCCTGCTGTTTCTATGATATTATATCAGCCCGTGGGACTGATGGCATGATTTCGTATCATGCCTCTCCTTTATTTATCTATCGACTCATATGCCTGACGGTGATAGGTCAGGGCAAGGCGGTTTTGCTCATACCAATCGGCACTTGTCATGTCAAGCAAGCCCTTGACTGCCTGCAGATACCAATATTCGCGTCCCTCGCCGTCATACACCAATACCCCATACGCGGGCGATTCGGTCGTAGTTGTGTTATCTCCCGCAACGGCAGAGAAGGGGTTGAAATTTCTCGTCACCTTGACAAGCTCCAAAACGCCCGAGCAATCTCCCGGCTCAGCCGATTGCAGCCACTCATCCGCGCCCTTGATCATAACGCTCTGAACGACCAGCCCTCCGATGCTGCTTCCCACATGCTCCCCGTTTTTCAGCACAGTCCCATTGGCAAGGTGGCCGGGCAGATAATCTTGTGCTGCATGGCAGGCAAAAGGATTGATCTTTCCCTCTTCTTGCATCTGCGCGGCTGTGGCCAGCAGCGTGTCCTTATTCATCTCTCCCTTGCCAAACTGCTCGTAAAAGCGCTCCGCCTCTTGGCGGTCATCAAACAGCACGTATCCTGCGTGCTTGGTGATCTCGGTGGTGCGATAAGACTGGCGATCCACAAAGTAAACGCTGACGGTAAAGCTTGAGGTGACCTCTCCCGTCACGGGATTGGTATACTCCTCCAAGTCCTGGAACACCTTGATCTCCCCTGTTTTGGCGTGATCGGTGTAAGACTGCTCCTTTGTTCCGAACAGCCACGTGCGCAGCTGCTCGTCGGTCGTAAAGAGCATGTACGCAGGCCTCTGCAGCTGATCAAAGCGTGTGTTCAGATATTCCTCTGTATATTTCTGCGCAAAATATTCCTCCAGCATCTGCTCCGCAAGCTCGGGTACATAGCCGCTTTCCTTGAAATACCTGTCCCATTGGCTCTCGCGATAGCTTTTCTTATCGTCGCTCACAATGATATCCAACACAGTATCCCGAAACGCCTGCTTGTCCCCACACGCCGCAAGCCGTGCGACCTGCTCTGTAAGCGCAGCCTTTTCCTCCTCATACTTGGCCGCAGACATATTATAATTGCGCACCGTCTTGGTGTATGCGTAATAATCTGCCTGATAAAAGGTGGCTGCGTTGTCTATGGCGTACTGATCGATCATCTCGTCGGTAAACTCGTCCTTTTCAAAACGCTCGGTCAGTTCCTTCTCGAATTTTTCGGCCAAAGCAACCATCTCCAGGCATTCGCGCAAACCATGCACACTCAAGGGTGCTCCGTATTTTTCTTTGAGATATATGCCAAAGAACCAGGGATAGGACTCTCCTGCCTTTCTCGCAGCCGCTTTTTCGTCCTGATAAGTCTGCTTGATGGCCTTGACGGCACTGTCAATTTGCGCATATTCCTCTGCGTCAAGCGTGACGTCCTGCTTGTACGCCCCCTCGCAAAAGGTCAACAAGCGCGCCACCTCCTGCTCGGTCAGATCCATGTAGTAATCAAACGCGCTCACTCTTCCATTTGCGGTCAGCTGCGCGTATTCCTGCTCCTTGAGGGATCGATCAAAGGATTGCAGGCCCATGGCACGGGCGATCAGCTCCTCCCTGCCCACCGGATCGTCGATATGCTCGTAATGCTTTTCAATTTCTTGGTAATAGTGATCAAACGTGCGCGTGAAAAAATACCCCATCATGCCGCTGTCGATCCGATAATGCTCGGTTTCGGTCACGATCTCGGAGCTTGTCAGCAAGCCATTGCCACCGAGCATGCCGATCCCAAGCACACAAGTCAGCGCACACGCACCAAGCAAGAGTGCCGCGGCAAGCAGGATGCATATCCACGTGCGCAGCCTTTTCTTTTTATCTTCCATACAGTTCTCCATGACTTGAATTTACAATTATTATACTACGCACCGTAACGCTTGTCAAGGCTTGCAAAAACGTCGGCAAATCTTAATTTTTATGAAGATTTGCCGCCCTGACTTGACCGAAAAAAGCAAACATCGTATAATGATTGCAGAAAAATTTCACGAAAGGCAAGCATATGGAACGACTGATATATACGCTGCAAAACTTTTTTACGCACAAGGATTTCTTGGTGCGCGACAACCTTGTGGGCATGCTGTTCTCTCCTTTGCATCTTTGCCTGTCGGCCTTGCTTTTGGCCGCCATCGTGTTTGCCGCGATCAGGCTGCGCAGATGTGACCATAAGACCGTGCGCCGCATTATGGCCGTGCTGTGGGCGACAATGACTGTCTGGGAGATCGTCAAGATCACATGGGAGAGCGTGGGCGGCAATCAGATCGGGATCGAATGGGGCGGCATCTTGCCGCTGTATCCCTGCAGCATTTTCATGTACGCCATGCCGTTTGCCATCTGGGGCAACAAATATATGCGCAAGGCGGGCTGCGGATACCTTTGCACGCTGGGACTTTTGGGCGCGGCCATCAATTTCTTTTACCCTGCCAACGTGCTTTCCAATTATTCCTGCCTGTCGTTTGCAGGCGCACACACCATGCTCTTTCACGGCACCATGATGTTCTGCTTTATGCTCATGCAGACCACGGGCTACCACCGCTACACGCACTTGGAAAAGCCTTGGGAGCTGCTGTTACCTGCCATTCCGACCATGATCGTATCCATCCCCGCCAATCTCGTCAACTATTCCCCCATCGGATCGGATTACATGTTCTTCAAGTGCAATTCCTTCTTCCTTCCCGCCCTGTTCGGCTGGCTTTCTGACTGGCAATCCACCGTCATTCTGTACGTGCTGTATCTGCTCTTGCCCGTGGTATTCTACCTGCCGGGTATGCTTTATAAAAAAAGAAAAACGCGCGCGGCTGCGTAAAAAACGAAACATCAAGCTGATCATTCGGCAATAAAAAGTTAAGCAGAAGTCTTTTGACAGGCTTCTGCTTTTTTATACTCCTCCTTAAAACAGGCTGATCACCTTACTCAGCAGCGAGAAAAACAGCCATGCCAAAAGTGTCAGGACATCAGAGCCGATACACCATACGTATACAATGAGCAAAAGCAAGGAAATTACCCACATCCAGGTCGGGATCTCCTTTTTGCGGCGCATCAGCTTGATGGACAGCACCAGCCCCGCGATCCATACCAAGTCTCGCAGATAGTTGGACGCGACCATGCCCACAAACAAAATCAACAGCGTACCCCAGCCCATAATCAATGCGCCCAATCCGGGGATCGCATCCTCGGAATCGTCGAAATCGGCATTCATATCCCGTACGTAAGCGTATACCGCGGTGATTGCCAGAATTTGCGCCAAGATCCCCACGATCAGGATCACGCAGGCGATCGTGAACATCCAAACGTGCTTTTTCTGCGGGCGCACCTTAGGCTTTTTGGTTTTTTCAACGGTCGTCGTAATCATTTGCTCTTGCATGCACTCACCTCTTTTTTTTCGTTTTATCCGAACAGGATCAGAAACAGCAATATCATCAATCCAAGACTTACGGGAATCATGATGCACAGCACCAAAATGACGTAAATGGCAAACAAAATATACGAAAGAACGCTCAGCCATACAGGCTTCTGTCGCATGAAAAACGCCAGAATCACCGATAACACCAACCCGATCAGCCAACAAACGGCCAGCAATACCAGCAAAACCAAAATACCGATGATCCAAAGAAAGGCGTATGCCATGATGGCAAAGCCCTCTGCCCCCGGAATCAATGGCTCGGCATTCTCAAGGGTGCCGTTCATTTCCTGCACGATCCCCACCGTGATCCCGATCGCGCCTGCAAGGAACAATGCAAGGCTGCCGATCAGCAGTACGATTGAGATGGTAAACAACACGATATGGCGTGCTTTGAGCTTCCTTTTACGTGTTTCTTGCATACGCTCACCTCTTTTCTTTGCTTGTCGTGATTGGATGCGGGAGGATGAATTTGCTTGCAAATAACCTCCCGCTACGTTCTTTATTTACGGCATGCTTGTTCGAAGCTTGAGAATCAACTGCTCAAATTCGGCTTGGTACGCGTCCTTTTCGCTCATGTCGCCAAGCAGCGCCTGCACGCTGTCCAGCGTGGCGTTGCCCTTGTACTCGCTCTTATGCAGCAGCATGGCAGTTTCGATAATGGCGGCTGCAAAAAGCATGTCGTCATCCGGCTCGGCAAGTGCGTTTTGGCTGCCCACGCTGTAATGACGCTCCTCGCTCTCGCTCTGCCCGGGAGTCTTCCAGCGCACGGCCAGATCAAACCATTCGGCAGGCTGTGCCTCGGGATCGAGCGCGGTATCGGTCAGCTTGACCTCGTAGCACACGGTCACGGTATGCCCTGCGCCAACCTCGCCCGCGTCCTTGGTATCGTCGGTAAAATCCTCGTCATCCATGACGCGGTTTTCATAGCCTATCAGGCGATATTTCTCGACATACACGGGATCAAAGGTGACCTGCAGCTTGACGTCGTTGGCCACGGTGGTCAGCGTGGAGCAAAGATCGCTGCCAAATATCTTTTCGGCCTCGACCTCACCGTCAATATAGTAGTACACACCGTTGCCGTGGTCTGCCAGGGTTTCCATATTATCATCGCGGAAATTACCGCTGCCAAAGCCAAGCACCGACAGATAAATACCGCCGTCACGCTTGGTTTCCACGAATCTTTTCAGCTCCTCGGGATTGGAGATGCCCACGTTCAAGTCACCGTCCGATGCCATGATGATGCGGTTGTTGCCGCCCTCGATATAGCAATCCTCGGCAATCTTATAAGCACGCTTCAGGCCTGCCTGCCCGTTTGTGGAGCCGTTTGCCTCCAAGGTATTGATGGCGTGCATGATCTCTTCATAGCGGTTGCCGGGGCATGCCTCCAGCACTACCTTCTCGCCGGCCGCATAGGTCACGATGGACACGCGGTCTTTCTCTGTCAGATTGCTGACCAGATAGGAAAAGGTCTTTTGCAAAAGCGGCAGCTTATCGGCGTTGTTCATAGAGCCCGAAACGTCGATCAGGAACACCAGATTGTTGCCTGCAGGCTTGGGCGCATCTGCTGCCTTGAGTCCCAGCATGACAAGATGATGCTCCGCATTCCAGGGAGAGGGCGCGATCTTGGCACTCACGCCAAACAAATCGCCCTCGGCAGGCTCTGCGTAATCATACGAAAAATAATTGAGCATTTCCTCGGTGCGGATGTTGCCGCCCACGTAATCCGATTGCATGGCCTTCCAGTCGTAGCCGTTGTTGACGTGCTTGCGGAACAAGGTATACGACGCGGTATCCACGTCGGCCGAGAAGGTAGACAAGGGAGAAATGTCCGCAGCCCTAAAGGGATTTTCGATCACACTGCTCTGCGATTCGGGCGAAATGATGCCCTGCCCGTTTGCCTCAGGATAGAACACGTCCATCGAGCCGACGGGATAATGACTGCCGCCCGGATCGCTTGCGTCACAGCTTGCAAACATGCCAAGCATCAGAAAAAGAGATAATGCGAATGTCAAAAATTTCAGAAAATTGTGTTTCATGCTCATACTCTCCTTGTTTTGAAGTAGACAAAAGAGGCAGAAGACAAATCAGGTTTCCACGCAGCGTATGATCAGCCCGATCAGCTCCTTGGAAAGCTCCAGCTCGGGATCGTAATCAAACAGCTCGCCGTGTCCTGCGTTGCCCGCATCGTTTTTGAGATAGGGGGAGATGACGGTGCCGTCACCAAAGGAGATCCAGACCTTGTAGTTTGGCTGCTCGGATTTCTTGCCGATATCCTTCTGTTCTTGTTGCATCAGATAAAGCAGGCCTCCAAGCTCATATTCTCCAAGCGTCACGCTGTAATACGCACCCGACTCGCCGTCCGTCCAGATCAGACGGGACTGACCGTCAAACAATCTGATCGCATCCGCGCCCGTGGGCAGCATATTCTCCGCTTTGATTGATAGCGTTTTCTCCATATTGGCCAGCGTGTAATCCTGTACCTGCTGGTTGATATCGGGCGCATCGGGTTCTTCGGGCTGATCGTTGCCAAACAGCCATCCCAAAAGGATGATGCCCGTGCTTGCTGCCAGCGTCCCCAGCACCAGTGCGCTGACCAGGACCGTGACAGCAGCGATCAGCAAGGTGCGCCAAACGGGGGATTTGCGCCTTGCGCGATAGGTTGCCGCCTCTTGCAGATACTTTTCGTTTACGCTGCCGATCTCATCGTAAAGTCTGCGTCCGTTCATATGCCCGCCTCCTTTAAGACCTCTGCCAGCTGCGCACGCAGGCGGAACAGCATGCTTTTGATCTTGCCCTCGCTGACCTGCATACGCGCAGCAATATCCGAGATCGAGTCGGTATAAAAGTACCTGCGCAAAAAGACAATGCGCTTTTCGGGCTCAAGGCTTGCAAGAAAATCATCCAGCACCTCCCGCAAGCACCCAGACTCGTATTCCTCCTCGGGGGTTCGCGAGTCGCCAAGGCATTCCTCCAGCTCCTCAAACACCACCTGTACCCCGTACCGCTTGGCGGCATGATTGTGGTCATAGCGATTGATGGAAATATTGCGAATGATCTTGGCCATGTACCCTCCCAGATAAGTCGGACGGTTTTCGGGCATGGAATTCCAGGCCGCCAGATACGCGTCGTTGACACACTCCTCCGCATCCTCGTGCGTTCCCACGATTGATCTTGACGTGGCGTGCATCATGTTTCCGTATTTGATCGAGGTCTGCGTAATGGCGTCCTCGTTTCTCGCCCAGTACAGATCCACTATCAGTTTGTCCTCCATAATCTCACCTCTTTTGTGTTTCACTCATTAAGACAGGATTTTTTGACTTTGGTTTCACATTTTTTGAAAAAAATATAATTTTTTATTCTTCGGCCTCAACATTTCGATCGGTGGGAGGCGTCACGCCTCTGCCCGAGAGCGCAATGCCCTCCAAAAGGAAGTCGGAGGCCAAGCG
>JAZUSJ010000205.1:0-3211 GCA_045606685.1 Eubacteriales bacterium
CCATGGGTAAGGGGAAGTGTGACAAGATTTTTTATCTTACCGCAAAATCCAGCACCCGCCGCGAAGCCTTTGCGGCAGCAAAGCGTCTTTTTGATGCGGGAGCGCCCTTGCGCACCATCATATTGTCCGCAAAAGAGCAAATGTGTCCTGCGGATGACTATCATTCACGTACCTGCAAGCATAATTGTCCCCGCAGTCTGTCGCATACCAAGATCATGCAAGCCATTTCTGAGCTGCTGACCTACCAGAACGGTTATACCCCGGCATATATTTCGCGTATCGCGGAGAAATACGGTGTTTGTCCTTACGAGCTTTCTCTTGATCTCTCGGAATTCTGCAGCATCGTGATCTGTGACTATAATTACGTGTATAATCCCGCTGTCAAGCTGCGCAGATATTTCGTAGAAAACAACGGAAGCTACGTACTTCTTGTCGATGAGGCGCATAACCTGACGGATAGAGCGAGAGATATGTTCTCCTCGTCCTTACGCAGCGCGTCTTTTACAATGCTTTTGGAAATGCTCCCCGAGAGCGAACCCTTATACAAGAAGATTGCGGATACCGTGAAGGTGTTCGACACGGCCAGAAGCTACTGCCGTGACACCATGCAAAAGGGCGAGGACGGCATACAGAGAGGCTATTATTTTTCGCGCCAGGCGCTTGACGATATCAACGCATGTCTTTCTCAGCTTGCGGGAAACGTTGAGAAATGGCTGAAAAACCACACTTATGACGCACTTTACGATATGATCGAGGCGTTTTATACGGAGCTTCGCGCCTACGTATCGGCGGCAGAACTGTACGACCAAGGCTTTGTGACCTATCTGACCGTGCAGGGAGAGGACGTGACACTGCAGCAGCTGTGCTTGGATCCCAGCCGTCAGCTTGACTCGTGCAACGCAGAAGCGCAGGCCGTGATCATGTTTTCCGCAACGCTGACGCCTCCTGCGTACTTTGCACAGACGCTGGGCGGCGGCAAGCAGGCGGTATCGGTCAATTTCCCGTCACCATTCCCAAGAGAAAACCTTTGTGTGGCTGTTGCGGACGGACTGAGTACGAAATTCGAGGACAGAGATAAATCGGTCAAAAAGATCGCTTCCTATATCGCTGCATCTGTTTGCGGCAAGGTAGGGAACTACATGGTGTATTTCCCGTCTTATTCCTATATGGAAAAGGTGGTCAAGGTATTTTCATCACGATATCCCGATGTGCCGATCATCGTGCAAAAGCGCGGCATGACGCAGGCGCAAAAGGAGCATTTTTTAGATGCCTTTTGTGCGGATAATCCCGGCATGCTGATCGGCTTTTGTGTACTTGGCGGCTCGTTCTCGGAGGGCGTGGATCTGCCCGGCGGCAGATTGATCGGCAGTATTATCGTGGGGGTAGGCATTCCCGGGCTTTCCGATGAGCGCAACATCATCCGCGACTATTATGCAGACCAAAACGGCATGGGCTACGAATACGCCTACGTGTATCCAGGTATGAATCACGTGCTGCAGGCCGCAGGGCGCGTCATACGGACTGATACCGACCGCGGTATTGTGGTGTTGCTTGACCAAAGATATGCCGAGCAGCGGTATATTGATCTGTTTCCGCCTCACTGGGAAGACGTTCGTTTTGCAAGTGATGCGCAATCTCTTGCAAAAATTATTGCAGGATTTTGGAAAAATCAGCAAAATAACGATAATTAATGCAATAATAATTGAAAATTATTCAAAATAGGTATTGCAAAATATCAAGTTGCGTGGTATAATGGGTGAGTTGAATTGAAATAGGAGTTGTTACTGACATGCATTATACAGATATGAGCAAGCAGGCTCTGCTTGCCGAATACCAATCCTTGCAAAAGGAATATGAAAACATCAAAAGCAAAGGGCTCTCACTTGACCTCTCGCGCGGCAAGCCTTGTACCGAACAGTTGGATCTGATTGACGGACTTTTGACTTGCATTGATCATGACGCATGCTTTTCCGAAAGCGGATTTGACTGCCGAAATTACGGTATGCTGGATGGTGTCCCCGAGGCAAAAAAGCTGTTCGGTGAGCTTCTTGGCATTCCCGCAAGCAGTATTTTCGTTGCAGGCAATTCGTCCTTGACGCTGATGTACGATACCATGTGCCGCTGCATGCTGTACGGCACGGCAACCGAAGGCTCGATCCCGTGGTGTAAGCTTGATAAGATCAAGTTTTTGTGTCCCTCTCCCGGATATGACCGCCATTTTCTGATCTGTGAAAAGATGGGCATTGAGATGATTACCATCCCCATGCTGCCCACAGGCCCGGATATGGATATGGTTGAAGAGTTGGTTGCGAACGATGCATCCATCAAGGGCATCTGGTGTAATCCCAAGTACTCCAATCCCGACGGTTACATTTACTCCGATGAAACTGTTGAGCGTCTGGCAAGCATGAAGACTGCCGCACCCGACTTCCGAATTTTCTGGGATAACGCTTACGTGGTACACGCGCTGTACGGTCAGGAAGACCGCCTTGCCGATATTTTTGAGCTTTGCCGCAAGCATGGCAACGAGGATCGCGTATTCTATTTTGCCTCCACATCCAAAATTACCTATCCCGGTGCAGGAGTTGCCGTGATGGCTATGTCGGATGCCAACCTCGATCACGCCAAGAAGGAAATGACCGTGCAGACCATCAGCTATAACAAGATCAATCAGCTGCGTCATGTCAAGTATTTCGGCACGGCAGAAAACGTCAAGGCCATCATGCAAAAGCAGGCGGCAATTCTGCGTCCCCGCTTTGACATCGTCAAGCAAACGCTCACACGTGATCTCGCTGACAAGGGCATTGCACGCTGGACAGATCCTAAGGGAGGCTATTTCGTCAGCCTGTACGTCATGCCGGGTACGGCCAAGAGAGCAGGCGAGCTTGCAAAAGAGGCAGGCGTGGTGCTGACCAAGGTGGGCGCAACCTATCCTTACGGCAAGGATCCCGCCGACTCCAACATCCGCATCGCTCCCACCTATCCGTCCATTCCCGATCTGACCGATGCTATGAACGTGCTGACCGTCTGCGTCAGACTTGCAGCACTTGAAAAGCTGCTGGCAGAATAAAAGAATCGCATAAAAGCGCGGCTGTGATTGGCGTGATACTCTTAACGGAGTATCACGCCAGTTCTATTCGCCTGTGGCGAGTGATATTGCTGACGCAGTGATATTCGGCATATGCCGAGTGGTATTCGCTTCGCGAGTTTC
>JAZUSJ010000206.1:0-2398 GCA_045606685.1 Eubacteriales bacterium
ATATGGATCCCCACACCATCAAGGCCGTATGGGGCTTTAACGGCACGGAGCGCCCCGGTGCCGTATACCTTGCATCCGTGCTTGCAACCCACGCGCAGAAGGGGCTGCCCGCATTTGGCATTTACGGACACGACGTGCAGGATTGCGACGACATCACCGTTCCCGAGGACGTCAAGGAAAAGCTGCTGCGCTTTGGCCGCGCAGCCGTTGCGGCCGCAACCATGAGAGGCAAATCCTACCTGCAGATCGGCTCGATCTGCATGGGCATCGGCGGCTCGATCATCAGCACCGACTTTATGGAAGATTACCTTGGCATGAGAGTAGAATCGGTGGACGAGGTGGAGATCATCCGCCGCATGACCGAGGAGATCTACGACAAGGATGAATACCAAAAGGCGCTGGCTTGGGTAAAGGCCAACTGCATCGAGGGCTTTGACAAAAACCCCGAGGCGCTGCAAAAGACGCGCGAGCAAAAGGATGCGGATTGGGAATTCGTGACCAAGATGATGCTTATCATCAAGGATCTGATGAACGGCAACCCCAATCTGCCCACAGGCAACGAGGAGGAGATGGTTGGTCACAACGCCATCGCGGCAGGCTTCCAGGGCCAGCGTCAGTGGACAGACTTCTACCCCAACTGCGACTTCCCCGAGGCAATGCTCAACACCTCCTTTGACTGGAACGGTGCGCGCGAGCCTTATATCCTCGCCACCGAAAACGACGTACTCAACGGTCTTGGCATGCTGTTCATGAAGCTTTTGACAGGCCGCGCCCAGATGTTTGCCGACGTGCGTACCTACTGGAGCGGTGACGCGATCAACCGCTGCACCGGCTACGAGATCGAGGGCAAGGCAAAAGAAGCGGACGGCATTATCCACCTGATCAACTCGGGCGCGTGCTGCCTGGATGCCAACGCTGCCTGCAAGGACGCTGACGGCAATGCCGTGATGAAGCCCTGGTACGAAATGACCGAGCAGGATATGCAGGCCGTGATGGCCAATACCACCTGGAACTATGCAGACCTTGGCTACTTCCGCGGCGGCGGCTACTCCTCCCGCTTTGAAACCAAGGCAGAAATGCCTGTCACCATGATCCGCCTGAACCTTGTCAAGGGACTTGGCCCTGTACTGCAGATCGCAGAGGGCTGGACGGTGGCGCTGCCCGAAGACGTTTCCGACACACTCTGGAAGAGAACCGACTACACCTGGCCCTGCACGTGGTTTGCACCCAGATGCGACGGCCGCGAGGGCTCGCCCTTCAAGACCGCTTACGACGTCATGAACAACTGGGGCGCAAATCACGGTGCGATCAGCTACGGCCACATCGGTGCAGATCTGATCAGCCTTTGCTCGATTCTGCGTATCCCCGTTTCCATGCATAACGTCCCCGACCAAAAGATCTTCCGTCCCGCCGCATGGAACGCATTCGGCATGGACAAGGAAGGCGCAGACTATCGCGCTTGCGCTTGCTACGGCCCCTTGTTCGGTAAATAATCGGAGACGCAATGACAGAGCATTCCATACAAGCGGGGCATATCGCCCCGCTTGCTGACAAAAAACGGTACGCAACCGCCACCTCCTGCATCAACGTAGAGCATGGCACGCCCTTTCTCTATATCAATCACGAGCGGCAGGTGCCTCTTGCGTACCTGACTTATCTGACAAATCACAACTGCTACGACGACTTTGCCGCTGCAGGCTACCGTCTGTTTTCCCTTCCCGTCTTTTTCGGGTTCAATCACCTCAACCAAAGCTCCGGGCTGGACGTATTCACCCCGGGCATCTTTGACGGGCAGACTCCCGACTTTTCAAGATTTGACAAGGATATAGAACGCATTCTGCAGGCCTGCCCCGATGCCTACATTCTGCCGCGCATCAACGTATCTCCCTCGCGCACCTGGGAGCTTGCGCATCCGGACGAGCTGTGCGATCCGCTTTCGGACGGCACACCCGGGCGCGTCAGCTTTGCCTCGGACGCGTGGGCAGAAAAGGTCAAAACGGAGTTGTCTGCGCTGATCGCGCACGTATCCGAAAACAGATATGCCGGCCACATTGCGGGATATCAGATCGCAGGCGGCAACACCGAGGAATGGCTGCCTTTGGACGCACGCGGCATCAGCGGCCCACGTGCCAAGGAGAAATATGAGCGCTATTTACACCTTCACTCTCTGCAGGATACGGATACCGCCTTTTACCGCTTTTATTCCGAGCTGGTATGTGCGCGCATCTGTGAATTCGCTGCGTTTGTCAAAGAGCAAACGAATCGCTCGGTGATCGTGGGCAGCTTTTACGGCTACACGAACGAATGCCCCGACCGCACGTCGGGCCATCACGCCCTGCGCATGCTGCTGGAATGCGAGGACGTAGACTTTCTCTGCTCCCCCATCTAAGTCGGATCG
>JAZUSJ010000207.1:0-6214 GCA_045606685.1 Eubacteriales bacterium
GACTTGCCGCCGGAACGCGGAGCCATGGTCTTTGTCAGACCGGCGCCGGCCATGATCGGGGTAGCGTCCTTATCGTCCCAGGAAACGAGGCGAGCCATCTTGCAGTCTTTGCCCCAGCCATCGATCATAGCGGAGCCCTGATCGCCGTAGACGCACCACAGCGGCTCATTGACAAAGTGGCAGGTGCCCACTTCCATCACGGCGGTAAGGCCGCTCTCGAAGGTCAGGTGCATCTTGAAACCGTCGTCCACCTCGTCATTGGTGACATTGGTGAGGGAGCAGAACACATGGGTGACCTTTTCGGGGATCATGAACAGCAGGCGGTCCAGCAGGTGTACGCCCCAGTCCAGCATCATGCCGCCGCCGTGCTTCTTCAAACCTCTCCAGTCGCCGGGGATGCCGCGAGAGCCGTGTACGCGGGATTCCATGGAGTATACGCGTCCCAGATCACCGCTGTGGTATACATCGCGCATGACCAGAAATTCACCGTCCCAACGGCGGTTCTGGTGTACTGTAAAGCGTCTGTCATATTTGTTGGAAGCGTCGATCATTTCCTGCAGATCAGCAGAGGAAAGCGTGACCGGCTTTTCAGAAATGACGTGCTTGCCTGCCTCCATAGCCGCAATGGCTAAAGGCTTGTGCATATCGTTAGGAACGGCAATGACCAAGAAATCGACCTCGGGGTCTGCCAGTACTGCTTCAAAAGAGGGATACGCATAAATGCCCATCTCTTCGGCAGCCTTGTTTCTTTCGGGCTTGATGTCGTAAACGCCCTTGAGATTGACCACGTCGTTGCTTCTCTGGAAGTGGCAATGCCAGCCACCCATACCGCCAAATCCGATGACTACTACGTTTTTCTTTGCCATAATGATGTCTCCTTTGCATACAAAGTAGTATCCTGTTAGTTGTATTATAAGACAAAAAATGCGCACAAACAAGACATAATTAGGTGAATATCGGAAAATTATTGCTATATTTTGTCGCCAAAAAATATTTTTTGTGCAGTGTGCAAGAAATTTTCAAAATACTCTTGTGAAAAACGCAAAAATCGGGTATAATAAGATGATTATTCATCTTTTTATGAGGAAGTATATGGCAAATAACGAAAGAATGCAAAAGATCCGAAATTTCTCTATCATCGCGCACATTGACCACGGCAAAAGCACGTTGGCTGACCGCATCCTGGAGGCAACCAGTACGGTTTCCAAGCGTGAGATGGAAGAGCAGCTGCTGGACAATATGGACTTGGAGCGCGAGCGCGGTATTACCATCAAGGCGCGCGCTGTCAAGCTGGAATACGATGCGCCCGATGGGGAGACCTATGTCTATAATCTGATCGACACCCCCGGCCACGTGGACTTTAACTACGAGGTATCCCGCTCGCTCAACGCCTGCGAGGGTGCGCTTCTGATCGTGGACGCAACGCAGGGCATTGAGGCCCAAACGCTGGCAAATGCGTATCTTGCGGTGGATGCGGGGCTGGAGATCGTACCCGTCATCAACAAGATCGACCTGCCCAGCGCCAACGTGGAGCGCTGCGTGGAGGAGATCGAGGACATCATCGGCATCCCTGCCGAGGGCTGTCCCGCGGTTTCCGCAAAAACAGGCTTGAATATTGAGCAGGTGCTTGAAGCGATCGCAGAGCAGATCCCCGCGCCCGAGGGCGACGAGGATGCCCCGCTCAAGGCCTTGATCTTTGACTCTTATTACGACAGCTATCTTGGCGTTGTGGTCAATCTGCGTATCAAGGACGGAAGCATCTCCGCAGGGGACCGTATCCGCATGATGAGCAGCGGCAAGGAATTCGAGGTGGTCGAGGTCGGCACCATGGAGCCCTTCGGGCTTTGCAAGTGCGAGACGCTGCGTGCGGGCGAGGTAGGATACCTGACCGCATCGATCAAATCGGTCGGGGACACAAGAGTGGGCGATACCGTGACCTTGGCAACCAATCCCGCAAGCGAGCCGCTGCCCGGCTTTAAGGCCGCACAACCCATGGTATTCGCGGGCATTTATCCTGCAGACGGCGCGCGTTATCAGGATCTGCGCGAATCGCTTGAAAAGCTGCGTCTGAACGATGCTGCGCTGGAATTTGAGCCCGAGACGTCTATTGCGCTGGGCTTTGGCTTCCGTTGCGGATTTTTGGGGCTTTTGCACATGGAGAT
The DNA here is from genome assembly GCA_045606685.1 of Eubacteriales bacterium. GTDB lineage: Bacteria > Bacillota > Clostridia > Oscillospirales > CAG-272 > SVQP01. The sequence continues at coordinate 2,163 of JAZUSJ010000207.1, forward strand.
CATCGAGGAAAGACTTGAACGCGAATTCAATCTCGATCTGATCACCACCGCTCCCAGCGTTATCTATGAGCTGACGCTCAAGGATGGCACAACCGTGCGTATTGACAACCCCTCCAACTATCCCTCACCCGACGAGATCGCAGAGGCGCGTGAGCCTATTGTCAAAGCCAATATCATGACGCCTACCGAGTACGTGGGCAATCTGATGGATCTGTGCCAGGACAGACGCGGCACGTTTATCGATATGAAATATGTGGACCAGGACAGAGTCGAGCTGCACTACGAGCTGCCGCTCAACGAGATCATTTACGATTTCTTTGATGCGCTCAAATCGCGCTCGCGCGGCTATGCGTCGTTGGACTACGAGCTTGCGGGCTACGTTCCCTCCAAGCTGGTCAAGCTGGATTTTCTGCTCAACGGCGAGCAGGTGGACGCGCTTTCCTTTATCGTACACGAGGAAAAGGCGTACCCCAGAGCGCGTAAGATCGCGGAAAGACTCAAGGAAAACATTCCGCGTCAGCTGTTCGAGATCCCGATTCAGGCAGCCATCGGCTCCAAGATCATTGCAAGAGAAACGGTCAAGGCGATGCGTAAGGACGTGCTTGCCAAGTGCTACGGCGGTGACATCACGCGTAAAAAGAAGCTCTTGGAAAAGCAGAAGGAAGGCAAGAAGAGAATGCGTCAGCTTGGCTCTGTGCAGATCTCGCCCGAGGCGTTCATGGCTGTGCTCAAGCTGGGTGACGACGATTAAACCTATGAAAAAACTGGGAATTTATTTGCATATTCCGTTTTGCGGGAGCAAATGTCACTACTGTGACTTTTGCTCCTTTCCCAACCAATCAAGGCAAACCAAGCAAGCCTACTGTGACGCTTTGCGTGCGCAGATGGCGTGTTATGCGCCCCGTGCTGCGGAGTATGTGGTGGATACCGTCTATTTTGGCGGCGGCACGCCCACGGCTTTGCCGTCTGAGCTGCTTTGCGGGCTTTTGGAGAGCGTCAGGAAAAGCTTTCGGGTGTCAGCAGATGCCGAGATCACGGCCGAGTGCAATCCCGCAACGGCGGATGCCGCGTATTTTGCCGCCATGCGTAAGGCAGGCTTTAACCGCCTGAGCATCGGTGCGCAGAGCATGCACGACCGCGAGCTGCGTATGCTGGGACGAGCACATACTGCCGCGGATTTTCGGGCGACCGTAAAGATGGCACGAGAGGCGGGCTTTGAGAATATCAGCGCGGATCTGATGTACGGGATCCCCTTACAAACAAAGGAATCCTTGGCTGCATCGGTTGAAGCCTTGTGTGCGCTTGGCGTGCAGCATATTTCCGCGTACGGACTCAAGATCGAACAGGGAACGCCCTTTTATCAAAAGCGGGATACGCTGCAGCTGCCGGATGATGACGAGGTGGCAGACATGTATGAGGACACGGTATCCTCCCTTGCCGCGCACGGGCTGTTGCGCTATGAGATCAGCAATTTTGCAAAAGCGGGGTATGAATCGCGCCATAACTTGAAATACTGGGAATGTGACGAATATCTCGGCTTTGGCGTGGCGGCATATTCCTGCTTTGGCGGCAGACGCTTTGGCATATCGCGCGATTTTTCAGCATATCTTGAACAGAAAGAGGTGCTTGAAGAGGATGAGGTCATCACACAAGCGGCGCGTATGACCGAGTACGTCATGCTGGGGCTGCGTCTGGAAAAGGGCATTGACAAGGGCGCGTTTGCCGCGAAATTCAATACTGCGTTTGACGCGCAGTTCGGACAACGGCTGGCACCGTATATCAAGGGCGGCTTTGTTTGTGACGATGCGCAAAATTGCCGTTTTACCACGTCCGGATTTTTGGTATCCAACGCAATCCTTGCGGACGTGCTGGATTTTGCGTAAAATGAGTTGACAAACGGCGCAAAATAGGGTACAATAGAAGCAGAGGACAAAATGTCCGTGAATAATGAACATAAAGAGGTAATATAATGGCAAACGAAAGAGAATTTTTTACGCTGACCGATGAGGACGGCAACGAGATCGAATTTGAACTGATCGGCACTGTTGAGGTTGAGGGCGTGACCTATCATGCAATGATTCCCGCTGATCAGGAGGGTGAGGAGCAGGGCTTTTACGAGTACGTGATCCTCAAGACCGAGATCGACGAGGATGGTGAAGAGATGCTTGTCACCATTGACGACGATGCAGAGTTTGACAAGATCGCTGACATCTTTGACGACATGTTCTCCGAGGAGATCGATCTGGATCAGTAATTGATCAAAAAAATGAATTTCATCCTGCCGTGTGCGTGATGACGCCATGATTGGGACCTACAAGATGATTAAAGGAGCCTGAACCAAAGTGGTTTGCAGACCTCCCGCGCAAGTTTACGGTTGACTTGTCCCGTGCTTGATGCGGACGTTGGGAGCAGTAAAGCGGAGATCAGAGGGCACCGCCCTGGACGGCAGGGTTCAAAAAACATGGGTCACACGGCTCGGCGGGAGTTGCCCGCTACTCCGAATGGAGTAGCGGGCAGTTCTATTCGCCTTTGGCGAGTGATATTGCTTGCGCAGTGATATTCGGCTACGCCGAGTGGTATTCGCTTCGCGAGTTTGAAAGGCGAATAGAATATCACTGAAGCCGCAGGCTTCAATATCACTATTGCGATAGCAATAATACCACTCCGACGAAGTCGGAATATCACTTGACTGATTGGCAAATTCAATGTATAATGCTTTTTTTGAGCAGCGTGCAGTTCTATTCGCCTGCGTGCGAGTATATTTCGCCAAAGGCGAAATTCTTGCTTACGCAGTGTTTCTCTCGCCAAAGGCGAGCTATTCGGCCAAGGCCGAGTGGTATTCGCTTCGCGAGTTTGAAAGGCAAATAGAATATCACTGAAGCCACAGGCTTCAATATCACTATTGCGATAGCAATAATATCACTCCGACGAAGTCGGAATATCACTTGACTTACCTTTAGTTTCGTTGTACAATATTGGTAGAGGTGATGATATGTCAAACAGCATTTTAAGAGATAAGGCAAAGGAGTTTGCAAAAAATATTGTTTTTCTTTGCCGCAATATGAAATCCGAACATAAAGAAACTGTCCTGATCAATCAATTATTGCGTTCCGGTACTTCTATTGGAGCCAATATTCATGAGGCGCAGTATGCGCAAGGCACGAAGGATTTCGTATCAAAGCTTGAAATTGCGCAAAAGGAATGTTATGAAACCGAATATTGGCTTGAGCTTTTATTTGAAACCGGTTGTATTGATGAAACTGTTTATAAACCAATTCAAAATGAATGCGGTGCTATACGCAGGATGCTGATATCTTCGTTAAAAACAATCAAAGCAAAACAAGAGTAGAAACTTGCGAAAAAATCAAGGAGTAATGAGATGATGTCCCAAAAGATTACAACTTTGATATTCGATATGTACGGAGTCATATTAAAAGACAGAACAGGAAATTTTGTTCCTTATACGTATGAACACTTCGATGTATCGGAACATGGACGAATAAAGGATTTGCTTGAAAATCAAAAATTGTTTACAAAAGCAGGGTTAGGTCAGATAAGTTCATATGAATTCCTTTCTGAATTGGGCTACAAAGATCCCGAATATCATATGAAGGACTATATTGAGAATTATCTTTCTTTTGATAAATCGTTTATTGTATTTGCAGAAAACTATTATAAACAATATGATTTTGTTTTGTTGTCTACGGATGTATCGGAGTGGAGTAGATATATTACCGAATATTATGGCATTGACAAGTATTTCAAATACAAAATCATCAGCGGAGATGTTCATTGCAGAAAACCTGATCCTCAAATATACCGTATTGCCCTAAAGCAAATACAAGCATCGGCAGACGAATGCCTTTTTGTTGATGATAGCATTGCCAATATTTTATCTGCCCAAACGCTTGGAATACCCTCGATTCTCTTTAACAGATATAATGAGCAATATTCAGGAGAACAAGTGGATTCATTTGATGATTTGAACAAAAAACTTCAATGTCCTTAAACAAGTCGGAAGGCCAAGCGGTCTTAGGAAGAAAATTGGAGTA
>JAZUSJ010000208.1:0-3002 GCA_045606685.1 Eubacteriales bacterium
GATGGTGGCCATCCAGCCGTATCTGCCTACCCATGCCTCGGGCACTTCTCCGTCGCCCAGCTGCTCCAGCATGCGCATGTAAAAGCCCATCAGCGCCACCGATCTTGGCGAGTCGTACACGTTATGCGAAGGTCTGGAGAGCATATGCATGATCAGGTGGAAGTTGTTGATGCCATACTTGGCGTGTCCCTCCTGCCATTTTCCCTGATCCCACAGACGGTCCTCAATCACCTCACCCTGGATCGCGCCGTACTGCGTGATGGGTGAAGGGATCTCGCGGATGCCCGTGCGGTCGGCAAAGATGACAATGTCGCCGTCCTCGTCTGCCACGTAGGTGTAAAGCGCAGAGCCCACAAAGCCGTCGGTCAGATCCAGCGCGTCGTATCTGCGCATAAGACCGTCCGCCATGGGCATATAGCCTTCACCTGTTCCCTCGTAGGCACTCAGCTCGTACACAGCCGTCCTTGCCCCACCGCAATATTCGTTCTCGGTGCGCACAATGCCGATGCCGGGCGCGAAATAATACACCTTGTTGCCGCCGCGGTACGACCAGCCGTCGGTCATGCCGCCGATCTCCAAGCGCAGTCTCAGGCAATTATGGAACGTTCCTGCCTTGGTCGTGATGCTGCCGCCCTCCTCGCAGGTGATCTGCGTTCTGACCTCGTGCGAATATCTGGTATACTCCACCACGGGCGAAGCACCCACGCGCCATTCGTCCGACCACAGGCAATTTGTCGCATCCTCTAAGATGCCGTACAGGTCGTTATAGAGAATGGGATCCTCTGCAGGGCCCATTCCTCCCACGCATTTCCATTCAAACGACCAGCGGTAATTGTGCGTCAGCTGCACGCAGTCCTTCTTGCGTTGCACCACGTTGCGCGAGAAGAAATTCCAATGCCCTGTAGCCGAACATTTGGGATTATATACGGGATCAGTCGTCAGAATTCTGCGCGCCACAGAGGCGGCCGCCTTGGTGTGCGCCTTTTGCATGGGCGTGACTGCTAACTGCTCTGCACGCTCAATGGCGGGAGTGATATCGCACAAAACGCTTTCGCCCTTGTCGTTATCGTAATAGTAATCGCAGCGGATCTGCCCGATCATGTCAAGCCAATCGTTTTCGTTGTACCTCACACGCAGCTTCTGCTCCCACAAGGACAGCATGACCTTTTCTTCGTTTGCATAGTCCACAGTAAACACCAGCTCCGAGGCAATGGATTCCGGATCATACTCATAAACGTATTCCCACGTATTGCCCTTGGCAAACGGCAAAAGTCCTTGACCGCCCTTGATCTCGTAAGCCTTCAGCGAATACGCATCGGCCACGCCGTCGCGCGTTGCCTCGTGTCTGACAATGCCGACACCGTCCTTGTAATAGCTCTTGTAAACGTGCTTGCCGTTATCATTCCAAAGCGTTATCACCCAAAGCTGACAGCCCTCAAAGCGACCTGCGGGCGTATCCACGGTCTCGCAGTCGGATGCGAACGTCAGCGTGCGACCGTCTGATGCAACGTACGTCTCACCAAGCGCGATATTTGCAAAGAAGCGGTTGTCGCAGCCTGCACTGTTGCGGAAAATATCCACTGCATCGTCGTTGATCGAGTTCAAATATCCTTCTCCAAAGCCGTTATCCCCCCAAAAGCAAAGCACGCCGTCAATAAAGCGGTATTCCTCGGCAGTGCCGCCAATGCGATAGCGGTTCTCGGTCTGCCCCTTGTAGTCGTGCGCAAGCACGTCTTCCATTTTTCTTGCGTAAGGCACAAGCATGCGGTATCTGTCGTCCTCTTGCAAAATCTGCTCCACCTTGTCGTAAGCAGCCTTTCCCTCGTCCCCTCTGCCCTCGCGGTACAGATAATAGCCAAGCCAGAACCATTCGCGGCCAAGTGCCTTGACAAATCCGGCCTTCTCCAAGAGCGGGATCTGCTTGTCGCGGATAAACTCGATCTTGGCACCACCGTACACCTGCGAATCCTGGCGGGTGACGATAAAGGCCATGACCTCCTCGTTTTTGCCCTCCATGGCAGCCGTGGCGATGCGTTCAAAGAGCGCATCGTTTTTCTTTCCGGGCAGCCACCACCAGCCGCGCATGAGCACGTCGGCAAGCGCATGCTGCTTCTCTCGGCACTCGGGCAGCTCCTCGACCTCCGAGAGCACTTCCTTGTACACCTTTTCAAAGCCGCTCTTGTCGTTCTTGATTTGCCAGAGCTTGAGCTCCTCCACCTTTTTCATGACGCGCTGTACCAGCGTGTCGCTATACTTTTCATTCATTGCGCAAAGCTCCTTTCTGAGTCGTTTTCTGCCGTCGTGGAGCTGCCATTTGACAGTTCCCTCGGGCATACGCATGCGATCGGCAATCTCGGCAATCGAAAGATCCTCGAAGTAGTGCAGATAAATGATCTGTCTGATCTTCTCGGGCAACCGTTCCATACCCTTGCCAATCTCGTCCTTTTGCTCGGAGCGAGCGTACATTTCAGCAGGATTTTGCTCGGGATCATCGGTAAACGCCAAATTGTCCACCGCGTCCAGGGGCATAAAGCCACGGTAGCGCGTGACCATGTTGATGGCGCAATTCTTGGCAATGCGACACACCCAAGGCGCGAATTTTTGCGGCTCTTGCAACAGATTCAGCTTCATCCAAGCGGTCACAAACGCATCCTGCGCAGCGTCCTCGGCCATAAAGTGATTCTTTGTCACCGATGCCGCGGCGGCAATCACCGTCTTTTGATAACGCGTCACCAGCACCTCGTAAGCCCTCTGCTCGCCCGCAAGCGTCAGCATGACCAAGGTTTGGTCGGGTTCGTTCTGATAGTACATACGCTTCTCCTTTCGTAATTTTGAGATCTCTTCAAGCGCTTGTCTTTAAGACACATAAATAAATGAAAAGGTTGGTGGTTTTGAAAAAATTATAGCATATTTTTTTATTTTTGTAAATAAGCTCGCAATATGATTAATCATCGGTGCTTCTTGCGCCCCCCCGTGTGTCATCCTGAGCGAAGGTTGCGTAG
>JAZUSJ010000209.1:0-6343 GCA_045606685.1 Eubacteriales bacterium
AATTTGTCTTCCTAAGACCGCTTGGCCTCCGACTTCTTTGTGCTGGCAACCGAAAACCCCATTGAGCAGGACGGTACGTATCCGCTGCCCGAGGCACAGATGGACAGATTTATGTTCAAGCTGCTCATGACCTTCCCCTCAAAGGAGGAGCTGGTGGATATCGTCAAGATGACGCAGATCACCATGGAGGAGACCGCACAGGCACAGGTGGACGGCGCGACCATTCTGGAAATGAGAGAGCTTGCCGCAACCGTGCCGGTCATTGACGAGGTCATGGCATATGCCGTAGCCCTGGTTGCAGGCACGCATCCCGAGCTGGATAAGCCCTCGGATACCGCAAAGAAGTACATCAAGTACGGCGCATCTCCCCGTGCAGCGCAGGCGCTGATCACCTGTGCAAAGGTACGCGCGCTGCTCAACGGCAACTATAACGTGGCATACGAGGATATTGATGCGCTGGCATGTCCCGTTCTGCGCCACAGGATCAAGATCAACTACACGGCCGTCAATGACAAGCTGAGCGTGGACGACGTGATCGGTATGCTGATCAAAGAGAACAAAAAGCTCAAGAAATAAGAAACAGGAAATCAATGAACGTATGAGTAGATTTACAGTCAACGAAGCGTTTTTGAGTCAGCTGGAGCTTTTGCAATCGCTGCTCAAAAATAACGTTGCGGGTATGTTTGGCGGCAACCGACAGAGCAGGAACTACGGCTCCTCCTGCGAGTTTGCCGATCTGCGCGATTACGTACCCGGCGACGATATTACCAAGATCGACTGGAATGCCTACGCCCGATTTGAAAAGCTGTACACAAAGCTGTATCTCGATGAACGCCAGATGCACACGCGCATCTATATTGACGCCAGCCGCTCCATGGATTACGGAGCAGGGCAGAAGGCCGAGCAGGCGCTGCGTCTGGCTGCCGCCTTTGCATACCTTTCGATTTGCGAGATGGATAAGGTTTCGATCTATGCCATCCGCGAGCGGGAGGTGCTGCCGCTGGTCAGCGGTATGGTGGGCAAGCAATCGTATATCAACTGCATTGGTGCGCTCAACGACCTTGCCTTTGAGGGGGACAGCTATATCAGCGAGGCGATCATGCCCACAAATGTGGGACGCGGGGACGGTATGTCGATCCTGATCTCGGATTTTCTGACCGATCACGACTATGAGGATGCGATCGGTTATCTGGCAGATCGGAAGCGTGACGTGCTTTGCCTGCAGGTGCTTTCCCGTGAGGAGCTGAATCCGCAGCTGCGCGGCAAGATGCACCTGTTTGATTCCGAGGACGTGCATAGCTCCTGGCGCCGCAACATTGACCGCGATATTGCCGCTGCTTACAAGCAGGCGCTGGTCTTTGCGACGGGGAGAATCCGGGAATTTTGCCACTCTCGCGGGGCTTCGTACCTTTTGGTGGACGCCACGCAGAGCATGGGCGAGGTCTTCTTTGAAAAGCTGACGGATATGGAGGTGATCAAATGACCTTTTTGTATCCTTTGGGGCTTTTGGGACTTTTGGGCATTCCCGTGCTTATCATCATTTATATCATTAAGAGCAAGTATACCGAGCAGACGGTCTCCTCGACCTATCTCTGGCGGCTGAGCGAGCGCTTTTTGAAAAAGAAGAACCCCTTCTCGCGCCTGACAGGTCTGATCAGTCTGATCTTGCAGATCCTTGCGGTGCTGGCCATTTCGCTGACCATTGCGCACCCCATCCTCACCGTGCCGGGTGCGGCGCAGGATTACTGCTTTGTCCTGGACGGAACGGGCAGCATGCAAATGCAGCACGAGAGCGGCATGACGCGCTTCGAGGCAGGAAAGGCGCGCATTGGTGAGATGATCGAGCAGGCTGCCGACGGCAGTACCTTTACTCTGATCTACGTAGCACAGGACACATCGGTCGTCTTTGAGCAGACCGAGCATAAAAAGGCTGCGCTTTCATTGCTGGATGGGCTGCAATACAGCTTTTCCGATAGCACGCTTGCGGATGCGCAGGCAACAGCGCAGGCATATTTCGCAAAGAATAGCGGCACGAGCGTGTATCTTGTGACAGACAAGGGATATCAGACGCATGAGAATATCACGCTGATCCGCCTTTGCGATGAGAGTGCGCAGAATTACGGCCTGAGCGGTGTGACCTATACGGTACAGGGAGATCAGGTGAGCGTAAGCGGCAACGTAACCTCGTATCGTTCGGATGCGACGCTGCGCCTTGAGCTTTACGCGGACGACGGAGAGCAGAGCGTGGCAGGGGCTGATATTGTGGTCAAAAGGGAAAAGGCAACGCCCTTCCAGCTGACCGCTACGGTGGCGGAATTTGCTTCTTTGCGCGTTTGCATTGCCAACGAGGACGTGCTTTCCTTTGATAACAGCGTGGTGCTGTTTGATCCGCAGAGCGACGATACGTATAAGATCCTGCTTGTCAGCGACCGCCCCTTCTTTATCGAAGCAGCGTTGGGCGCGGTGGGCATGACCAATATTACGGTCAGATCGACCGAGGAATATCAGAACGATATGGGCTACGGGCTGTACATTTTTGATACCTTTACGCCTACGGCCATGCCCATGGACGGCTCGATCTGGCTGGTCAATCCGCTTGCAAGCTCGGATGACCTCGGATTTTCGGTGCAGGGCGAGGTGACCTTGCCCGAGGCAGGCGTGCTGCAGCTTTCGACTGACAGTACCTCCACGGTGCAAGCCCTGACCAAGGACATGCGCGGGGAAGAGGTGCATCTGACACGGTACGTCAAATGCGGCATGTACCGCAAGTTTGCTACGTTGATGTCGATCGATGGCAATCCCGCGGTGTTTGCGGGTACTAACCTGTATGGCAACCGCCTTGCGGTCTTTGCCTTTGATCTGCATGATTCCAATATTGCCATGCGCATGGATTTCGTGATGCTTGTGCGCAATCTGGCAGAATATTCCTTTCCCGCGGTGCTGGAGCAAAACAGCTTTGACTGCGGTGATACCGTACAGATCAACGTGCCTGCCAATACCGACAGCATCCGCGTGGATTCTCCCACGGGACAGGTGCAATATCTGAGCTGTCAGGGCGCGGTGGCAAGCTTTGTGCCGCAAGAGGCAGGTGTATATACCTTGACCATGACGGTCAGCGGCTCGCCCAGAACCTTTTATCTGCATGCGGCGATCCCCGAGTCGGAGCGCAATCCCGTTGTTGCCGAAAAGGAGCTGAGTCTGGTTGGTACGCAGACGGCGGGCGGCTTTGACGGCACGTACGACGCGTTGATTTTGATGTTTATTTTACTGGCTTTGCTGTTTGCAGCAGATTGGGTGGTGTATTGCTATGAGAAATATCAGCTTCGATAATCCGTGGCTTTTGCTGCTCGCCGTACCGCTGCTGGCGGCGGTCATCGTGCCGTATTGCATAGCCATTCGTAAGGATAATAAAAATGCACATACCGTTACCTCGCTGATCCTGCATTTGCTGATCATTGCGCTGGTCGTGCCTGCGCTGGCAGGCATGGCAAGCGTGACGGTCATGACGCAGACCGAGGTGTACGTAGTGGCCGACGTTTCTTATTCGGCCAACCGCAACCTCTCCCGTATAGACGGCTATATCGCCGAGCTGCAGCAAAAGCTGCCCGAGAATTCGACCGTGGGACTTGTTTGCTTTGGCAAAAACGCCATTTGTGTCGCCCCTGCGGGCCAAGAGGTGTTGCCCAGCGTGACGGAGACGCAGGTGGATGACAGCGCCACCAATATCGCCTTGGCGCTGGAATATACCGCCACGCTGTTTTCGGAAGGCGTGATCAAGCGCGTAGTGCTGCTGACCGACGGGAAACAGACCAACGATGATGCGTCCGGCGAGCTGATCTCGGCTGTGGAGCATCTGTATGCCGAGAATATTGCGCTGGATACGATTTACGTGGACAACAACGTGTCCGAGGATGTGATCGAGGTACAGATCAGTGACGTGGATCACACGCCCTCGACCTATCTTGATCACAGAACCACCGCCAACGTGCTGATCCAGAGCAGTAGCCGGACAGATGCCATCGTGTCCCTGTATCGCGGCGGCGAAAAGCTGCAGGATAAGGCGGTCAGCCTGGAAGCGGGCTATCATACGGTCAGCTTTGTGACCGATACCTCGGCTGCAGGAGAATTTGACTACGAGGTACGCATCAGCGCACCCGATGACGCGTCCCCACATAACAACAGCTACTACTTTACCCAGCGCGTGACCGAATCGCTGCACGTGCTGCTGATCACATCCTCCGAGGCTGACGTGCAGGCTGCACAGGCGATGTATGGGGCGAATGCGACCGTTCACGCCTTTGTCAACGATCCGAACGTGCCTTGCACCATTGAGCAGCTGTGTGTGTACGACCAGATCGTGCTGTCCGACGTGGACGTGCGTGAGCTGAAAAACTATACTGCATTTGTCGAAAGCGTGGATCAGGCGGTCTCGCTGTTTGGCAAGAGTCTGATCACGCTGGGAGATACATACATTCAGAACAAGACAGACGATACGCTTTCCTCCTTGGAGGATATGCTGCCCGTGCGCTTTGGCAACGACGATGCCGATCCCAAGCTGTATTGCCTTGTGCTGGACTCCTCGCGCTCGATGCAAATGGCCTCCAGACTGATCATGACCAAAAAGGCAGCCGTCAAGTTCTTGGAGCTTTTGGGACCTGAGGATTACGTCATGGTCGTATCCTTCTCGGGTGAGGTTTACGTAGAGCAAATGCCCACCGAGGCCAAGAACAAGGATAAGGTTGCCGAGATCATCAACGGCATTCAACCCACGCAGGGTACTGTGATCGGTGCTGCGCTCAAGGCAGCCTTCAATCAAATGAAATCGCTGTCCTTCTCGGAAAAGCAGGTCGTACTGATCAGTGACGGCATGTCCTATTCCGCAGAGCCGGACGACGCAGCGGAAATGGCCAACAACCTCTATCAGGCAGGCATTGTGACCACTGTGATCAATACCAGCTGCCAGGAGGGTACTGCCAATATGGAGAAGATCGCAAATTACGGCCGCGGCAAGTATTACTGGCTGCAGGACGAACGCGATCTGGACGAGTTGATTTTCGGCGACGTGGCCGATGAGGTCACCGAGACCGTGATCGAAAAGCAGGTTCCCGTCACGGTGGTGGATGCCAAGGATGAGTCCCTTGCAGGACTTGTTCATTTGCCCGACGTTTACGGATACGTATATGCCAAGGCCAAGGCAAGCGCCAAGACCGTGCTGAGCGTGCCGTACACCAAGGCGAGCGGCAGCGTAGTGGATGCGCCCTTGTACGCATATTGGAAATACGGCAACGGCCGCGTGGCTTGCTTTACCAGCAGACCGGGCGGAGAATGGGGCAAGGATTGGCAGCAAGGGGACGGCATGCGCTTCCTTACAGCCGTCGCCTCTACCAATACGCCCACCGAGCGTATCGATTATCCGTATACGCTTGGCGTGATGTACGACGGTACGCAGGCAACCGTGGAAATGATCCCCGCAACGCTCAATCCTTACGCCAGCGTCAGCATGCGCATCACGCTGCCGGACGGTACCGTTACGGATGCGCAGCCCACGTTTGATTCCAAATGCTACAGTTATACGTTTCCAAGCGCACAGATCGGAAAATATAAGGTGGAGATCACCTATGCATACGGGGAGAATTCGTTTGCCTCGCAATCGGTGTTCAATATTTCCTATTCGCCCGAGTACGACAGCTTTGTGACCTTTGATCCCGCCGAGCTGCACAACGCGGTGCGCGACAGGGGAACGCTGCATGAGGACAGCGTACCCGAGATCGTCAATGATCCCGACCGCCTGGACACCTATTCCATTTACTTTACAGTGCCGCTGCTGATTGCGGCTGCGGTGCTTTACGTGATCGATATTATCGTCAGAAAGATCACCAAAAACGATATCAAGAGCCTGTTCAGGTTCAGAAAAAAAGCGTGAAAGGAGAGAGCATCATGAAAAAATGGCTTACAGCCGGCCTTGCGCTGGCCATGCTGCTTTGCATGTGCGCCTGTGGGCAGTATAATCCTGCAGTCAACTCTCCCGAAGCAGAGCAAAGCACAAGTCCGGAGAGCACCGCACCGCCCGAAAGCGAGAGCGGACAGGAGGAAGCGGGCTATACCGTGACGCTGACGCACAACGGCAAGGTTTTTTCCGCCGTTGAGGGCATCCTGGCGCAATGGACGGACGGATACAGCTATTATACCGCGCCCTTTGAAGGCGGTGTGGCAAGCACGCAGTATCTGGACGGTGACTATCGCGTCACGCTTTCGGGGCTTCCCGAGGGCTATACCTACGATCCCAATATCTATACGGCTACCACCACCAACCGGGATATTGAAATCGAGCTGCCCCGCGTGG
>JAZUSJ010000210.1:0-15317 GCA_045606685.1 Eubacteriales bacterium
CCCAACTTCCTTATGAGAAGTTGGGCAATGCGTCCTTTTTTCTTAATCCTTCCCGCTGACGACTCTGCCGTCGGGATAGGTGATGGTAAACTCGCCGCTGTCAAAATCGGCAACTACGGTCGTGCCGTCCGAGAAGGTAGAGCGGCGCTTGCGTGTAGTCTCGTCCAAGAGCTCATGCTTGACAAGGTCACACAGCGCGACCTTCTCGTGCAGCTCCAGCGCGATCTTGCCGTACTCGACCTCGTCCTCGTCCATATCCACAAAATAATATACGGTATCACCGCACAAAAGCGCCCACAGGAAGGGCTGGTCTGTGCAGGCGATGCCCCACGCGCCTCTGCGGTGCATGCCGTCCCACGGAATGACGATGCAATCGTGATACACAAGATTGAAAAGCGGGATCGGCACGCCCACGTTGACCTTATCGGGCGCGTCAAAGCTTGTACAATGGAAGGGCGCGTGATGGCAAAGCGCCATGGACTCGATGATGCAGTCCAGCGTTTCCTCGGAGGACGGAATGATGCCGCGCGAGGTCAGCATATCAAGGCAATGGCGTCTGTTTTTCGCACATTCCTCGCGCGTGGCGGGATGCTCCGGATTGAAGCATTCATCCAGCTCGACCACCGAGAATACGTCCAGATACGAGCCGTCGATCCTGATGCCCAGCCGCTCAAATTCATCATAATTACGGCGCACGTAATCGGGCGCGAGTACCGAGCAAAGGAAGGTATGCGCACCGCCATACCAATAGTCACTCAAGAAATGGCTGCCGTCAAAATACTGCACGGCATTATCCAGGGTAAAGCCGGGAGAATCGTAATAATAATCGCGGTACTGGTCGTGAATACCGAACTTATAGCCAAGCTCCAGACAAGCGTCACTCAGCTTTTTCATGCCCTCGGCACCGCCCGACGCCTCATGTACCGGGAAAGGATTGGGGTGCAGATTGTCATAGCCGTGATGTCCCCAGCCGTCCAGGTGCAAATATACCCTCTCCACACCCATGGATTTCAGCCTGCGCAGCTTTTGCTCGGTGGTGGCAAACGGGATGCACCAATCGTTATGTTCGGGATGGTCGGGATCGTAATAATGCGTTCCCTCCTTGATATGCACAGCCGCAACAGTATGCACGATGGGTGTGCCGATCAGGTATGCCACGTTGGGGTTGCGCGCGATCTTTTCCTTGAGCGTGACCAGCTTACCTCGCTCCGCGCGATATGCGCGATAGATCTTGGCTATGGTATTGAAATCACCGTCCGCAAAGAACGAGAATATCATCTCACGCTTATAGGACATGGTACCAAGCGAGGGAATAAAGAAGGGTTGTACCTCTTCCCCGACCAGCGCGTATCGTGCGTCGTAAGGAGTATCGTAAATGGCTGCATAGCCACAGCCCTTGTTGACCTGTCCGTACAGAGGCATATAACCATCGCGCTCGTAAATAAAGCCGTTGACGATTTGGATAGGGTGTCCTGCAGGCACCAGCGTTCCCTGCATACGAGGCAGGACGGTATACCCCTCGCCTTCCCGGGCATCAAAGTGCATGCGCGGCGGGTATTCCACCGCCGCGATCTGACCATGCCCATCGCCCACAACCCAGGCCTGCACGCGCAGCTGCCCGGTCAAGCATTCCACGGCCACAAGCGTTTCCAAGGAGAAGGAATACGCTCTGCCGCAGGTATCGCGAAGCTCGGTATACGTTGCACGCACACCGTTCAAGGTGCCGTTATCGTACTTACGACTCTCGCATTTCGCATCGGTCAGCCATATCACGCTGCCATCTCCCAGACGGATTTTTCCCTCATCTGTCCACGACCAAACCACGTCGCTGTGGACAACGCGCACAAACAGCGCAAGCTCCTCGGGCGTGTATTCCATAAGGATCTTTTCGGTTTGAATGATGTATTGCTGCATACTAACCTCCCTGTCTTTTTATTCCGGTTTCATTATAACACAGAATGTATACTTTAGCAACAAACTGCAAAAAAATAACAAAAAAGATTTTTGCACCTTACGCTCCGCTGCCCTTTGCGCAATTTGCACCTTGCTCTTTTTGACAAAGTGCAGATTTTGCACTTTGCTCGTTTTACAAAAGTGCAAAATTTGCACTTTTGTATTGACACGAGGGTGCAAATATGCTATAATGATACCGAAAGGAGTGGATCACATGCCTTCATTGAAAGAAATAAGAATATCCAAGAACTTAACCCAACAGCAAGCCTGTACGCTTTTGGGGGTTTCTTTGCGCTCTTATAAATCGTATGAAACCGATCTTTCCAAGCAAACCACGCTCAAATACCGTTTCATGGTTGATTCTCTTGCAAAACACGTTGTAATGGATGAAGAACACGGTATTTTAACCTTAGAGCAAATCACAAATGCATGTCGGCAGGTGCTGGGGCAATATAACGTTCGATACTGCATCCTGTTCGGCTCATATGCCAAAGGAACACAAACCGAAACCAGCGACGTTGATCTTTTGATCTCCACCGACGTTACCGGGCTTCGCTTTTTTGGCATTGCAGAACGTCTGCGAAATCAGTTGCATAAAAAGGTAGATCTGTTGGATCTCAATCAAGTCAGCTCCAACAAGCAGCTGTTGGATGAAATTTTAAAGGACGGAGTAAAAGTCTATAAACAATCTCAAAAATGACGCATATTATATCCAAAAGGTATTAACCGACCTCTATATTTATCCGCAAGCATATGGAAGGTGTTTCTTTGGCAGCTTTGGAGCAAAACGAGATCTTGCTGGACTCTATGCTGTTTCGCTTGATCCAAGTGCAGGAAAACGCCAAAAAGTTGACTGATGCTTATAAAATTGCATACGACGATATTCCCCGGACGGACATCGCAGGCTTGCGTAATCGCATCGTACACGATTACGGCAACGTTGACCTGGACGTAGTATACCAAACTCTGTCGCAAGACGTACCCGAATTAATTGCACTATTTGAAGTCATATAGCAAAAATCCGACTATCAAGGGCTCCTTCTCATAAGGAAGTTTGCTCAATGCACGGTAGGGGCGAACTGCGTTCGCCTGCGGGAGACCGCAGGTCTCCCCTACGAACAAGCAAAATTTGATATGCAGTAGGCAAAGATTAACCCCGACAGATTTTCAAAAAGTCTGTCGAGGTTTGTTTTGTTCTACTCGATAAATTGGGATTTATCAATACAGCCAACTTGATGGAACTAAAAACGTATATGGCGCTGTAACGACAGCAAATATAAGCGATAGATTCAACCGTAATGCTTTATCTGTTTTTTTGAATGTTACAAAGTAATTCAATACAAAAATTAAGACAGCGGATATAATAAGCGCGGGGATTGTCAAGTACAACTCATCACCCATACGACCGACTCCAAATACCAACATAAGCAAAAACATATACGCCGCGCCAATTATGTCGGACAACATTCCGAATCCCCAAATTTGGAGTATATGTCGTTTATAACACTGCTTTTTTTCGGTCATCTTTAATGCGAACATACTGATTATGAACACGATGCTGTCGATTAAAAAGTTTCCAGGTAAAACAATCAACCATACCTGTGGAAATAGCAAGAGCATCCAAAATGGAAACAATACATTGTATAATTTTACATCTTTTTTCTTATTATCCATAGTATAACCTCCTCGTCAAATTCTTAGTTATCATTCTGTTTTATCGCCAGTTTCGCCTTTGTATTACAAAGGCATAGGGCAAAGCCCATACCCCTATTCATTATATAACAAATCAGCAGAGAAAGCAAGAGTTATATTCCGACTTCGTCGGAGTGATATTATACGGCTCCGCCGTGTAGTGATATTGTTCGGCTTCGCCTCACAGTGATATTTTATTCGCCTCCAAAAACTTGCGAAGCAAATACCACTCGGCGCAAGCCGAATACCACTGCGAAGCAATATCACTCGCCAGAGGCGAATAAAACTGCCCAACTTCCTTATGAGAAGTTGGGCAAGACAGTCGGATTTTTCCTTGCTCATATCAAACCAGCAGATTCTGCTCGGTTTCCTTATCAAAGAAGTGCATGACCTTGTCCTCGAAGGTGACAAAGATGGTCTGCCCGTACACCATGCCGTGACGAACCTCGTCGTCCAAAGAAACCGTGGGGATACGGACGATCAGCCTATCACCGTTCTCGGTCACAGCGTGCAGGTGCAGCTCGCTGCCCATCATCTCATTGACCGTGATCTTGCATGCAACGGCAGCAGGATCGTTTGCATCGGTCAGCTTGAAATGCTCGGGACGGACACCCAGAATGATCTTGCCCGAGCCGATCTTC
The DNA here is from genome assembly GCA_045606685.1 of Eubacteriales bacterium. Classification (GTDB taxonomy): domain Bacteria; phylum Bacillota; class Clostridia; order Oscillospirales; family CAG-272; genus SVQP01. The sequence continues at coordinate 4,287 of JAZUSJ010000210.1, forward strand.
TTCTCAGAGAGCATAGCAGCCTTCTTGCCCGATATCTCAATTCTTGCACCGTAGGGTTTGACGTAATACTTACTGCCCTCGCAAGTAAGCTCGGTGGTAAAGGTATTCATCTTGGGCGCACCGATAAACTCTGCCACAAACAAATTTGCCGGCATATCGAACACCTCGGCAGGGGTGCCGACCTGCTGAATGAAGCCGTCCTTCATGATCACGATTCTGTCCCCAAGCGTCATTGCCTCGGTCTGGTCGTGCGTTACGTAAATAAAGGTGGTATCGATCTTCTGACGCAGCAGAATGATCTCGGCTCTCATCTGGTTACGCAGCTTTGCGTCCAGGTTGGAAAGCGGCTCGTCCATCAAGAACACCTTACTGTCACGCACCATGGCGCGGCCGATGGCAACTCTCTGTCTCTGACCGCCCGAAAGCGCTCTGGGCTTACGCGTCAGATATTCGGTGATGCCCAGGACCTCGGCAGCCTCTGTCACCTTCTGATATACGACCTCCTGCGGTGCGTGCCGCAGGCGCAGCGAAAACGCCATGTTCTCAAACACGGTCAGGTGAGGATACAGCGCATAGTTCTGAAAAACCATGGCGATATCACGGTCACGGGGCTGGAGGTCGTTGACCACCACGCCGTCGATCTCAACAGTCCCCTCGGAAATGTCCTCAAGACCTGCGATCATGCGCAACGTGGTGGACTTCCCGCAGCCCGAAGGGCCTACGAATACGATAAACTCCTTATCTGCAATATCCAGGTTGAAATCCTGTACCGCAACCGTATCTTTGCCGTATATTTTCTTTACGTTGGTTAACTTTACACTTGCCATATTTTCCTCCAATTAACCTTTCACTGCTCCGCCGGTGACACCTTCCACGTAGTACTTCTGCAACGCAAGGAAGACTGCCACAACCGGAATTGCCACGATCACGCCTGCGGCACAGAACATGGTATACTTCTCGTTCATATTTGCTCTGGACAACCACTCAAACATACCGACAGCCACGTTCATCCCCCGGCTGTTTTCGTGAATGAGGTAGTTCGCCATCATGAAATCGCCCCAAGGAGCCATAAAGCCCATCAGAACGGTATAAATGACGATGGGCTTGGACAGAGGCATGATGACCTTGTAAAACACCTGCATTCTGGTTGCACCGTCCACACGTGCCGCCTCGTCAAGGCTTCGCGGTATCGTATCAAAGAAGCCCTTGGATACGTAATATCCCATACCGCTGCTTGCGCAGTACACAATGATCAGGCCAAGCGGAGCCATGTTTGCCGTCAGGCCAAAGTCCACAAACACCTTGTAGATCAGGATCAGCGTCAAAAATCCGGGGAACATGCCAAGGATGAGCATGGAGTTCATCAAAAATTTTCTGCCCTTGAAGTGCAGTCTGGACAGCGTATAGCTCATGGACAGCACAAACACCGTCTGCAAGAGCGCGGTCGCAATGCCCATGATACCGGTATTGATAAACCAGCGCATAAAATCCGTCTCCCTGAACAGACGGATATAATTATCAAAGCCAAGCTGCTTGGGCCACAGATATCCGACCTGCGCCGTGGACTCCACGCGGAAGGACTCCAGCGCGATACCGAAAAACGGAAACAGCCAGACAACCGTGATCACCGCCAGAAGAATATAGATCACGGCATTGCCAAGGCGTCTGCTTGCCTTAGCACCAAGGAGAGATCTGTGAGGCTTTTTTGTCTGTACTTGTTTCATCACTTGAAATCCTCCTCGTTTTTAGTAGACGGAATGACGTTGTATACGATCAGCGAAAGCATCGCAACCACCAAAAACACCATGATCCCGATGATGGACGCGGTGTAGTACTCGGCCTTGGGGCTCTCGATGGTCATGCGGTACAGCCAGGTGATCAGCAGATCGGTATGCCCCACCGATACACCGCCCGCCGTGCCGTTGTTGGGGCCGCCGCCCGTCAGAAGGTAGATGACGTTAAAGTTATTGAGGTTGCCCACAAAGCTGGTCAAGAGGTAAGGCCCCGTGACAAACAGCATATAAGGCAACGTGATCTTGGTATACTGCTGGAAGGTATTGGCGCCGTCGATGCGGGAGGACTCGTACAGATCCTGCGGAATATTCATCAGAATACCGGTCGCCATCAGCATGATATACGGAATACCGATCCATATATTCAGCACAACCAACAGAATCTTTGCAGTCCACTCGCCGTCCCAGAGCGAGAAGTTGGCAGCCAGTGCCATGGAGTCGGGCAGAACGTTCCAATCGACCAAGGTATTGACGCCGTTGATCAGCAGCTTGCCAAGCACACCCGAATCGTCAAACAGACGGGAAACGTACAGAAGAGAGACGAACTGCGGGATGGCAATGGTCATGACCAGCACGGTTCGCCAGAATTTTTTGATCTGAATCCCCTTTTTGTTGATCATGATGGCCACAAGCATACCAAGGAAATAGTTGGTAAAGGTGGCAAAGAACGACCACATCAGCGTCCAGGCCAGAATCTCCCCGAACGCCAAGCCAAGACCGCCCTGTCCGAAATTGAACAGTCGGTTGAAATGATGCAGCCCCACCCATGAAAACAGGTTTGCATAGCCGTCATGGGCCGCATCATAGCTGGTAAAGGCGATCAGCACCATATAAATGATGGGCAGAACGGTAAACGCCAGAATACCGACCAAGGGCAGCGCCAGCATGGTCTTATGGAACTGGTCGTCAAGCAGCGACTTCAGATCCTGCTTGCCGCTTCTGACCTTCTTGCCCTTTGCGGTAATGTCCATGCAGATGCGGCACTGCTTGACCTGCAGACGCCAGGTATAGATAAATGCGATGATAAAGAAAATGGAGAGCAGCGCGTACAGCATGACCTTGACAGAGTCATCCCCGTATATGGTAACGGTGGTGTTGCCAAGCAGGCCGGGGACTACCTCGGTACGGGGCGGAACGTCACCAACCGTCTGTCCGGTCTGCAAAAAGTGACTCTTGACCAGCCATTCAAGACCGCTCTTTGCCAAAAGGGAGCTCTCCTTGATGAATGCGCCAAGCCAATGACGTGCGCCGCCGGGAACCAACATATACACGCCGAATACGATCTCAAACAGCAAGAACAGCGCACCTCTCAGGGGCTGTCCGTAATAGAAATTACCAAATCCAAAGATCACGTAGGAAAGCCTGACCGCCCAGTTTCCCCGCACAAACGTCCTGACGATGTCCGCGACCTCGCCCCTGATTGCAAGCACCGCGCGCTTGCACAGCCCGAACAGCTTTGAGATCAAGCCCCGGAAAAAAACCGGGAGCGTGCAGAAGAACATGGCAAAGTTGTACCAAAAGGCTTGGAACTTGCTCAGCTTCAAATATTCTAAGTCATTTAATCTTCTCATTACAATACTCCAAATTCGTGCTTTTGAGAGCGAAAAGGCATTATTCTCCGCTACACAAGACAAGTGTTGTCCTTGTATGTCGGCTAACAATGCCTTATCATTTTTATACCGAGGGAATCGCGGGAACCGGCACAAGGTCGTCGCTGCTTCCGAACACGCATCCGAACACGCGTCCGACACTCTCCTGCCCTCTGCCCTTGGGGAACAGTGCATCAATGGTTGCCTGATAAGTGTTCAGAGCCGCCCGAAGATCCGCATCGGAATCAGCCGCCTTAGCCTGCGCGCCCAAAACCTTTGCAATCTCCCACCAAGAGCCGTGGATCTGCCCCTGCGGTCTGCCGTAAGCGTTCTGCTTGGCAAGAGCAGCCAGGGACGCATTGGACGCAACCGCCTCGGAGGCCTGCGCATCGATGTTGGAAGGCCCCCACTGGAATTTCTCGTATCGCTGCATCTGACACTCCTCTCCCGTCAGGTACTGCGCCAACAGCGCCAGCACAGCCGCCTTTTTTTGATCGGATTGGGGCTTGACGCCCATCAGCTTGTTACCCGTGTAAGAGCCCAGATGGTAAGACTTGCCGTCCACCTCGAAGGAAGGCAGATCGGTAGCACCCAGATTCTCGCCAAAATGCTTTGCTGCGGCGTTTGCATTCCAGATACCCGTGATCACAACACCGGCATCGGTGAATATTTCTGCGTTGGAGTCGTAGCATGCGGACTGCGCCAGCTTGCGCATCCCCTTCATGGCCACAAGTCCCCGATCAGAGTTGAAATCGTCGTCCACACCCACAAAGTTCCCCTCGGCATCCATGGTCCAGTCGGAATGACAGCCGGTCGCAAAGAAAAAGGAAGCGGTGTACCATGCGTTCTCCAGCGCGAAACGCAGCTTTACGTTGTTTGCCTCGCAAGCCGCGATAATGCGCTCCAGGCTCTCGGCATCCTCTTGTGAGATGATGGAGGTATCATAGTACATATAATAACCGTTGTCACCTGTCATGGGATAAGCATACAGCGTATCCGCAACCGACGCAGCCTTGACCGCGCCTGCATCGTTGGCCGCCCTGACACCGTTTGCCACGACCTCGGGAGGCGATGCAAGCGCTGCCGCCTGCACCAGACGGGCCAGCTGATCCTGTGCAAAGCAGTAGATATCGGGCGCGGTTGCAACGTCTGCCACGATCTTGGAGGCCGTATCCGCCTCGGTCACGCCCTCGATGGCGGCATTGATCACAATGCCCGGGTACTTGGCCTCGAACGCGTCGATCTGCTGCTGAGTCAGCGCAACGATGCCGTCCAGCTCGGAAACCCACATGGTCACGTTGTAAGTTCCCTTGTAGGCATCGACGATCTCCTGGACGTCAAGGCCGTCGGCAGATCCGTTCTGCTCACCGCCCTGAGTGCCGTTTTCGGAGCCGTCGGAAGGCGTACAGGCAGCAAAGCCTGCTAGCACAGTCAAGGCGGCCATTATCAAACAAAGCATCTTACTCATTTTCATCATAAGTAAAACCTCCGGTATCATGATGATTTTTTAAAGCTGCGCCAAACCCAACTCAGCGCGACTGACCATAGTATTCTACGGCAAGCCTTGATTTATGCGAGTACAATCGGAGAAATCGCGCGTATTCACGGTAGTATGCAAAAAAAATACGAGGCTTCCTGTATCAGGAAGCCTCGCGAGACACCACAACATTTTCATTATATCACATCTTTTTTTGCTTGTAAAGAGGTTTTTGCAAGAAAAATAGCATTTGTCACAACTTTCTGCGCTTTCAACAAAATTTTGTTGTAAACTTTGTGCGCTCCGCATATTGCAAAATCTCAAATTGTGTGCTACAATATAGTCACAGGAAAGGAAGGTACACGCCAATGAAGAATTAAGCGCAGACCATTGCAAAGGCAGCGTGAGTAAAACAGTCCGGACAAAAACACAGGCCCAGGATGCCTATAAATCATATGATCAGCATGCATCACGATCATAGAAAATGTAAGTCCTTTGCAACGAGTCATACGACCTTCGCCCTTTGAAGCAATCTGTTCACAACGCAAATAATGGTGTTCTCCTTAGAGAATTAGAAGTAATGTGAGTTTGGGAACGTGAAGGATGAGCAACGAAGAGGCAGATTAAGAAAGAGAGGATAAAGAAAATGATGTTAGATACCAAGAACGATGAGAAGTGACCCTTGATTTCGGATTTACGCCCCGAGGTCAAGGGTCACTTCTCTTTTTGCCGATCATTCCGTCCATAAAGAATAACCGATACGGAAATCAATCCATATCGGCTTTTTTGTTTTTCTTGAGAGATGCGCGCACGTAGGACAAGATTTTTGGTTTGACGCCCCACAGCAGCAGTTATCCCTTCCTTGAAAGTATCCCTCTTCTGTAATCCTTGGGGGAGCATCCGACTTCCTTGTAAAACATGCGATAAAAATGCGCGTAATCCGCAAAGCCGCATTCATAGGCAACGCGATCGGCCGTCATATTGCTGGTGGACAGCAGCAGCTTAGCTTTTCGGATGCGTGCGGCATTGACATAGGCGTGCGGCGTGCTTCCCATGGCATCCCGAAAGATGCGAATGAGATAATTTTCGCTGAAATGGAAATCCGCAGACAATTCTGAAAGCGTTGGCGGATTTTGCAGATCCTGTGTCAGGCGGCGCACCATATCGTCCACCAGCATATCCCGTTCGCTGCGCGTTTGCGCACGGAACAAATGCGCCAGAATTCTGCAAAGCAGACCGTTTTTGATGATCATGGGGGCATCCCCGTTTTCCGCATCTGCAAGCTCATGCAAAAGCGGCAGCAGCTCCTCGGGATCGAAAGTGCCGCGACGGGGCAGAACAGGAGCCTTTTCGCTCCAGTCGCACGCTCCGAAATGCAAATAAAAATAGAAGGGACACTCGCTTGGCTCGGGGCCGTCCTGATAAAGTCCCCTTTGCTGGATATAGTATTCCCCTTTTGCAAGCTCTACCGGTATGCCGTCCTCGGTAAAGCGAAGCACACCGTCCAGCATCAGCAAAAGCACGTCACACCCCTCGGTGCGGGTAATATGCCGCTCGCGGGCAAGAAAACGGCGAAAAGCGGACAGACGATAAACGGGAACGGATTGCATGGAAATTCCGACAGACACGGCAACGACCTCCCTTCAGCATATGTCTTATTATACCGCATCAGTTTGATTTTTGCAAGGTTTTTATCGATATTATTCCTGTTATTTTTTTCGAAACCGTGATAGAATAAAAGCAACAAACCAACGGAGGCTCTGTTATGGCTAAATTGATTTCACGCATGCTTTGTCTGGTACTCGCATTCTCTTTTCTGACTGCCACCGCCTGCACGGGCGGCACAACGCAAAGCGATCCAGCCGAGACCTCTCAAAAAAACGAAACAGACCTGCAAACGTCGGGGCCGGTTGCATCGGAGAGCGAAAGCGAAACCGAGCCTGTACCGCCCGATGAGGTAGGTGAGCCGCGAGACGTACTCGTTACTACGAAAGGAGCTGTAGACAACATGAAATTTTCTCCTCTTGCGCTGGGGCAGGTGCAAGCCACAAGCTGGCTGAAAAACCAACTGCTGCTCCAGGCACAAAACGTGACCAAGCAATTTGAACACCTTTCCCCCGACTGCAGATCCGAGGGCGACAACCGCTCGGGCTGGCTGGGAGGCTCCGGGGAGAGCTGGGAACGCGGTACCTACTACACACGCGGTCTGATCGCCTCAGCCTACGTGCTGGACGATCCCGAGCTTAAGGAGCAGGCGCAGAAGTGGATCGACTGGACGCTGGAGAGCCAGATTGACAGCGGCGCCTTCGGCCCTTTGGCAAACGATACCGAAAAATTGGACTACTGGCCGCTGATGCCCATGCTCATGGCATTGGAGCTTTACTATGACGCCACGGGCGACGAGCGCGTGATCCCCTTTTTGCAGAATTACTTTGCATGGGAGGTCAAGGCGCTGAAATCCAAGCCGCTGACCTCCTGGGCAAGAGTGCGCGGCGGTGACAATATCTTTGCCGTGCTTTGGCTGTATGAAAAAACGCAGGATGAATCCTTGCTCGAGCTGTGTGAGCTGCTGTACAGGCAGACCTTTGACTGGGAAAAGGCTTACGACGAGGAGGCCTGGATGGAGACCTACCACGTTGTCAACGCACAGCAGAGCTTCAAGCTCTTCCCCGTCATGTATGCCGTGACAGGTGACGAGCATTATCTGGATCTTTATTACAAGGGCGTTGAGAACATTTACATGGCCTCGGGACGTCAGGACGGTATGTCCAACGGTGACGAGATGAGCCGAGGCATTGACGGTGTGTACGGCAACGAGACATGTGCCGTGGTAGAGCGAATGCTGTGCGACGAGATTGCCCTCTACCTGCTGCGCGACGCTACCATTGCCGACCACCTGGAGCTGATCACCTACAACGCTCTGCCGCAGCAGCTGCTGCCCGACGGCCGCGGACAGGTCTATTTCTCCATGCAGAATCAGGTCATGGCGACCAAGGGCATTCACGGCTTTACCAGCGAGGGCGGCGACCGCTCGATCTACGGTCTGCCCGGCGGCTTCCCCTGCTGCGTGCATAACTACCAGATGGGCTGGCCGCTCTTTATCGCATCCATGTGGATGTCCACCTCCGACGGCGGCCTTGCCGTGGGCGCATACGGTCCCAATACCGTCACCGCTACGGTGGGCAACGGCACAAATCTGCGCATTTCCCAGACCACCAATTATCCTTACGAGGATACCGTTACGCTGACGTTGAGTGCCGACAAGACCGATACCTACCCCATCTATATCCGAGTCCCCGAGTGGTGCGCGTTGGCCTCCGTACAGGTCAACGGACACGCCGTACAGACCGAGCTGATTGCAGGAGAATACGCAAAGCTGCAGGCAGAATGGCAGGACGGTGATGTCATTACCCTGACCTTCCCCGCAAGCTTTACCGCTACCCTGACAGACAACAACAGCGTCAGCATCCGCAGAGGTGCCGTGCTGTTCGCGCTTGAGATCGGAGAAAAGTGGAAGAAGATTTCCTACAATCCCCTCAACTGGAATCTGACACGCGATTATTCCTCCTACAACATCACTCCCTCCACCGATTGGAACTATGCGCTTGAAAACTTCAACTTTGACGACGTGGCCTCCAATTTCACGGTTACCCGCAACGACATTACCGATCAGATGCGGTATCAGCTCTCGGATGCCCCCATCGTTTTGGAGGCAAAGGCAAGGGCTGTCAAGGATTGGGTGCTGAATACTACTTACGATATTGCAGGAGATACCCCCGTCTCGCCCGTAGCGGCTGATCGTTTGGAAGACGAAAGTGTGACGGTTCGCTTGGTACCTTATTCCCACACCCGCCTGCGCATTACCCTGATCCCTTGGACGGGTGAGGCGCAAAGTGCCAAATCCGAGCGTCCCGATCCAAGCACCGTTCTGTTCCCCTCGGTCATCGTGCCATTGGAGGTGCAAGGCGCGTTGGCAGGCACCACGCAATTCTCCTACACCGTAGATCTGACTTATCAGTCCTCTGCGGATCTGACGCTCGCAGTCGAGATCAACCGCAAGCATGCCGGCACGGTCTCACTGACGCAAGGATCGGGAACACTCTCGCTTGACACCGCGCTTTTGGGTACCGACTACCACAATCGCATCTCTTTCACAGAGTTGAACGGCTCCGCAATCCCCGAGGATCTGGTCCTTTCTTTGTCGGTAACTATCCACGACAGCGGGATTGTCCGCTACGAGGCCGAAAAGGCCAAGCTGTCCGGCTCTGCCTATAAGACCGCCACACACGTGGCAGGCATTGACACTCCCGGCTCTTCGCTGACCTTTGAAAACCTGTTTATTGCCGAGAGCGGCGACTACACACTCCGCTTTTACTATGCTGCACCCATGGGATTGGCCACACACACCGTTTACGTGGACGGTGTTGAGCGCGGCACGCTGCGTTACAACGAAAACGGCAAATCTCTGGGCTGGGGGACGTTTGACAACGATATTTACGCCGACATTCATCTCACTCTGGAAAAGGGTACTCACACCCTTCGCATTGAAAAAACAGAATCCGACATCGGCTTTGCCGAGCTGGATTCCTTTGACAGACTGCCCTGCTCAATGACGGGAGGAACACCCCTGCCGCCCGCCAAAGATTAACGCTGTCTGTGTATATCACTACTTCATAGGGCTGCGGAATTGGCGGCAAAAGCGAAAGCAGAAGTCTTTGCAGACTTCTGCTTTCTTCTTTCGCTTTTGATCAGTCCCACGTGACCATTTATTCTATGAATCCACACGTTCCACGATCTCAAAGCCGTCGTCGGTTTCCCTGATCTTAAACAGACGCGGACGCTCGTTGGGATTGACGTTGGTGCTGTGCAGGATCAGGTACAACTGTCCGTCAAAGCCGTCAAAGATCATGCCGTGGCCGCCGTCCTCATCGTAAATAAAGCGGTCGGCGTGACGCCAAGGGCCGCGGATATTGCCGCTGTCGCTGATGGCAAGCGCCTGTACGTACCAATACTGCGGGCCTGCATGAAATCCCGACCAAAGCATATAAAGCTTGCCGTTTTTGCCCTTTCGGAAGAACGGACCGTCGGTTACGTAGTTACGCGAGGTGGGATCCACCAAAGAATACGACCATTCGGCATCCCCTGCGCGAAGAACGGTTTCCGGCTTACCCGCAGGAGCACTCAGATCAGCGGTCAGCGGCATGATTTCAATCGTGCCGTCCCCCACCTGTGTCCATTCATGGCAAAAGGCAGTCCATGGTGTTCCCTCTTGATCCACGTATAAGGTGGCATCCAGGCACACCCAATCCTCGGGGGTAATGGGAGCATTGGAAAAGGGCAGGAACGGCCCCATGGGGCTGTCACTCTTGAGAATCTGAGAGCAGCGCAGGTGCGTTTCGCTGCGGAAGCTGGCAAACATGTAGTATGCACCGCGATAGCGGTAGACCTCGGGTGCAAAGAAATCACGGTCCGACCAAAAGTCCGCAGGGCGGGTAAAGCATTCGTGCGGCTCACTCCACTCGATCAGATCGGTAGAGGTATAAACGTCCAAACCCGTCCAAGGAATGACCTTGGTGGCAGGGCCACGGCGCGTACCGTAAAGATAGTAAACACCGTTTTCAGCAAAAACAAAGGGATCCCGAAGGTGAATATCTCGCAGCTTCATACTCGACTCCTTTCGCGTATATGCGCATATGGGATATATGAATATTGTAACACGACCGCCCGATCACAGTCAAGGGCAGGCGGACAGATAAATGGGGGAAATAGTCATTGTTTGCATCTGATTTTTACCTGAATGCAACAGCGCGTTGCTTGTCAACTCCTACAGTCTGTGGTATAATATCATCACAACAAAGCAAGGCGGTGATTCTATGGAAACAAATGATATCATTTTCACGCTCAGAACCAAGAAAGGCCTTTCGCAGGAGGAGCTTGCGGAAAGGATCTTTGTAACAAGGCAGGCTGTTTCCCGTTGGGAAAACGGTGAAACCATCCCGAATACCGAAACGCTCAAGCTTCTTTCAAAAGAGTTTGACGTATCGATCAACACGCTTCTCGGCTCGCCGCAAAAGCTGATCTGTCAATGCTGCGGCATGCCGCTTGAGGACGGCAGCATAAGCAAAGAAACAGACGGCTTTTTCAATGAAGACTACTGCAAGTGGTGCTATGC
>JAZUSJ010000211.1:0-14591 GCA_045606685.1 Eubacteriales bacterium
ACCGCTTGGCCTCCGACTTCCCAGCACCCAGTCCGAAAGGATCATTTCAATGCGGGAGGCGGTCTCGCGGTAGCTTGCGCGGACGAACTGCGTCAGCTCCTGCAAATTGTCAATGGCAATGTAAGCCACAACGGGATTTTCGCGCTCGGCGCGCTCTTTTAATTCCAAGAGGCTGTTGACGTCGCGGAATACGGTAAAAAAGACTTCCTCGCTGTCTATGCGCATGGCATAGCTTTCCAGCTTATATCTTTTGCCGTTGCCAAGTCTTGTAATGAAATTTTTGTCGGAGACCTTTCCGCCGTGTGCCGAGGTAGAGATATGGTCCATGGAAACGGAGCAGAATTCGGAAAGGCGGATGTTGCTGACGGGCGTTTTGTAGCCAAGAATATCCTGCAGGGCGCTGTTGATGGTCCTGACCACTCCGTCGGGGCCGATCACGGCATAAGGCACGTCAATGACGTAGCGGAACATGTCGTGGACCTCGGTGTTGATACGGTCCGCAGCAAGGACAGCCTCCTTGAAGCGGAGATGGCGGAACAGGTATACCAAAAACATGACAGCGCAGGTCAGGACGAAAATCACGACCGCACCCAAAGCGAACCAGACGGGCGGAAGTGCGGGGTGATTGATGCGTCCGACCGCGGCACAAGCAAGCAGCAAAACCAGCCCAACCGAGATGCATACCGCAAAGGGGACGCGCAGATCCATGCAAATGATGTCTTTTTTTCCATAATAGTATCCGTTTTTTTGATGCTCGGAATTGTTTTTCATGTCATGGGACCTCCTTGTGAGCTGTTCAATTTTCGTTCCAAGGCTCTGGCAATGGCCGCAAGAATGATGCCGAATGCGCCAAAGAAGGCGACCATGGGGATCACGGCAATGCCAAGGAACATGATGGCTAAGGCGTAGGTAAGGATGAGCGGCCATTTGACGCGCGCCTGCTTGATATTACCGATGATGCCGAGAATGCCGTGTACGGTGATCATGGGCATCAGGATCAAAAGCAGGTTAAGCGCCACAAACAGCACGGTCTCGCCCTTGGGGAACATGGCCGCGATCATCATGACTGCGTAGCAAAGGAGCAGGAGGATGGCGGACGGCACCGAGGGGGAATAGGCGCTCATGTGTGCGGGGCAGGCCTGGCGGGGCTGCTTGCCGATCAGGATGGCGGTAAATCCGCGGTGCGCAACAAAGGAAAAGATCCAGAGCGCCATGATGGTTATACCGGGCAGCAGTCCCAATATGGCTGTAGCGATCGAGTCCGAGAATTCGGTGATCTTTTCGGGGGTGATCTCACCGCCCAGCATCTGGGAGACCTGTGCGGCCATTTCCTCTGTCTCGGTCATAAGCATCATTGCCTCGCCGAATACGGACGAAAGAGCTGCGTGGTAGGCCTTGACCGTGTCGTTGATGCCCTGCATATTCAAGGGGATGCCCGCAGCGGCCATGTCAATGGCGAAAAAGAGGATGAATGCGATCGCCAAGGCACCCGTTGCGGTGCCGACAGATATGATGATGGAGTATTTCTTTTTGAAGCAGATGCCGAACGCCAGCGCAACGATCGCGGGCAAAAGTGCGTTGAGCGAGAGAAGCGGATCGCGTGTCAGAGCAAATGCGGCAAGGTAAGCGGCGGGAACTGCGATGGCAAAGGGAAGGTAGGACGCCCCCTTTGCATCAGCCAACAGGGCCGCGCCTGCGATCGCTGCGCAAAGCAGAGAGGCAAACAGGACGCACATCCACGCACCGAACAAAAAGAGCAGGAAAAAGCAGGCAATCGTGCATGTCAGAAAGATAGGCTTGCGGCAAAGGATCAGCACGAACGCGGTGCAAAGTGCAAGAACGCCAAGCGAGATGGCAAGCAACACGGTGGATTCATAGGGGGCGGCTGCCTCTGTTCCGGTGCGGTTTATATAAAAGGTCATTACGGGGAGTGAGAGTGAGCAAGAAAATAAAATGATCCAGCAGATGATGCGGACGACGCGTGAGATGGGCTGTCTTTGCACTTCTGCGGCGGTGCTTTGAGAATTTGAGATATCCATAGCATCTCCTTTCCGCGCCTCGGTCATACGGCCGGGCACAATCATACCATTATAATAGTATAACATAAAAAAAAGCATTTGTAAACAACAAACATGATAAAATCGAGAAAATAAAGTGAAATTTCTCGGAAAAAAGCAGGAATCTGCCCGTTTTCGAACAAATTCCTGCAAGCTTTTATGAAATTGCGGCAAAGACGTGCGTCTTACGCCTCGGGCTTTGCCTCGGGCTCAGCCTTTTTGCACCGCGCTGCGATCTTGGCGGGCAGGTCGGCAAGGTATTCAATGCCCTTGTCGATGCGGGCCAGCTTGAAAAGATAGATCTTGCAAAGGGTAAAGAGCGAGGTCGCCAAAAAGATGGCTGCGACCGCACCGAAGGAGCAAAGCACCATTTTCCACGTGGGAAAATCCGCAAATTTTCTGAATGAGTGCCACACCTCGTCCCAATACCAGCCGGCCGAGCAAACGTGCAGGACAAATACGCCCCACGTGGTCTTGGCCAGGTTGGCAATGATGAATTTGAGCGGCTTTGCGTTGATCTTGATCTGCATAAAGAACACGAGCAGCGAGGCTGCCATGATCACCATGCAGGGAGATACGTAGCTGACCAGATTATCGCGGTATTGGTATTGCACCGAATCCTTGGCGATCAGCCCCAGGTCGGCCTGCTGCTCTATGTATATGAGCTTGAACCACGCCGCGAAGGCAGAAAGGAAAAACGCAGGCAGCGTGACAAACCATTTTGCCCATTTTGGCGCACCGTAAATGCGGAAATAAGCACCGATGACGTACAGGCAGATCAGCCAGATGGTGGAGTAGCCGCCGCCAAGATTGTAATTGTCCTTGTGCATGATGAGCTTGAAGAGCGTGGGAACCTGCAGCCAGACAATGATCAGGATATGCTGCCAACGCGAAATGGAAAGCAGCCCCTTGTTGATCAGCGGGATCAGGGGATACATGAAGAAATACGCACAGAGATACCAAAGCTCACGTCTTGTCAAGGGGAAGATCGCACCCAGCCACCATTCTCTTTCCACCTCTACGGAGGGAATGAAGAAGTGCGCGATGACCGTAATGCCCAGAATCAGCACCACGGTCTCCAGCCACAGGTGAATGAAGCGGCGGAATTTGAATTTGGTCTTGACGTTGGCAAAGCCGGAGATGATGGCGTAGCAGTTGACGGAGCAGTATCCCAGCGCCTCCAAAAAGCGGGCAACGAGATAGTTGTCCGAAAGGCGATCGGAATAGCCAAGCACGCCGCCGTGTCCCATGACGTGCAACAAGATCACGAGTACCATGGAAACGATGCGGAACAGCTCCACACCCATATTTCGCTCGCTCTTTTGGGAAAGGGGCGGCAAAAGAGGTGCGCTTTGTGCATTTGCTTCGGGCTTTGTTTTGAGTGCCGTCATTGTTTTTCTCCTTTGGATTTTGTTTTTGTCCTTTATCTGCGTTGGTCTGCATATATTATGCCACACATTCGTCATAATGTCAAGAACGTCAGATTTTGAACGCTTTCCTTGATAAAGACGGTTTTTTTCTTGAAATGTTCCCGGTTTTTGAAATTTTTTTGCAAAAAATTCAAAAAATATTCGCATAAGGTATTGCAAATGGCAAAAACTTGTGATATAATGCCTACAGTAGGATACTATGTTGGAGTGGGTTGAGCAAATCCACTCCAAAAATTTTATCATGGAAAGGATACTGAGCATGAGTACAGCACAGGGCGCAAAAAGACAGGGCAGTATTGCGCAAAGAGTCTGGGAGATCGTGCTTCCGACAGCTGACGAGCTGGAGTACGTTCTCTGGGACGTGGAGTTTGTCAAGGAAGGCGCGGACTACTATCTGCGCATCACCATCGACCATCCCGAGGGCATCACCATCGACGACTGCGAGCGTTTCCACCGCGCCATTGATCCGGTGCTGGACGATGCAGATCCGATCACGCAGGCGTATATTTTAGAGGTCTCCTCGCCCGGTATCGAGCGTGAGCTCAAGACACGCGATCACGTCGAGATGTGTCTGGGAGATACGGTGGAGATCAGACTTTATTCCGCTCTGCACGGTGCAAAGGTGCATCGCGGCACGCTCATCGGTTTGACCGAGGAGGGCAACGTGCTGATCGAGCAGGGCGACAAATTGCTGGAGTTTGACGCCGAGAAGGTTGCCAAGCTGCAAACAGTTTACGATTTCAGCGCAAATTGAGAAAAAGGAAGGAACCGACAAAATGAATAACGAATTTTTCGCCGCTCTGGAGCTTCTGGAGAAGGAAAAGGGAATTCCCAAGGCGTACATGATCGAAAAGATCGAGGCGGCACTCTTGTCCGCGTTCAAAAAGGAATACGGCAACGGTACCAACGTCAGAATTCATATTGACGAGGTCAAAAAGGACGTGCGCGTTTATCAGCAGCACGAGGTAGTCGAAGAGGTGGAGGATCCTCTGACGCAGATCTCCCTGGAGGATGCCAAGGCGATCAGCAAGAGATACACCGTAGGCAAGATCGTGGAAACCGAGGTCAAGCCCAAGAATTTCCGCAGACTCAGCGCAGCCGCTGCAAAATCGGTCATCATTCAGGGTATCCGTGAGGGTGAGCGCAGAGCCATGCAGGAGGCTTATGAGAATAAGAGAGAAGAGATCATCACCGCAACCGTTGATAAGGTAGATTATGAGACCGGCAACGTGCTGCTGGCTACCGACGACGGCAGAGCAGTGCTTCGCGCCGAGGAGCAGATCCCCGGTGAGAGCTTCTACCCCGGTGATAAGATCAAGGTATTCGTGCAGGAGGTCAACAAGGAGTCCAGAGGACCTATCGTAACGCTCTCCCGCGCACATGCAGGACTGGTTCGCAGAATGTTTGAGCTGGAGGTTCCCGAGATCGCGGACGGCGTGGTCATCGTCAAGGGAGTTTCCCGTGAGGCAGGCTCGCGCACCAAGATCGCGGTATTTTCCAGAGATCCCGACGTTGATCCCGTAGGCGCTTGTATCGGTAACCGCAGCATGCGTATCGACAGCATTGTTGACGAGCTGCGCGGTGAGAAGGTGGATATCGTCAAGTACAGCGAGCAGCCCGAGGAATACGTGGCAGCCGCACTTGCTCCCGCCAACGTTCTGGAGGTCGTGATGACCGGCGAGCGCGCGTGCCGCGTGCTGGTCGATCCCGATCAGCTGTCCCTTGCCATCGGTAAGGAGGGGCAGAACGTGCGTCTGGCTGCAAGACTGACCGGTATGAAGATCGACATCAAGGCTGAATAAACCTGTTTGAACAAGCTTGTTTATGGAACAGAAGGCAAAAAAAATCCCCATGCGTCAATGTCTGGGCTGCAACGAGCATTTTCCCAAGCGTGAGCTGATCCGCGTGGTCCGCACACCCGAGGGGGAGGTCGTAGCAGACACCACAGGCAAGAAGAACGGCCGCGGCGCGTATATCTGCCCCAAGGCCTCCTGCCTGCGCAAGGCGCAAAAGAGCAAGCGACTGGAAAGAGCGCTTGATTGCACCATTCCCGAGGCTGTGTACGACGGCATCGCCCTCTGCCTTGCATCGGAGGGAGAGAAATGAGCGGCACAGACCGCCTGCTTGGTGCCATCGGTCTTTGCAAAAGGGCCGGAAAGCTGATCTGCGGCGTTCCCTTGATCTGCACCGAAATGAGAAAGGGCGGACGGGTAAGCGTGGTGCTGGCAGCATCCGACGCATCGGATAATACGAAAAAGAAACTCAATGATAAATGCAATTTTTACGGCGTAAGGCTTGTGTACCTGCCATATACGGCAGAGGAGCTGGCAGACGCTGTAGGCAAGGACGCGCCCATCGGCGCTGTTGCGATCACCGACGCACAAATGGTGCGTACGGTTGAGGCACACCTGCCACGGCAGGAGTAAGGGAAGGGCGGTCCGAACGTATGTGCGCAAAGCATGTATGACAGAGGGTATTTTAAGGAGGATTTATGGCAACAAACCCGCAATTCAAAGTGTTACAACTGGCCAAGGACCTGGGACTCAAGAGCAAGGATATCGTGGACATCTGCGCCCAAAAGGGCATGGACGTCAAAACGCAAAAGGTGCTGGAGCCTGGCGAATTCGACCTTCTTTTTGACGCGCTTACCAAATCCCGTCAGGTGGAGAATATTGACGATTACTTAGATGGGGTGACCTATATTCCCTCCCGCATTCCCAAAAAGGAAAAGCCCGAGGCAGTAGCATCCCGCGCAGCCCAAGAAAAGGCCGCAGAATCTGCAAAAGCAGAGGCTGCAAAAGCAGAAGCCGCAAAAGCAGAGGCTGCAAAAGCAGAGGCCGCAAAGGCAGAGGCTGCAAAGGCAGAGGCTGCTAAAGCAGCAGAGGCTGCTAAAGCGGCTGCGGAAAAGGCAGTTGCAGACAAAGCTGCTGCAGACAAAGCTGCTGCAGACAAAGCCGCTGCAGACAAAGCTGCTGCAGAAAAGGCAGCCGCAGATAAGGTTGCCGCAGAAAAGGCAGCTGCAAGAGCTGCAGCGATCGAAAGAGCCGCTGCGATCGAGGCAGCCGCAAGAGCTGCAGCCGATAAGCGCGCGCAGGCCGCAGAGCAAAGACGCCCTGCAGGTGCGCAAGGTCAGGAGCGCAGAGGGGCGAATGGCGCAGCGCAGGGACAGAATCAAAAAGGTGCGCAAGGCGCAGCGCAGGGACAGAATGACAGATTCAACAGACCTGCACAGGGCCAGAACGACAGATTTGGTCGCGACGGTCAGGAGCGCAGAAATGCACCCGCGCAGGGACAGAACGACAGATTTAGCCGTGACGGTCAGGAGCGCAGAAATGCACCCGCACAGGGCCAGAACGACAGATTCAACCGCGACGGTCAGAATCAAAGACCTGCACCCCAGGGACAGGAGCGCGGCTTTGGTGACCGCGGCAGAGATAACGGCCGTCCGAACAACCAAAGACCGAATAACAATTACAACCAAAGAGGTGGAGATAAGGACGATTACGTCCCCTCCGCACCCAGAGAGAAATTCCAGGTACAGGCCATCGTGCGCGGCCAGACACCCAAGGGCGGTGACGGCCAGCATAAGAAGGGTGCTGTACGTGTCGTAGACACCAGAACCACCGAGGTCGACCTTTCCAAGTACGATGAAAAGCTGGATACCTTTGTCACCGAGAGCGACAGAGATCTTCGCAGCGGCAGCCAGCGCGGCGGCAAGAAGCAGCAGATCGGCAAGCCCGCGGGCAAGAACCAGAAGGGCGGCAAGAAGCAGCAGGCCATAGTCAAGCAGGTCGTTCGCGTGGAGATCCCCGAGGAGATTTCGGTTGGCGAGCTTGCAAGCCGACTCAAGGCAACTGCGGGCGAGGTCATCAAGAAGCTGGTGGGACTTGGCGTTATGGCCACCGTCAACCAGCTGATCGACTATGATACCGCTGCAATGGTCTGCGAGGAAATGGGCGCAGAGTACAGCCGCGAGGTGGTCGTGACCATTGAAGAAAAGCTGTTTGATCAGACCGAGGATACCGAAGAAGAACTGCTGCCCAGAGCACCCGTTGTGTGCGTTATGGGACACGTTGACCACGGTAAGACCTCTATTCTGGACGCCATCCGTCATGCAAACGTCACCGCAGGCGAGGCAGGCGGTATTACCCAGCACATCGGTGCGTACAGAGTCAAGATCAACGATCAGGATATTACCTTCCTGGATACCCCCGGCCACGAGGCGTTCACCGCTATGAGAGCGCGCGGCGCACAGGCAACGGATATTGCAATTCTCGTCGTAGCAGCCGACGACGGCATCATGCCGCAGACGGTTGAGGCGATCAACCATGCAAAGGCTGCAGGCATTGATATCGTGGTTGCCATCAACAAGATGGATAAGCCCACGGCTAACCCCGACGCGGTCAAGCAGGAGCTGACCAAGTACGATCTCGTTCCCGAGGAATGGGGCGGCGACGTGATCTGCGTTCCCGTTTCCGCGCTGACCAAGCAGGGCATCGACGATCTGCTTGAGAGCGTGCTGCTGGTTGCAGAGGTCAAGGAGCTCAAGGCCAACCCCGACCGCCGTGCAAAGGGTATCATCATCGAGTCCAGACTGGACAGAGGCCGCGGCCCTGTGGCAACCGTGCTGGTACAGAACGGTACGCTGCATGCAGGTGACGTTGTCATCGCAGGCACAGCCGTTGGCCGTGTCAGAGCCATGACCGACCATACAGGCAGATCCGTTAAGGTGGCAGGACCCTCTGTTCCCGTTGAGATCACAGGTCTTGCAGAGGTTCCGCAGGCAGGCGACCAGTTTGCAGCCGTTGAGGACGAAAAGATGGCAAGAGAGCTGGCAGAGCAGAGAAAGGCAGAGGCAAAGGAAGAGGTCTTCAAGGCCAACTCCAGAGCAAACCTCAACGACCTGTTCGCACAGATCTCCGAGGGCGTCAAGGATCTCAATATCATCATCAAGGCAGACGTGGACGGCTCGGCAGAGGCAGTCAAGCAGTCGCTGCAGAAGCTGACCAACGAGGAAGTCAAGGTCAACATCATTCACACCGCAGTCGGCGGCATCAACGAGGGCGACGTCATGCTGGCAGCAGCGTCCAACGCCATCATCGTTTGCTTCAACGTCCGTCCCGACAAGTCCGCACTGGACAGCGCAGAGCGTCAGAGCGTTGATATCCGCACCTACCGCATCATTTACGATTGCATCGAGGAGATCTCGGCAGCAATGAAGGGCATGCTTGCTCCGCAGTTCGTCGAGGTTCTGCAGGGACACGCACAGGTCAGACAGACCATTCACGTTCCAAACGTGGGCTTTATCGCAGGCTCTTACGTGCAGGACGGCAAGATCACCCGTCAGTCGCAGATCCGCGTAGTGCGTGACGGCATCGTGATCTTTGAGGATGAGATCGCATCGCTGCGCCGCTTCAAGGACGACGTCCGCGAGGTAGCTGCAGGCTATGAGTGCGGTATCGGCCTGAAGAAGTTCAACGATATCAGAACCGACGATATTCTGGAAGCGTTCGTCATGCAGGAAGTGGAAAGATAAAAAATCCGTAAAGGGGAGCTTCAATGCTCCCCTTTTTTATGGGTATAAGAAAAAATGCAGGGGAGGATGGTATCCTCCCCTGTGGAGATTGTTTTGCTGTTTAACGCTCCATCGCGTCCTCGACGGCAGCCACAAGCTCCTCGTGCGAGACGTCGCCCTCGAATTTGGCTGTGATGATGCCGTCACCGTTGACCACAACGGTCATGGGATACGTGCCTGTGCCGCCAAGTGCGGTGTAATAATCGTTTGCGTCCAGACCGAACAGCATCTTGGTGTCCGGGAAATTTGCCGCGATGTACTCGTCCGCCTCTTCGCTTGTGTACACGGTATGCAGCGCGATCACAGTTGCTTTTCCCGCATATTGCTCTGCCACCGCGTCAAAATGCGGCAGCTCGGCCTTGCAAGGGCCGCACCATGTTCCCCAGAAGTTGATGACCGTCACCTTGCCCATGTTCTGCGAGAGCGTAAAGGTCTGCTCGGTCACACCGGTCTTGTCGATCAGGTTGACGGTTTGGTCGACGCATACGTTGCCGACCTCGTTGCCGTCCGGGATCTCGGGGGCTTTGTAAATGAAGTTGTAGTAGACGAGCGCACCCACAAGCAGGGCGGTCATCAGCACGCCTGCCACGATGCCCAGCACGCGGCGGCGCTTGGCGAATTTCTTTTGCGTGGCTTCGGGTGCGGGCTTGCCGTCGATCTCGTTGGGGGGCAGCACGAATTTCGAGCCCTTGTAGCGGATCGCGCCCGTCGGGCAGGAGGAGATGCACTCGCCGCAGCTGATGCATTCCATGTCGCCTACGTGGCGGATGTCCATTTTGCACTTGGCCCGGCACATGCCGCAATCGGTGCATTTGGGCTTGTCAAGCTTGATGCCGACCAGAGAGATCTTATTAAACAGGCCGTAAAGTGCGCCCAAGGGGCAGAGAAAACGGCAGAAAAAGCGGTACATGAAGATGCTGCCGATCACGATGACCATCAGCACCACGAATTTCCACGTAAACAGCGGGCCGAGCATGGACAAAAGCTTTTCGTTTGCGCTGTTGGCGAGTAGTCCGATCGCGCCCTCCAGCGTTCCCGCAGGGCAGATGTATTTGCAAAAAGCGGGCAGAGGGAAGTCGCGAAATGCATAAATTAAGGGCAGGATAATTGTGAAAAGTGCCAAAATTACATATTTTAAGTAAGAAAATACGCGAGTGACGGAACTTTTTTTGATTTTTGGCGTCTTTATTTTATGGAGCAACTCTTGAATCAGGCCGAACGGACACAAAAATCCGCAGATCCAACGGCCAAACAGGATGCCGTACAGGACGATGATGCCAAACACGTAGTAAGGCACGCGCTTTTGTGAGGATGCCAGCGCATTCTGCAAGGCACCCAAGGGACAGGCACCCGATGCACCGGGGCAGGAATAACAGTTCAAGCCGGGTGCGCATGCGTTTTTCATGGGGCCCTGATAGATCTGGCCTGTCACAAAGCCCTTGATGTTGGCGTTGGTCAAAAGGGCGGCGTAAAGCTGGATCAGCCTGCGCTTGGTGGGCTTGAGAGATGCGAGCTTACCTGCGGCTTTTGCAATAAAATTCTTGTCCTTCATGCGCTCACCCCAATCCTATGCACTCGGTGCAGATTCTGATCGCCTTTTGTAAAACGTCGTTCATGCCGCCGTTGAAAATGCCCAGAACGATCATCAGCACGGCTGCGGCGATCAGTGCTGCACGTGCGACAATAATTGCGTAAGAGGGCAGCTCCTTCTTTTGCATTCCCTCCGGCTTTTTCTCAGCGGGAGGTGCGGGGAGGAGCATGATGGACTTGGCGTAGAGAATGGCCTTTTCGCAGCTGGCATTTGCCATCAGTCTGGCAAACAGGCAGTAAAGGAGTGCGATGGCCGCAAAGCCCAGCGAGGGCAGCACAGCGCGGATGACCTGTGCATTCAGCTGCGCATCGATCGATGTGAAATTATCAAGATTATGCAAGTAAATCAAGGGGTAAATTGAACAAAGCAGGCAGACGGCCACCGATGTGATGCGGATGGATTTGATGAGTCTTTCCTGCTTGACCAGCGGCAAAAGCAGCTCTTCGGAATACTGCTTGCGTGCCAATCTTGCCTTGATCTTTGCAAGTCGCAGCTCGGGGAAAATGATGCCCTTCTGCTTTTTGGCGGGCGCAGGGAACAGCACGCTCCAAACGCCTGCAAAGATGGCAGCGGCTGCGAAAGACCAGACGAATATTGCGACAACCGACCACGCCTTAGCAATGCTTTCGGGCGTAAACGGGCGGTCTGCGCTTTGATTGATGCGCACGCAGGCAACCGCCAGGGATACGGCGCAAAGCACTGCGAGAGTGGCCAAGACGATGCCGGTCACCAAGCGCACGGTTGAAATGGTTTTTTGGGACATGTGAAAAACCTCGTTTCCAAAATCTCTTGCTTTCATTATAGCAAAAAAAAGCATCCGAGTCAAGGGCGTTGAAAAATTCCGTTGCATAATTCACAAAAGAGGCAAGGGGGATTTGTCCACCTCGCCAAAAATTGCGTCGCGCGCGCGTACTTTATTGACTTAAAGAGCGCGCGGTGGTATAATATAAGTTAACTATACGCTTGTAGAAGAAATATTTCCGAAAGGAATCTGATGATATGACGATTTGCAGAAAATGCGGAACAAGTAATAAGGACGAGCAGAAGTTCTGCTCCTTTTGTCACGAGCTGCTCATAGAGGATCCCGAGGAGCTGGCCAAGCGCGAGAAGGAAGCCAAAAAGAAAGCGCAAAAGGCTGAAAAAAAGCAAAAAAGAAAGCTTTGGCGCTGGAAAAATGCGCTGCTTTTGCTGATTCCGATCGGCATATTGGACTTGCTTGACGTTTTGCTGTGTCTGGATCTTTTGTTCCTTGGCATCGGCCAGGCGATCGGCTCGCTGATCGGTGACGTTTTTGCCTCGTTCTTGGGCTACACCACCGAGATCTTCGGCAACCTTGTGTATACCTCGCAGCTGATCACGTACGTTATGCGTGCCTTGGAGATCCTGGGTGCTGCGGGCTTGCTTGTGATTGCATGCGTGCTGAGCGTGATCATGATCGTATATATGGTCAAGTGGCACAAGTATAAGAAGAATCCCGTTGCTGACGTACAGGCTGCGGTACAGGAGCCCGAGCAGCAGAGCGCGGAGCAGATGTCCGAAACCGCACGCAGAGAAGAGGAGATCACGGCCGCGATGGGAGAGGATTTTGTTTCCTACGCGTCTTTGGCAGAGATGGATGCAAACCGCGCGGAATACAGCATGCCCACACCGGCTAAGCAGACCGATTGCAAAACGCTGTATGCCGCGCTGCAATCGCAGCTTTGGGAATACGATGCGGACAGCGTGCGCCGTATCCTGTCCGCCATGTCCTGCTCGCGCCTGCTTTTGTGCAGCGCGGGGGCGATGGACAGCGCGGGTGTGTTTGATAATCTTTCCCGTGCCTTCGGTACAAAGGCCGAGGTGCTGACAAAGGAAACTATGATTGGTGCAAATGCCGGCGCAACCGAAGGCTCCGAAGCAGAGATCGCACACGCGCTGCCCGGCCTTGCAGGACTTTTGATGGTGCGCGGTGCGCAGGGCGAGGGCATGGAGCATAGCGCCTTTGCCAAGGCATTGTACGCGGCAAGACTTTGTCCGCAGAATATTTGTCTGGCAGGGATCAAGGATGTCGGTGCCGCCGAGCTTGGCGAGCGTTTGGCTTCTCTTGCATCGTATTTCAGATTGCCCGACGGCGGCACGGCGCTGTATCTTGGCAAGCCTGCTGCAGCAGCACAGCCCGAGGGGATTACGGACGGCAAAATGCTGATTTCCTCCAACGTATGGATGATCAACGTCCTGCCCGAATTCGATCGCGCATCTGCCATCGGCAGCGGCATGGGCGAATATTGTGCTGCTTTGTATCTGCGCAATTCTCAAAACGTTTTTCCGCCCGAGGACGCACAACAGGCGCAGGAGCTGCCCGGCGTGACCGCATGGGAGAATGCGGTGGCCGCAGCGGAAAAGGAATTTTACGTATCCGAGGAGCTGTGGCGCGTGCTGGATACGCTTGAGGAGCAAATGCATGCTTTGTGCGGCATCCGCTTCTCCAACCGCACGCTGCGTATGCTGGAAAAGTACACGTCTGTATATATGGCTTGCGGCGGCAAGATGGGTGAGGCGTTTGATAACGGCTTTGCGGCCGTTTTGGTGCCTGCTTATGCAGAGCAGCTGCAAAAGCTTGCCAAAAGAGAGGATGGCGAGGTGCTGTCTGCGCTACTGGAGCGCACGGTAGGACGCGACCGTCTGCCCGTTACCATGGAGGCGCTTTCCTCTATGGGCTTGATATAAGCTTGCAAACTTGTAAAGAGGAGTGAGTTGACCATGATGATCATACAATTTTTGTGGGAGCTGCTGTCCTCCAGGACCGCCATCGGCATTTATGCTTTGGTGGTGCTTGGCCTGATCATTTGGCTGGTGGTGAGCGTGCTGCGTGCCGATTCCGCACGCGTGCAGGTGGTTGCATCGCCCGAGGATAAGTCCCGCGGCGCAAAAGGTGCGGGGCAGCCGACAGGCCAAGGCGCAAGAGCGGAGGGCGAGAGCAGATTTTTCATGCTGAGCAAGACGGATCAGATCATGAAGAAGTATACCGCGCCCACGCATCAGGAGCAGATGACGCTGAGCAGCTTTTGCGAGAGCTTTCAGGCGTATGCGGCAGGCAATCTCGGCCTGTATTACGATATAGCGGACATCCGCCGCTTTATCTCGAATCTTGGCGTCAGCCATATCCTGGTCATGCAGGGTATGTCGGGTACGGGTAAGACCTCGCTGGCATATGCATTTGGCGAATTTATAGGCAACCCATCTGTCATTGTCCCCATCCAGCCCATGTGGAAGGAGAGGACGGATATGATCGGTTATTATAACGAGTTTACGGGAAAATTCAACGAAACTTTGCTGCTCCAGAAGATGTACGAGGCAAATTACAGCAAGGATATGTATATCACGGTGCTGGACGAGATGAATATCGCACGCGTGGAGTATTACTTTGCGGAATTCTTGTCCTTGCTGGAATTGCCCGATCCCGAGAAGAGATACATAGACGTGGTATCCGACGTGCAAAAGGGAGATCCCGCGCTGCTCAAGGGCGGCAGACTCAAGCTGCCCCCCAATATGTGGTTTGTGGGAACGGCGAATAACGACGACTCGACCTTTGCCATCTCGGATAAGGTGTACGACCGTGCCATGGTCATCAACCTTGACAGAAAAACGCAGTTCTTTGACGCAGCACCTGCCGCGCAGGTACGCATGAGTGCCGCGCAGTTTGACGGCATGGTGGCAAGAGCGCAAAGAGAATATGGTATGACGGCAAGAAATGCGCGCAGGCTCAAAAAGCTGGACGCGTACATGATCGATAAATTCAAGATCACGTTCGGTAACAGAATCATGAAGCAGATCAGGCAGTATATTCCGGTATACTTAGCCTGCGGCGGTGACGAGCTGGACGCATTGGACGATATCCTGTCCAAAAAGGTGTTCAGAAAGCTGGAGGCGCAAAACCCGATCTACGTGCGAAACAGCGT
>JAZUSJ010000212.1:0-4725 GCA_045606685.1 Eubacteriales bacterium
CCACCTCGACATTTGACGCGCAGCGGCAAATATGGGTTCAGAGCCCCGTAATCCGCGCGTATCTCGGCTCGAACCAATTTGCGCCGGATACGTTGAAAAGTTGGGTGAGCATTGGCGCAAACATGGGTTCTGAGCCCCGCCTCAGGCTTTGAACTATTTACGGCGCTCCCGGAATCTCAACGCTCACCTCTGTAATTTCCACATAAGCATCCCCATCCGGCATGATAAAGGCAAAAATCACCCAAGGCGAATCCGAGCCGATCTGTATCGCGCGGTCGTCACCAACGATCACCTCATAATACTGCTCATACACAAGCTCCAGCCGCAGCTCGACACGCTCGCCCGCACGATATTTCGCATTCAAATCAAAATTCTCATCAAGGGCGTTCGTCCGATTGAAGAACAGCGAATATTGCGCCTCACCGATTCCTCTTTCGGGAACGATCAGCCTGAAAATACTTTCGTACTGGGTAATCGAATAAGTCTCTGCCTCGTACCCCGAATTGCGACTGTCCGCGGTTTCGGTAAACTCAACGACGTATTCTCCTGCGGGCAAAAGATGCAACCCGTTCCATCCGGGAGACGCATATGTTTGCACGACCTCAAAATTCAAGTCATACACACGCGGATTCCCACGCTTTACAGCTGCGGGTGCTTCGGCA
Organism: Eubacteriales bacterium; assembly: GCA_045606685.1. Lineage (GTDB taxonomy): Bacteria > Bacillota > Clostridia > Oscillospirales > CAG-272 > SVQP01. The sequence goes on from JAZUSJ010000212.1 coordinate 663, forward strand.
ATCACTTTTTCGTTGGCCACAAGCGTCGGAAATTCAGTGACCTTCGTATTCGGATCGGAAAAGACACCGTAGCTGCCCATACCGTCCCCGCAAAGCAGCTCTTGGCCGTCTTTGGAGTATTCATTTGTAAAAACCAGTGTCCGTATAGGCTTGATATGCGCATCTTTTGCGCTGATCACCGTGGAACTGTACGTGTATTTCTCATTTTGATTTTGCATGGTCAATTCTACGATCGAAAAAACGTTTGCAAACTCTTTTTTGTCATCCCCCAACCACAAGGTAAGACTGTAGCTGCCAAGTCTTGCATCCTCCGGAATGGCGAATGAATACACCATGCTGCCGCTCTCGCCGTCCTCCACCTTTTTATTGACCAGATCCGTAGGAAACACAATGGGCTCAAACGTAAGCTGAGTCTGCGGATCAGACGTGTGATAAAGCGAGATCATGGGAATAAAGTCATTTCCCGAGCAGCCTGTGTAGCGATAGGCGTGCCCCGACACATTTGTCACGGTAGCAGTGACCTGCACCGTTTCACCGCGCGTGTACGTCCCCTTCTCTACCTCATATGAAAACTCAAACTCGTAATCGAGCTCTTGATTTGCGCATCCCACAAGCGCGGAAATGCACAGCAAAACAAACAGCGCAAACGTCAAAATTCGCTTCATAACTGCCTCCTTCTCAATCTACGTCAATGCCGTAATACTTTTTCAGATCTTCTGCAGCCTCGGGATGACCGTTTTGGGCTGACTGTCGGAACCAATAGATTGCCTTTTGGTCGTCCTTTTGTACGAACTTGCCGTCACGATAAAACTCGCCCAGCGAGCGCTGTGCGTATTCATCGCCCTGCTCGGCAGCTTTGCTGTACCAGTCAAACGCCTGCTCGTAGCTTTGCGCAACGCCTTGGCCTATTTCGTAATAATACCCAAGGTTGTTTTGCGCACGCGCTTGCCCCTGCTCTGCCGCCTTGCGCGTCCAGTACAGGGCTTTTTCATAGTCGACCTCAACACCGATACCTTTCGAATACGCATGTCCGAGATTGGTTTGCGCCACACCGTTCCCCTGCTCTGCCGCCTTTTGATACCAGCGCGCAGCCTCTTGCAGATTTTTCTCCACGCCTCTGCCAAGGGAAAGGCACACCGCGTATTCCTTTTGGGCATCGACGTCCCCTGCCTCGGCAGCCACGCGGTACTGTTTGACAGCCTTACCAAACCAGTAAGCCGCCTTTTCCTCGTCCCGTTCAACGCCCTTTCCCAAGGAATAACGAATGCCCATGCTGCGCTGTGCGCTCACCTCTCCGCCATTCGCGGCCTTTTCATACCAATAACAGGCCCTGGCCTCGTCATGCTCCACACCTTGGCCCTTGCCATACATCCAACCAAGATTATATTGCGCCACGATCACGTAATGCTTGTCAATTTCGCTCAGGTTTTCGATACCGAGCTCACTCGCACGCTCGTGCGCGCGCACATACCACTCCGCCGCCCTTGCCTCGTCGATCGGCACGCCCTTTCCAAGGCGATAGGCCTGACCGGTCATGACGAGCGCAACAACGTCGCCCTGCTCGGCCGCCTTTTGATACCATACAGTCGATTCGGCCAGATCTTGCTCCACACCCAGGCCATGCTCCAAGCGCACGGCATATTCCTTTTGCGCCACGGCATACCCCTGCTGTGCAGATTGCTTCCAAAGCTCGGCTGCTTTTTGCGCATCCTCGGCAACGCCGCCGCGCCCGTCCGCATAAAAATACGCCAGATTGCTTTGTGCCACGGCATACTGCTGCGCAGCCGCCTTTTTATACCAAAACGCAGCGTTTTGATCGTTCTTCGGTGTCCCCCAGCCCCTTTCATAGTAAACGCCAAGGTCGTTTTGCCCTCTCGCGCTGCCTCCGTCCGCAGCCTTTTGCATCCAATACAGGGCTTCTTTATCGTTTTGCGGCACACCGAATGCATTCAGATAGCAATACGCAAGGGAAACCTGCGCGTTGCCATACCCTTCCTCGGCAGCCTTTTTGTACCAAAACACTGCCTGCGCGGGATCAGACTTTGTGCCACGCCCTTCTTCATACATAGCAGCCAAAAGCGTTTGTGCTGCAAGATCTCCCGCCTTGGCAGCCTCCTGCGCCCAAGCAAAGGCCTCTTGGTCATTCATATCGGTGCCAATGCCGTGCAGATACATATAGGCAAGCGGCGTTTGCACCGAGAGCATACCGCTCTGTGCCGATTTGCGCATCCAAAGAAAGGCTTGCGCCTCGTCCTTTTCCACGCCAAGACCGTTCAGATACATTTGGGCCAAGATGGCCTGCGCCTCTTTGAGGCCTGCCTTTGCGGCCAAGCGGAGCCATTTTTCCGCCTGCGCAAGATCCTTTTCCATACCTATGCCCTCAAGACAGCATCTGCCCAAGTTGGTCATGCCTGCAAGCTCTCCGTTTTTGGCAGCAAGCCGATACCAGATTACCGCTTGCTCGGTATTCTGCCCCACGCCTTTTCCGTTTTCGTACAAAATTCCGAGATTGTTTTGTGCGCTCGCATGCCCTTTGCCTGCGGCCTTGGTGTAATATTGGGCAGCGATGCGGATATCACCGCCCGCGCCAGCCGTTTCTTCATAGTAGCGTCCGAGCGAAAACATCGCATGCGCATTCCCCAATGCAGCCAGCAGCTTGACCAGACGAAAGCTCCATTTTGCTTTGATTGTGTCCTTGTTGCTCATTTTTTCCTCCTAAAACAGGATAATCGGGATCATTCACCTATATAGATGCAAAAAAATGCGAAAATGTTCTGCTTTTTGAAAATTTTTCTGTAATTATTATAGCAAAAAATACGGGGAGTGTCAAGGGAGAGTGGGGGGACGCAGTGTTGGGTAGAGAGAACTCAACCAAATGTTGTGAAAAATCCGCAAAAACAACTGTGAATCGGTGGGAATCCGCGATTTTTATGATATAATAGAATCATCGAAGCGCGCACGATAAATCCAATTTACCGAAAGGAAAAGCATATGAATACAATCGGACAGAACATTGCTTATTTCAGAAAGCAAAAAAAGCTCACTCAGGAAGAGTTGGCCGAGAAAATGTCGGTCACAGCGCAGGCGGTGAGCAAGTGGGAGTGTGATACATCCTACCCCGACATCATCGTCATGCAGGCACTTGCCAAGACCTTGGGCGTCAGCGTAGACAATCTCTTGGAGGGCGAGCGGGCTGTGGCTGAGCTTTGCGAGGCTTCCGCAGAAATTATCAATCGTCGAATCATGCTGATTCGAGTGGATACAGATGAAAGCCACGTCATTACCCGAATTCCCGTAAACGCTGTAAAAAAGGCGATTGACAACGGTGTACTTAAGAAAATTGTTGGTGAAGAGACCTTTGATCAAGTTGTCGGAGCTTTTGACATGGCAGACGATGGCTTTGTTGGCACACTGGTAGAAGTGAATCACGAAGACGTGCACGTCCGCATTGCGGTGGAAAACTATGAGGATTGAAGTATCAAAGGGGGATTCCAAAAAGGTCATAGAGGTTCCCGCAGACGTTGATATGGCCAGCGTTATGATGTGGGGCAACGGACAAATGCAATGGGCGATTATGCATTTCAAGGCAGAGGGGATTTCCCGGCAAGAAGAAGTTCTTTTCGATGATGGCAGTAAACAATTGGTAGCCCTTTACTACCGCGCCCCTGAGCTTGCAGAGATGATGCAAGCTTTCGTTGGATTTGAAGAAATGATACATGTCGAGGTACAGGAGGATGGTTGGCTCATTCGTGTGATTGTTTGATACACGATATTATGAAATCAGTTCAAAGGTTTAGGCGGGGCTCTGAACCCATGTTTGCGCCAAAGCATCTCCTAACTCAAACGTATCCGGCGCAAATTGGTTCGAGCCGAGATACGCGCGGATTACGGGGCTCTGAACCCATATTTGCCGCTGCGCGTCAAATGTCGAGGTGGCATATTGCTTTGTGCAAACCCATTTGGACGTGTGCCACCTCGAAGCGGGTGAGAGCAATCCCGTAAGCCGCGCGAGAAAACAAAACACCCGATGCTTTTGCATCGGGAAAGTTCTTTGTGCAAGCTA
>JAZUSJ010000213.1:0-6929 GCA_045606685.1 Eubacteriales bacterium
AGCTTCTTGGATGCAATACCCAAGTGAACCTCAAGCACCTGACCGATGTTCATACGGGAAGGCACGCCCAGGGGGTTGAGCACGATATCCAGAGGTGTACCGTCGGGCAGGAAAGGCATATCCTCGGGAGGCAGGATACGGGAAACGACACCCTTGTTACCGTGGCGGCCCGCCATCTTGTCACCCACAGAGATCTTTCTCTTCTGTGCGATATAAACCTTAACGACCTTGTTCACACCTGCGGGAAGCTCATCGCCCTGCTCGTGAGAGAAGACGCGAACGTCCACGACAACGCCGCTCTCACCGTGAGGCAGACGCAGAGAGGTATCTCTGACTTCTCTTGCCTTCTCACCGAAGATGGCGCGCAGCAGTCTTTCTTCCGCAGTCAGCTCGGTCTCGCCCTTGGGCGTGATCTTACCGACCAGAATATCGCCTGCTCTGACCTCGGTACCCTTCTTGACGATACCCTCTGCGTTCAGATCCTTGAGTGCGTCGTCACCGACGTTGGGGATCTCGCGGGTGATCTCTTCCGGGCCGAGCTTGGTATCTCTTGCCTCGTGGGAATATTCCTCGATGTGCAAGGAGGTATATACGTCGTCACGTACCAGTCTTTCGTTAAGCAGAACTGCGTCCTCGTAGTTATAACCTTCCCAGGTCATAAAGCCGATCAGCGCGTTCTTACCCAGGGAGATCTCACCGTTGCAGGTTGCGGGACCGTCCGCAATGACCTGTCCCTGTTCGACCGTCTGGCCCTTGTTGACAAGAGGTCTCTGGTTGAAGCAGGTACCCTGGTTGGTACGCTTGAACTTGGAAAGCGTGTAAACGTCCTTGATGCCCTCTTCGGTCACAATGACGATCTTATCAGCCTCAACGCGTTCAACAACGCCCGCGTTCTTGGCTACCACAACGACACCGGAGTCAACCGCTGCATTGTACTCCATACCCGTACCGACGATGGGGCTGTCGGTTACCATCAGCGGTACTGCCTGCTTCTGCATGTTGGAGCCCATGAGCGCACGGGAGTTGTCGTCGTTCTCAAGGAAGGGGATCATAGCGGTTGCTACAGACTCCACCATCTTAGGAGAAACGTCCATATAGTCGATCTTGGAAACGTCGATTTCCAAAATCTCGGTCTTGTCACGCGCGGTGACCTTCTTATTAACAAAGTGGCTGTTTTCATCCAGCGGCTCGTTTGCCTGCGCGATGATGTAGTTATCCTCAACGTCCGCAGTCATGTATTCCACCTCGTCGGTGACGATGTGTTCTACAGAGCCATCCTCCTTCTGCAGGTGAACGACCTTGCGGTAAGGAGCCTCGATGAAGCCGTAGTTGCTGATGCGTGCATAGGTGGTCAGATAGGAGATCAGACCGATGTTGGGACCTTCGGGAGTCTCAATGGGACACATACGACCGTAGTGGGTGTAGTGAACGTCACGGACGTCGAAGGATGCGCGGTCACGGGAAAGACCGCCGGGACCAAGTGCCGACAGACGGCGCTTGTGAGTAAGCTCAGCCAGGGGGTTATTCTGGTCCATGAACTGGGAGAGCTGAGAAGAACCGAAGAACTCGCGGATCACGGTTGCTACGGGACGGATGTTGATCAGTGCCTGAGGCGTCAGCTTCTCATTATCCTGCGTGGTCATTCTCTCCTTGATGATCTTATCCATACGGGAGAAGCCGATACGCAGCTGATTCTGCAGCTGCTCACCCACGGAACGGATACGACGGTTGCCAAGGTGGTCGATATCGTCGACTGTACCGATGTCGTTTGCAAGGGTGAGAATATAGTTAATGGAAGCAAAGATATCGTCCTTGGTGATGTGCTTGGGAGCCAGCTCTGCAATTCTCTCACGAGCCATTTCCTTGATCGCATCCACGTCACCGCCGCAAGCCTCTGCGATTTCAAGCAGAACAGGCGTGCAAACCTTGCCGGTAATGCCGCAGTCCTCAAGATCAAAGCCGAGCACGCATGCGGGAGCGATGGTGTTGTTGGACAGGATCTTGACGACCTTGCCGTTATCCAGCTCAACGAACGCCTCGTTGACGCCTGCGTTTTCAGCCACAATAGCATCGTCGCGCGTCAGCACAGCGCCCTTCTCAAACAGAACCTCACCGGTCAGGGGACTGATCAGATCAGCTGCCAGCTTGCGGTTCTTGAGTCTGGAGTGCAGAGCTACCTTCTTATTATACTTATAACGACCTACGGGAGCAATATCGTATCTCTTGGGATCAAAGAAATAGTTGTTGATCAGCTGCTGCGCGGATTCAACCAGCGGGGGCTCGCCGGGACGCAGCTTCTTGTAGATCTCCTTGAGAGCCTCTACGTAAGGGGTGGTGTGGTTACGAACAGCCAGATCCTCGCTCTCGTCCTTGTCAAAGGTTGCAGCAAGTCTTTCGTCCTCACCCAAGAGCGCATAGATCTCCTCTCTGGATTCAAGGCCCAGAGCGCGGATGAACATGGTCATGGGGACCTTTCTGTTCTTATCGATTCTGACGTACATAATACCGTTGGCATCGGTCTCGTATTCCAGCCATGCGCCGCGGTAAGGAATTACGGTAGCGGCATAGGTGCGCTTACCGGTCTTATCAATATCAAAGGAGTAGTACATACCGGGAGAACGGATGATCTGAGAAACGATGACACGCTCTGCTCCGTTGATGACGAAGGTACCGGTTTCTGTCATCAGGGGGAAGTCGCCCATATAAATATCGGTCTGCTTCACCTCGCCGGTCTGCTTGTTGGTCAGACGAACGTTGACCTTGAGCGGTGCGGCATAGTTTACGTCGCGCTCCTTGCACTCTTCCACGGGATACTTGGGCTTGGAATCCAGTGAGAAGGATACGAATTCAATGGAAAGGTTGCCGGAATAGTCGGTAATGGGAGATACGTCACGCAATACCTCCATCAAACCCTCGTCCAAAAACCACTGGAACGATTTGGTCTGTACCTCGACCAGATTGGGGAGCTCGAGATTGAAGCGGGTGTTACGCGAGAAGGACTTTCTCACGTTCTGTCCGAGCTTTTGCTCTTTCAAATTGACCATGTAATTTTCACTCCATTCAAAGTAGTTGGCAGCCCTTTCGGGCTTCCACGTCTTTTTTGTTATCTTTTTTGCATAAATCGCGCCAAAAATAACTGTGTATTTTGTCGCATTGGCAGTAAAACCCCATACTGCAAGCGATTATAATGCAGTTTAATATTATAGCAAGGTTTTTTTCGTTTGTCAAGTGTTTTTCGATAATTTTTTCAAATTTTTTCTTATATAATGATATATCGGCTAATTTGCGCAGAAATTGCACATTTTCCCCCGAATGCTATCATGCTAAAAAGGCGGAAAGCCCGAAAGCCTTCCGCCTTGATTTGATTGTACTAAATAGACTCAATCCCCTGTTGAACTGCAGATCATTGCTGAATCAATAGCAAAATTCGTTCGGAAATAGTAGCATCGTAACCGTCATAGGAATATATGCAGCCAACGTCCACTATGCATAACAATGCATATTCTCCCTTGTCGTCCACGGTCAGCTCATAGTCAATATCATAAGTGACTTTATCATAGGATTGCTTGGCTTCGCTGTATTCCTGATCGAGCCTTGCTATGACTTGACTTTGAATGTCATCACGATCAAAGTTCGTTACCGCATCCGATGGCACGCGCCCGAGCATCGTAGAGGAAAAGCTATAAATATATCCCGTTTCTTCAATCTTTATACGGGCGTAATCAGAGCATTTGAAACCGTCCGCGTATTTGGCGAAAGAAATCGTATACATGCCTCTGTCTTGGTCAAATTCTGCAGTTACCGTATACTGTGAAACGTCGGTAATATCAGCAATAAAATTGCTTGCAATATCAATACATTGCTGTTCGGTGTACGTTGGTTCGTTTTCGGCCTCGGAAGGATTAGTCCCAAAGAAATAGTGGCTCAATTTCCCATCATCAGTCAAAGAAAAATGGCGATTTTTCTCATCTGTGTAGCTGTGTGTTACGTAAAATTCGCACAATCTTTTTTCCGATTCGACGTAAGATCCCGTTACGTTCTCGTTGCCAACGGTAACCGTAACCTCTTTTTCCGCCTTGGAATCGTTATACCGATCTTGGCTCCAATCCGAAAATTCCAACTCATGGGGGTTTTCCGGTACAGAATCGGAATATCCGCATATTCTGATCGTCAACGTATTTTCTTGGGGTTGATTATCCTTTGCAGATGGTTCCTCGCTTTCTCTGCATCCCACGAATGCCGTAAGCAGCAGCATCGAGGATAGTATGATATAAACAATTTTTTTCATATGCTTCTCCTTTCACTCACCCAATCTATAGTTATTATATCATACAAATATTTCTCGCGCAAGCGATATTTATACCAATATTCCGATCATAGCATTGTATATTCTATACAATTACTCTGGCTTTTTTTCTGTTTTTTTGTCATGTTGTAAAATATGATTTTTTTGCAAAACCTATTGCATTTTTTAAAAGTTTGTGGTATGATATTGGAGTATATGGGGTACCCTGCGTGTGCACCCTCTCAGGCACAAGTCCTTGGCGCACCACATATGGAAAATTTATATGGAGGTATACGAACTTGCCGAACATTAAGTCTGCAAAGAAGAGAGTAAAGGTTATCGAGACCAAGACTCTGAAGAACAAGGCGTTCCGCTCTGCACTCAAGACCGATATCAAGAAGTACGAAGCTGCTCTTGCATCCGGTAACGCTGAGCTGGCACAGGCTACCTACAAGGCAGCTGTTAAGAAGATCGACGTAGCAGCTTCCAAGGGCATCATTCACAAGAATGCGGCTGCTCACAAGAAGAGCCAGTTCACCAAGGCACTCAACAATATGTAATGTCGTTTTTGCGGAATAACCCACCGCAAAGCACAAATAAATGACCGCGTACGGTATGCTGCCGTATGCGGTCGTTTATTTTACGGACGATCAAGGATCACCCCTACACACGATCACTTTTCCGATCATCGCCACGCACGGCCCCATCACAAGCCCCACCGCACCGAACAGCCGAACGGCCACGTACATCGCCGCCAAGGTGACCAGCGGGTGCAGTCCCAGACTGTTCCCTACGATCTTAGGCTCTGCCAGCTGCCGCACCAGCGTGACCACACCGTACAAAATCAAAAGCCCCGCGCCCACGCGCACGTTGCCCGCCAACAGTGATACGATCCCCCAAGGCAGCAGCACCGCACCCGAACCGATCACGGGCAAAAGATCCACCAGCGCAATCAGCAGCGCAAGCAACAGCGCATACCGCACGCCAATGATCAGAAATCCCACCAAAAGCTCGGTAAAGGTCAGGCAAAAGATCAACCCGTACGCGCGCAAAAATCCGCGTAATGCCTCGGCCACCGCCCGGCACACGCTGCGCACGCGCCCACGGCTGCTCTCGTCCAAGTGACCAAGCAACCACTCGATCATCCGCTCACCGTCCAAAGCGAGATAAAAACAGGAGAGCGCGAATACCAGCACAGACAGAATGGCCGAGGGCAATCCCGATGCAGCACCGATGGCAGCCGAGGTCAATGCCTCTCCAAGCCTTGCAAGCAGCGATTGCACCAGCCCCTCTGCCAAGGAATCCAATCCGCCCAGCAGATCCGCGATCAGAGGCAGCTCCAAAAGCTTTTGCAAAAAGGGCGGCAGCGAGATCCCCTGCCCCTGCGTGGCAAACAGGCCGCTGATTGCACCGACCAGCGAATCCGCATTCTCGTAAAGCCATGCGTAAAATGCGCTTGCCTCGCGCCAAAGATAATACCCGCCCAGATATGCAGCGCCTCCAAGCAGCAAAAGCAGCGCAAGCAGCAAAACCAAGCAGCAGATCCCCGGACGCAGCGCCGTCCATCCCGAAAGTCTTTTTCCCCAAGGATACACCAGCAGCACAAGTGTCCCCGCCAGCAAAATGGGGGCCAGTATCGGTATCACATACTTGCCTGACACGTACACAAGCAACAGCACCGAAAGCACACCTACAGCACCGGTTGCCCATCGCATTTTTGGCATGATCCCACCTCCCTATATATTATATGTGTCCAAAATGCAAATTCCTATCCCCTCTACTTGACAGAAATTCACCAATCTGTTACAATACTATGGTACAATTAAAAAAATAAGAAGAGGTATTTTTCATTATGAGCAAAAGATACAGCAATAAGGGGCATCAGGCACGCCAAGCAGCTGCCGCACAGCCCCAAAAGAACAATTCCGCTCTGATCGCTGCGCTGGTCACCACCGTTCTGGGCGTGGCCATCATCGCAGCCGTTGTCATTGCCATTGTCGCTGCCACTCCCGCATCGATCGACATGGAAGAGGTTAAGAGCGAGATCAACTCCTTCAAGGCCACCGATTTTGCCGAAACCGACGACGTGACCGAATACGTCAAGATTACGGTCAAGGATTACGGTGATATCGTGCTCCGTCTGCGTCCCGATGCAGCCCCCAAGAGCGTTGCCAACTTCCAGAAGCTGGTCAAGGAAGGCCACTACTCGGGCAAGATCTTCCACCGCGTCATTCGGAACTTCATGATTCAGGGCGGCGCATTTGACACCGACGGCAAGCAGCATACGTCCGACTCCATCAAGGGCGAATTCTCGGCAAACGGTGTGGAAAACAACCTTTTGCACGTGCGCGGTGTCGTTTCCATGGCAAGAACCAACGTCATGGACAGCGCATCCAACCAGTTCTTTATCTGTGACGCGACAAAGCCCCACCTGGACACCCAATATGCAGCATTCGGCTACGTGCTGGCAGGCATGGATGTGGTTGACGCGATCGCAGCGGTCAAGACAAGCGGCGGCAATGAAAACAAGCCCCTGACCGACGTGGTCATCGAAAAGGTCGTTTTCGTAGATCCTTTGAAGTAAAAAGAAAGCAGCCCTATGGGGCTGCGGAATAAGCGAAAAAAAGAGAGAGTAATGCGAAAA
>JAZUSJ010000214.1:0-11025 GCA_045606685.1 Eubacteriales bacterium
TCCCTTCGGGATGATTCCATACAGCCCTGTGGGCTGAGGACATACCGCCTGCGGCGGATTTCATCCACGCCTGCGGCGTGATTGAGATGCGAAAGGAGCGAATTATGGCAAAGAATCTATTGCTTGAATACTCCGAAGAGCTTGCTACGAAGTGCGAATTGCTTTGCAAATCTATCAGTGGCAATGCCAATACTGTATTTCAGCTTCGCAAATCCTCATCGAGCGTGTTTGCTAATATCACCGAGGCGCAGTACCCGCAAAGTCTTGCCGATATGCTCTCCAAATTCAAAATTGCACGAAAAGAGTGCGCTGAAACAGAAAGCTGGCTCAAATTACTCTATAACACGAAGGTAATTGATGAAGAAACCTTCAAAACCTACCGCAATCTTTGTGGCAGAATACAAAGATTGCTTACTTCATCGTGTATTACGATTGAAAAGAAAATTGATAACAAATGATTATTCAAACTTTTGACTTCCTTTCGGTATAATGGTGTTTAATCCAAGCCGAAAGGAAGTTTTTATATTGAAAATTCTATAAAAGTTTGATATAATGAACGTATCGTTGAACAGAAATTTAAAGGAGGGCTTCAATATGATAACAATCATTGACACGTATTCGCAAATTGAAACCTTGTTTGATGATGGGAATTTCAACATTGAAAAATGGGAATTATATATTAACTCTGTTTATGATAGCTCTGCAGATATTTTCAAGGATGACTTAAAGGATTGCTTGGCAAGCGGCAGTTTTGACTATGAAAAAGATATATTGCCAATTCTCAATGCAGTTTATAAAAATCCTCAATTAAAAGCCTTGCATTCCTCATTTTGCTATACTACAGACTGTATAAACAAAAAAATCCTTGATTGCTTGGGGTGTGAGTTAAACGTTGACGTTGTCTTGTACGTCGGTCTTTGTAATGCTGCCGGATGGGTAACCACCATACATGGACGAGACGTCGTATTGTTGGGAATAGAAAAAATTCTTGAATTAAATTGGTGTGACGTGTCTGCAATGTATGGTCTGATTTATCACGAATTGGGACACATATATCACAAGCAATACGGTGCGTTTCATCAATGGAGCGAACATAACACTCGGAATTTCGTTTGGCAGTTGTTTACCGAAGGAATAGCAATGTACTTTGAACAAGCTTTGGTGAATGACTTCAACTATTATCACCAAAATAAAAATGGTTGGCTGGAATGGTGTAATAATCATTATAAGCAAATATTAGCAGATTTTCATTCGGATTTACCCACCATGACAAAATCAAATCAACGCTATTTTGGAGATTGGGTTAGTTATCACGGAAATGGAGACGTCGGATATTACCTTGGAACAAAATTTGTTCAACAGTTATGTAATAAATCATCTATTGAACGATTAATACAAATGAACATCGAGGATATTTACCAAGAATATCTGATCTTTACCGAATCGAAATCTTGACTGAATAAATTCAGTTTTCGAAAATATTGTCATCTTTTACCGGACATCTTCGGCGAATCAGAACCACGCCCAAAGGAGAAAGCACCTTGCGGTGCTTTCTCCTTTGGGCATTGTTTGCGCAGGACACCCATAAGACTTGGTTGCGCTTTGGCGCAAACATTGGTTCTGATTCCGGCCATAGCCTTGGAACTCTCCACAACACAAAAAGCCTTGGTGAGCTTTGGCCCCAAGGCTTTTCTTTGAATCCCTATTTACAGCTTATTTCCCTTTTGCCAGCAGCCCCTTCATGACAGGCCAAGCGGCATCGGCATAAAAGCGGTGTCCCTCATGGCCGATCACCAACGCGCAGTTGTCGGGCGCGTCAGAGGCGGTATAGAGTCCCTTTATGATGCCAAACGTTTGGCGAACAGCAGGCAACGGGAAAATATCGTCGTCCTTGCCGCAGACCACAACCAGCTTTTTGGGCGCGATCATGACAGCCAGGTCGCCCATGTCAAAGTAGCGGGCGATGCCGGGAACGTAATTGCAGGTACAATGGTGGATGGATACGATGGAATCGTGATACGTACAAACCGCACAGGAGGGCATGTAGCCGTCAAAGCGATGCTCCAGGCAAGCGGTATAATAGGTAGCCGTGCCACCGCCCGAGTTGCCCATGAGAACCGAGCCCTTCATGGTGATCAGATCAGCGAAATGGGCTTCTATGGCATCCAGCACGCGCATGACGTCCCAAACGCGCTCGCCTATGATGGTGCGTCCGAGCAGCAAAGCCGTCATGGCGGGACGCTCACAGGCAGGCCCATGCTCGGTACCGCCGCATTGACCGAACGCTCTTTGCTCAATGGCAAGGGCTGCAAAGCCCTCGTCTACGGCACGGAGGCAGAAATCGCGGTCACCGCCCGCGATCAAATGCTCGTCACCGGGGTACTTGGCAACGCCCAAGGAGATATGAGAGCCCTTGGAATGCCCCTGGAGCGCTACGCAAAGCGGCAGCTTGCCCGTCTGCTGCTTGGGCAAAAGCAGATCACAATGGGTAAAATATCCCTGCTCTGTCTGCAGCGTGAAGTGGATGTGTCTGTGTCCCTTGAGCTCGTCCTGTGCGGTGATCTCAAAAATGGGATCGCAGGGGGCAAAGGTATCCAGTCCCAGCAGCTCACTAAGTTTTTGGGTGCAGGCCTTTCGATGCTCCTCTATAGATGTGACGCCGTCCCAGCGCAAGGCGGGCGTCATGGACGCAGAAAGTGCGATATGGTGATTGAGAGGTAAGGTATTCATACTCATTCTCCTTTCGGGGTGGCCAAACGACTATGCATTCATTATAGCACAAAGCGTTGGCTATGGCAAGGATTTTTGCGTGATTTTATCACTTGCGATCATTTTTCTGAATTATTAAGAATTATTAAGATTTGCCGATCCTGCATTTGTGCTATTGACTTTTCCCATCTTCTCTGTTATAATGCCCCGGACGACAAAAAAAGACATCATAGGAGGACATTATGCTCTGGGGCTCTTACGGCATCGTGCATATCGCAACGCTGCTCTTATCCGCCGCAATCATCACAGGCTTATATTTCATACTCAAAAACCGTTCCGACAAAACAAAAACCATCGTTCTTTTCATTCTTTCCTTTTCGGGGATCTCGGCCATTATTTTCAATCTGGTGACCTGGAACTCTCCCATTGAATACCTTCCCTTCCATATGTGCTCGATCACGGCCATGCTGCTCCCCTTTGCAGTCATTACCAAGAACAAGGTGATCAATAACCTTTTACTGCTCTGGTGCGTAGGTGCGCTGATTGCACTTGTGCTTAACCAGGCTCAGGCTGAATATGAGATCCTGTCCTGGACCTTTTTCTTCTACTACTTCCCGCACACCTTGGAGCTTGGCATTCCGATCCTGATGTTTGCGCTGGGACTGACCAAGAAAAAGCTGATCTACATCCCCACAACACTTGCCCTGACCGCAGGCATTTACACCTGCGTGCATCTGATCAACGTTTATCTCAACAGCTACGCCGTGACAAACAACGTCGTGGACTGGGCGGGCAATATCGTCAAGCTCAACTACATGTATTCGATCGATCCCACCAACCCCGTCCTGCAGATGATGTACAACCTTGTGCCACACCCCTATTGGTACATGTTCGTGGCAACGCCCTTCATCGTGCTGTACCTTTGTATCGTGTATCTGCCCGAGATCATTAGAGCGATCAAGAACAAGAAGAATCAGAACGTATCGAACTGATAAATCAGCGGTATCATCCGCACAAAACAAGGACTGTATCACATGAATGCAGTCCTTGTTTATTTTATGGATAGTTGCCACAAATATGGGCGAGCAAATCGCCCATCGGTAGGGGCTGACGTAGCGGAGCGTCACGAGCGTCATGAATGACATGCCGATGGCATGTCAGAACGCGAGTGTGACCGAGCCGCAGCGAGAACCTCGACAGCCCGAGCAGGCGCAAAGAACTAAAAAAATGATCCCAGCGCTGCTTTCGAGCCGATTCTCATTTCAATTTTCGCAATTCGTCAGTTCGATGCGTATGCATTCGATGTTTGCACCATGAGCGCAAAACAAGCAGCCAGCCAAGGGCTGACAAGATCAAGATCGGCAAAGAAACCGTTACCACGGACAGAATCGCCCGAGGAAAGCTTGCCAAAAATTCAGGGCTGAAATAAAGCCGATGAATGGCCCCGAAAAGCTTGGGAAGCATTACAGGCCAGACGGCAAAGCCCAGACTCGCTGACCAAAAATCCGGATTTTTCAGAATATATTTCAAAGTTTCCCGAAAGCTCCATTCTTTTCCGCTCATATAAGCAAAATACCCGGTTTTATGAGTCGATGCCGTGACTTTCAGATAAACCATGCAAGTACCCAGCATAAACGCGTACATGCAAACGCTTTTCCACAGATACTCTCCTTTACTGTCCGCCTCAATAAATATCCGCATCGCGGTTTGCAGCACCAAAAGGCACAGCGAAGAGCTGAGAAAATAACTCCAGAAAAGAACGACCGAATTCAAGATAAAGCTGCCGATTTTTTTCATGAGTCCTGTCCTCCCTCTTGGTTTGCGACCAGCCTTTTCATCACTGCCGCGTACCCGGGACTCTCCCGCAAAGCATCAAAAGCGGAATCCTTACCAAGCAATGCCGCAAATTCCCGACAATGCGAGCGCTCCTTTGTATTCATACTTTCCGCATGACACCCTCGATATGCAGGGGAGGTATACTTCCCGTCGTGACTGTCACAGTAAACGGAATACCTGCACACCCCGTCAAGAGCAGCCAGAGCTTGACCGTGCTCACCAAGCTGAACGTAAAGCGACGCAATATGATAATATGCCGAGGCCAAAATGGCCGCTTGGGAAAGGTAATCCTCCTCAGGGTACACAACCTTCATCAAATCGATGATCTGACTTTGAATACCGATCTTTTCCCTTGGAGTATAACACGGCAGGCTTGCGATCTTTCCAAGGCAGGTCGTAAGACTCCCCACGTACGTTTTGGCATAGCGGACAAGCTCAGCTCGACGCTCCTCGTCAGTATCGGTATTCCAGCGCATGCGGATCTCCTCTTGGGACACCCATATATGGGGCAGATCCTCAGCCATTTCCATGATCTCGTCGTATTTCCCGCGTTTTCCGTACAGAAGGATCTTGATTCTGTATGCCTGATCGCGAGGGCCGCTCTCTGTGCATTCCTTCAGGATCTTATCGCAAAGCCGCTCCATTTCCTGCTCGCTGCCCTGCATGGCAAGCAGTCCCTCGGCAAGTCTTGCCATGAGCTGATAGGATCTGGGGTATTGCTTCAAGCCGTTTCTCGCAATTTCCACCGATCTTGCAAACTGTCCCGTCCGATTGCAAGCCAAGGATTCCTCAAAGATCCGTCGGATCTCTTGCTCATCCTTGCTAAAATCAATGCCCAACAGTCGGTCTGTACTCACCTGCAACACTCTTGCCAGAATCGGAAGCTGGGAAATATCGGGAGCTGTGCGGTCGCATTCCCATTGCGACACGGCATTGGCCGTGATACCCAGGCATTGTGCCAGCTGCTCCTGAGTCATTTCCCGCTCGCGGCGAATCTTTTTGATATTCGAGCCGATAGACATGGTCCGCTCCTCCTTATTGGGTTTATAAGCCTTTTGCGCTTTTATTATACCATACTTTCCATCCCATTTCAACACAGCCGTTTGACACCTCAGCTGAAGCGGTGCTTTACTTTTATAAGATTGACTGTGTCGTGTTTGTTTGCTCTTGATTATTTTACCGATCTGTGTTATAATGTATAGTGAAGTATTATGCCATTGAGAAAAGCTGCTATCATGAATCTGTAGGAAACGGGAGAGCATTGATGATCGATTTTACAAGTATAGAGAAATACAAAGAGAATAATCGCATTGAAGCAAAAAAAGCCCTTGGTGGCCTGCCTCATAGTATTTGGGAAACTTACTCCGCATTTGCTAACACGCTTGGAGGTATCATTCTGCTTGGCGTGGAAGAATACAAAGACAAATCCCTGCACCCCGTTGACTTACCCGATCCAGAAAAGCTGATAAAAGATTTTTGGGGTATTGTCAACAACGCGAACAAGGTCAGCGCCAATATTCTCTCTGATAAGGACGTAACCATTGAGGATGTTGACGGCAAGCATATTGTGGCTATCCGTGTACCTCGCGCGCAGCGTAGCGATAAGCCCGTGTATATCGACGGTAATCCTCTTTCGGGAAGCTATCGCCGTAACGGTGAGGGTGATTACAAGTGTACCAAGGAAGAAGTCCAAGCAATGATGCGTGACGCGGCAATCAAGACGCAGGATATGCTCGTGCTTGAAAATATGGAGCTTGATGTTTTCGATTACGACAGCGTGAAGCGTTACCGTATCCGTATGAAGACCTACCGTCCCGGACACGTTTGGGAGGAGCTTGAAGACGTGGAGTTCCTTTACAAGCTCGGCGCGGTCGGAAGATCTGGCGATGGAAAGATGCACCCCACCGCCGCAGGTCTTCTGATGTTTGGCTATGAATATGAGATCGTAAAAGAATTCCCCGCGTATTTCCTTGACTACCAAGAGCAGCTCGACCCTAACACCCGTTGGACAGACCGCGTTGTATCCTCGTCGGGCGATTGGAGCGGAAACGTTTACGATTTCTATTTCCGCGTTTACAACAAGATCACGCAGGACATAAAAATCCCGTTCAAGCTCGAGGGCGGAGATCGCATTGACGATACACCCGTTCACCAGGCGCTTCGAGAAGCGCTTGCAAATTGCTTGATAAACGCAGATTATTACGGCAGACAAGGACTTGTTATCATCAAGAAGAAAGACGTTATCACGCTTTCCAACCCCGGCGGTTTCCGTATCGACGTAGAGGCTGCAAAGAGTGGCGGTGTTTCCGATCCTCGTAACAGTACGCTTATCAAGATGTTTAACCTCATTGACGTTGGCGAGCGCGCAGGCAGCGGTATTCCAAATATTTTCAGCGTTTGGAAAAAGCAAGGCTGGTCCGCTCCCGTGATCGTTGAAAATTTTGAGCCGGACAGAATCACGTTATCGCTATTCATTGGTAAAAGTAGCGATAAAAAAGTAGCGATAAAAAGTAGCGATAAAACAACTAAAACCAAATCTCAAATTCAAAAACAAGCTGTTGTTACCTATTTAACAGAGAAAATTGCCGCTAAAACTACAGATATTGCTGAATTACTCGGTGTTAAGGAGGCAAGAGCTCGCCGTTTACTTGCTGAAATGGTAACGGAGGACATTATCGTTGCCCAAGGCAGCAATAAAAACAGAAGCTACAAATTGAAGTCATAAGCTTACATTCATGATAATCATTCACAGAGGACCGTATGAAACTAATTTGGAAATATTTGCGAAAATACAAAATGGAATGCGTGGTTGCGCCGCTTTTCAAGCTGCTGGAGGCCTGCTTTGACCTTTGCGTGCCGCTGGTGGTGGCAAGCATTGTGGACGGCGGCATTGAGGCAGGTGACGTGGGCTATATCTGGCGCATGTTCGGGCTTCTGGTGCTGCTCTCTGTGGTCGGCCTTTCCTGCACGCTGGTCGCGCAATACTTTTCCGCCCGTGCGGCTGTGGGCAGCGCGAAGGCCTTGCGCCACGACCTTTTTGCGCACCTGCAATCCTTCTCGCACGAGCAGACCGACTCGCTGGGCGTTTCCGCCATGATCACGCGTATGACAAGCGATACAAATCAAATACAAACCGGCATCAACCTGACGCTGCGCCTGCTTTTGCGCTCCCCCGTCATTGTGTTCGGTGCCATGATCATGGCCTTTTTGGTCAAGCCGAACCTTGCGTGGATCTTTGTGGCGGTCATTCCGCTGCTTTCCATCGTCGTCTTCACCGTTATTCTGACAGGCATTCCGCTCTACAAGCGCATTCAGAGCAGACTGGACGGTGTGACCGCCAAGACGCGCGAAACGCTGCGCGGCGTGCGCGTGGTGCGTGCGTTTGGCCTGCAGCAGCGTGAGATCGAGGAATTTGGCAAGGTCAATCGCGCGCAGACCGCGCTGCAGAACTTTACGGGCAGGATCACCGCACTGATGAATCCCCTGACCTTTATTTTGGTCAACGGAGGCATTGCCGCACTTGTGTGGTTTGGCTCGCGTCAGTTCGGCTTGCCCGATGGCGTGACGCAGGGCGAGCTGATTGCGCTGGTCAGCTATATGTCGCAGATCTTAGTCGAGCTTGTCAAGCTGGCCAACACCATCATTACAGTCACCAAGGCGGTTGCCTGCGGCGGCCGCATTCAATCGGTCATGGATATCCCCGCAGGCATGCCTGCCTGCACCCCTGCCCCCGATAAGGAGGACGGCAGCTGCGTTTGCTTTGAGAACGTGTCGCTGACCTATCGCGGTGCGGGCGCACCCTCTCTGCAAAACGTCACCTTCTCGGTCAAGCCCGGCACCACCGTGGGTATCATTGGCGGTACAGGCTCGGGCAAATCCTCGCTGGTGGGGCTGATCCCCCGCTTTTACGATGCCACCGAGGGACACATTCACGTTGGCGGCAAGGACGTCAAGGGCTACGATCCCGTAGTCCTGCGCGACACGGTCGTCACCGTGCCGCAAAAGGCGGTGCTGGTCAGCGGTACAATCCGCTCCAATCTGCTTTGGGGCAACGAAAATGCAACGGACGAGCAGCTTTGGGAGGCGCTTGAGGCTGCGCAGGCCAAGGATTTCGTAAAACAAAAGCCCGAGGGGCTGGATGCACCCGTCATGCAAAACGGTACCAATTTTTCGGGCGGCCAGCGTCAAAGGCTGACCGTTGCCCGCGCATTGGTTGCAAAATCCCCCGTGCTGATTCTGGACGACAGCGCAAGTGCGCTGGATTTCGCCACCGATGCCGCATTGCGCCATGCTATCAAGGCACTCCCGCACAAGCCCACCGTCTTTATCGTTTCCCAGCGCACCGCATCCATTGCGCATGCCGATCTGATCCTTGTGCTGGAGGACGGCTGCGTGGTTGGACAAGGCACGCACGACGCTCTGCTGGAGAGCTGCGAGGTATATCGCGAGATCTATGATTCTCAGTTCAAAGGAGGACAGGGCGCATGAAAACCAAAACCATCCTCCGTACACTCAAATACTTAAAGCATTACCGCCTGCTTTTGCTGCTCTCGCTTTTGTGCACAGCAGTATCGGTGGTGCTGACGCTCTGCATCCCCGTGCTGACGGGTGATGCCATTGACCTTTTGGCCGGCAGCCAAACCTTTGCCGAGCGTGCCGTATTCGGACTTTTGTGCAAGATCGTGCAGCCCTTTGGCCTTGGTGCCGAGCAGCTCAACACCATTCCCGCCATTCTGATCCTGATCTGCATTGCCATTGGCGCAACAGCCCTTTTGCAATGGCTGATGAACGTTTGCAACAACCGCATCGCCTTTGGCATTGTGCGCAGACTGCGCCAGGATGCTTTTGAGCGCATACAGATCCTGCCGCTCTCCTACATTGACACGCATCCCATTGGCGATACGGTCAGCCGTGTCATCTCAGATGCGGATGCTGTGACCGACGGCCTGCTCTTGGGCTTTTCCCAGTTCTTTACGGGCATTCTGACCATTCTCGGAACGCTGCTGATCATGTTTTCGGTGCATCCCGGCATTGCGCTGGTGGTGGTGCTGGTCACGCCGCTTTCCTTGTTCGTGGCCGCCTTTATTACCAAAAAGACGCACACGTATTTCCAGAATCAATCCAAAACGCGTGCCGAGCAGACCGCCATTGTGGACGAAATGATCGGCAATCACAAGCTGGTGACCGCATTCAACCGCGGTGATGAGGCCTTGGCGGATTTTGACCGCGTCAACGATCGCTTAGCAAAGATCTCGCAAAAGGCGACCTTTTTCTCTTCCCTGACCAACCCCTCCACGCGCTTTGTCAATAACCTTGTGTATGCGGGCGTGGTGCTGGTGGGTGCGCTGATGGCCATCGCCACGGGTGGCGCGGCACTGAGCGTTGGCCAGCTTTCCTGCTTCCTTTCGTATGCAAATCAGTACACAAAGCCCTTCAACGAGATCTCGGGCGTGATCACCGAGCTGCAAAATGCGCTGACCTGCGCAGGCAGACTGTTTGAGCTGATCGACGCACAGCCCGAAACGCCCGATGCCCCCGACGCGGCTGTGCTGGGAGAGGCACGCGGTGAGGTTGCATTCGATCACGTCAGCTTCTCCTACGTCCCCGAGCGTCCCCTGATCAAAAATCTTTCCCTTTCTGTCAAGGACGGTCAGCGCGTGGCCATCGTCGGCCCCACGGGCTGCGGAAAGACCACGCTGATCAACCTGCTCATGCGCTTTTACGATACCACCGAGGGGGATATTCTGGTGGACGGCACGCCCACGCGCAACGTAACGAGAAACAGCCTGCGCGCCAACATCGGCATGGTGCTGCAGGATACGCACCTCTCGCACGACACGGTTCGTGCCAATATCGCGCTCGGTCATCCCGACGCGACTGAGGAGCAGATCGTGGCTGCTGCCAAGGCCTGCCACGCGCACTCGTTCATCAAGAGATTGCCCAACGGCTACGATACCGTTATTGGAGGGGACAATGACACGCTCTCCCAGGGCCAGCGACAGCTGCTTTGCATTGCACGCGTCATGCTGCACCTGCCGCCTATGCTGATCCTTGACGAGGCGACCTCCTCGATCGACACGCGTACCGAGCAAAAGATCCAAAGCGCGTTTGCGCAGATGATGCAGGGACGCACCTCGTTCATCGTGGCGCACCGCCTTTCCACCATCAAGCAATGCGATCTGATCCTTGTTATGAAAGACGGTGACATTGTCGAGCGCGGCACGCACGACTCGCTGCTTGCTGAGAACGGGCTTTACGCAAAGCTGTACCATAGCCAGTTTGAGGAATAACACAAAAAAGCTGTCACATCGGGCTGAGGAATAAGCGGAGATAAATGAAATAAGCCATCACATACGTGGTGGCTTTTTCACGTTCTGCTCTTGGTAAAAGAGCGTCCGTATGGGAACCCCTACCACCGCAACCGCGTCACTTGTTTCCCTCGTACCTCGGTCAACTGCGCTCCGCTGCGGTCCCCCTCCC